>PGYH01000033.1 GCA_002839575.1 Methanomicrobiales archaeon HGW-Methanomicrobiales-6
TCAAAAAATAATAGATAATATGACCCGGATAACCCGCCGTTGGTTGCACTCCCGGGAGAGGGGCTCCGACAAAGCCTATATAGGAGCAGGGTGAGTCTTGAAGCAGTGATTCCCCCCGTGACACCCGCTTCCGGCGATGCCTACATAACACTTCTTGGACGATCAACATGGGCGCTCGTCAACGCGTATCATGCAGTCCTGCGGGAGAAGGGGTTGCGCCCCGAACAGGTCGCTATCGTCACCGAAGAACCCTATGCGCAGGAAGCATCGACCGCCGTCGAGGCTGTTCGGATAGTCTCGGAAGGATACGGGTTCGTTCCCGCAATCGGGGTTGATATCCTGCCCGAAGCGGACTTTATCCGGGCCGGACAGACAATCCGGTCGCTTGCCGGAGATTTTATCCGGCAGGGATTCTCCGTGGCGATCGATATCACCTCAGGAAGAAAGGTCACGGTCGCCGGAGCGCTCCTCGCGGTATCGCTCGCGGGGCTTGATATCCGGCACATCTACTATCTTGCCATGAAGAACACCGACGATGTCGCAAAGCCGTATATGATGATCCCGCGCCAGATCCAGAGCATCCGGGACGTTATGGAAGACGCGGGGGCGAAGGAATGACCGATGCGGTCATCAGGGAGGGTGAGTTGCAGGTCCTCATCAACAGCCTCGATGAGGTCCGCGTCACCTATCCGCTCTATGAGGGGGAGATCCTGGTCGCACGCCCTGAAGGGACTGGTTTCCGGCTCGAACTGCCCGCAACACGCGAGGTCTTCCGTGACTGGCTCGCCGAATACGAGCCGATTGCCGCCGAACTCCCCTCGTATGCCGATCTCCAGGAATGCATGTTTGCAAGCGGGATCGTCCGTTACGTGAACCAGGCCGCTTTTGAGGCAATACGCACATCGTATGGGCAGCTCAAGAAGGCGGTCTTCTTCGGCCTGGATACAAACCTCTTTTACCATGGTTTCGCATTGAACAACCCCGAGATCGATCACGCCTCCTACCTGATCGTCGATACCGTCCGGGACGAGATCGCGTATGCCATCAACCGCAAGTACCCGGCAAAGATGATCGAGAAGATGACGGCGCATGCGCCGCGCTCGCGGGAGTTCATAGCGGAACTCGAGAACAAGCGGATGAAACGGTCCCGGAAAGCCGCATACCTCGCGCTGAAAGAGTACCGCGCCATCCGCGACCGGGCGATGGAGATCGCGTCGCCGGGCCCGCATACGCACCTTACGGAGGAGAACGACCGCAATATCGTCAGAGCGCTCCGGAAGTTCGAAGAGGAGCGGTATGCCCTCCCGGTCCTCCTGACAGCCGACATCTACATGGCAGACCTCTGCATGGCCGAAGGGCTCGAGTACTTCTACTTCGACCGCCCATATCTCCTCGAGGCGACAACCTGCACGGCGCCGGCATTCCGGCGGCTGCTCTTCAACCTTGCCGCCGTCTTCGGGTTCGTCTGCTGCAACGACATCACGATCTTCGGTGAGTACGGTGGGAAGGGCAACGATCTCGACGAACTGAAGGTGCGCTTTGCGGACGGCGAGGCCTGCCGTGCATTCACAAGGGAACTGGAGATATGCAGGAAACTTACAGCACTCGGCATAACACGATAGAGGCGGTCCTCTGCGATATGGACAACACCCTCTTTGACTTTGTCAGAGCGAAGCGGGAAGCGTGCTGGTGCGTGGTCGACTACCTCGGGACCGGGGACCCGGAAGCGCTCTTTTCGCAGTTTCTCCGCGGCATACACGGGTTTGAGGACCACGCGAACATCCGCGATTACCTGGAGGAACTCGGGGTGTATGAGCCCGGTGCGTTCGAGGTCTGCTGCCGCACCTACGAAGATGTGAAACTCGACCTGGTCGAGGCGTATCCGGGCGTCGAGGAGACGCTCCGGTGCCTCGCGGACGCCGGGATAGGGCTCGCGGTCGTCACCGACGCAGAGGCGATCCAGGCACGCCGGCGGCTCGAGAAGACCGGGCTCATCGATTACTTTGAGGCCGTGGTGACCCCGGAGGTCTCAGGCAAACGCAAGCCGGAACCGGACTCGCTCCTCTACGCCCTCCGGCGGCTTGAGGCGGCTCCCGCGGAGGCGATGATGGTGGGCGACAGCCTGGTCCGCGACATTGCTCCCGGGAGGCATCTCGGCATGGTGACGGCGTTTGCCGCCTACGGCGACTGGCGCGACAGCAGCCCGGCGGAGATAGAGGCCGATATCGTCCTTGCCGAGTTCGCTGAACTCCCGGGCTACGTCGGCATACCGGGCCGCTGATCAGCAGAGCGGCGAGGGGGACTGCGACCCCGGCACCGGGAGGCGTGCGCCGTGGACGATGACCGGCTGGTCGGTCTCCCCCACCTTGCCAAGAATAATCGCCTTTCCTGCAGGGGTCATTGCAAAGACCGGGATCGACGTCCCGGCCTGCAGGAGCGCGGTCTTCGCCGCCACCTCGCGGACGTGCTGTGATGCGCAGGCGGTGACAAGATCGGCCGCACCGGCCATCAGGGCCGCATCCTCCTGCGAGATCCCGGTCGTATGGACCGCGACGATCACGGCGTCGGGGAACTGCGCACGGATGGCCGCCGCTTCGGCGGCAACAGCGGTGGTCACGGCGATCCGCCGGTGGCCGAGTTTTGCCGCCAGGCCTACGCCGGCGGCCTGGTCGATGACGGCGGTCGCCGGATCGAGGACCGTGCCCCCGTTCTCCTCGATCCGCGCAATCACCTCGGGGATCGGGCTCGTGAAGACGAGCCCCGACATCCGGCCGCCGATCCCCTGGATAAGGGCGGGGTTCGTCGCGACCAGCGTCCCGGCCCCGTCGGAGACGATCACCGCAGCGTCGAGGTCTCCCCTCCGGACGGCGCTGCTCAGGAGTTCCGACGCCCCGAAGAGGACGAAGTCCGGCCCGGCAAGCACCTCGCGCTCCGGTGTGCACATGCCGAACGATCGAATTCGTTCCTCGATATTCTTCCGTATCTCCTCCATCGTCATCTCCTTGACCGGGAAGGCGAACCGCCGCGCCAGCGGACAGTCCTCGATCTGCGGCGTCCCGACCTCAACCACCCGCCCGCCTTTGACCACGACCCGGCATTTCCCGGCGGCCTCTATGATATGCTCGTCACGATCGTCCATGGAGAGCGTTGGGTGGGCAGGGGAATAATGGTGCCTCCCCCAGCCCCGGGGTAAATCCTTATCAGATAGCCGTTCTGAAAGTAGAAGGGATGGTATGCCTGCAGCAGGTAGGCGGGGTGAGGGGAGATGGGCCGGATCTGTAGTCCGTTTATCGTCCTCGAGTGCAGCAGGGAGTGCGGTTTCTCCCGGGTGTACAACGAGCCCACCGAGGAGCAGAGCCGGGAGATATCCGATACAAAGACCTGTCCTGCCTGCGGCGCCCCGATCAGGCGAAGGTTCTTCTGACGGTGGGAACCATGCCGGGAGAGCGATACTGGGAGATCGACCTCGCCCGGGGCATCGCCGTCGTGACGATGATCGTCTTCCACTCGGCCTTCGACCTCAACTTCTTCGGCGTCCTGCCGCTCGATGTCTCCAGCGGGTTCCTCCGGATGCTCGCCTACCTGACTGCATCGACGTTCATCTTCCTCGCCGGGGTCTCCTTCACCATCAGTTACGCCCGGACATCCCAACGGCTCGCCGGGCGCGGCCTCGCGCTCAAGTACGTCCGGCGCGGCCTTACGATATTCGGCTACGGCCTGGTCATCACCGCCGTCACCTGGCTCATTCTGCCGTCGGTCTACATCGTCTTCGGCATCCTGCACTTCATCGGCATCGCCATTCTGCTCGCACCGCTCTTTGTCCGGTTTGATACGGAGAAACTCCTCATCACAAGCATCGCCTGCCTCATCGCGGGCTACGCCGCAAGCCTCATCACGGGCCCCTGGCCGCTCCTCTGGCTCGGCATCCGCCCGCCGTCCTTCACGAGCCTCGATTACGTGCCGCTCCTCCCCTGGTTCGGCCTCGTCCTGATCGGGATGGCCTGCGGGCATCTCTTCTACCCGGACGGACGGCGGGGTTACTCGCTCCCGATTGCGGAGCCGGCGTTTACCCGACCACTCGAGTTCCTGGGCCGGCACTCGCTCTTCATCTACTTCCTGCACCAGCCGGTAATCCTGGTCCTGATCGCGGTTCTCGCGCCGGATGCGGTGACGGGGTTTTGGTGAGAAGAGACACGGGGAACAGACAAGACGTTACTATTACGCGGACATCGAGAGGGCGAACTCAAGGTACTCCGAGATACGAGAAACGGCACTCTGATGAGTAGGGGGCTTCGGTTGCAAGTGTTAACCTTGAAGACGAGGAAAAAGCCCGGTACAGTGGACCGTGGGGACAGGGGAGGGGGGAGACCCCCCTCAAAGCCTAACGGCTTCTCGTGCTCCGTTCCTGTCGGAACATCGCACTCCCCGTCACCCCCACCCCCCAATGGCGATATCCACTGGAAAGCCGTGTACGGGATTGAACGATGTTCAGAAGGGAAAACACTTCACAGAAGCTAAATTCAAGCACCGTAGGAACGGCGTTAGAGAAGATTTCAAATTTCGGACCACGATCAAAAAGGGTTGGGAATATCTTCAGGGGGCGTTTCCTTCAGGTGCCCTCTCACCCCTCAAACAGCGAAACGTCCGAGAACGCCCCGACGTCGAAGACCCCCCGCTCCGTGACCCGGACCTCGGGGATGACCGTCAGGGCGAGGAACGAGAGGTACATGAAGGGGTTCTCTATTGTGCCGAGCCGCCGGGCATGCTCCTCGAGAGCCGCAAGCCGCCGTACGACTTCGTCGTAGGGGAGCGCCGACATCAGACCGGCGCACTCGAGGGGGAGCGCGGTCACGTCGCCACTTGAAGCGACCACAAGGCCCCCGCCGAGTCGGGCCACCTCGCCGACGGCACGGGTGATATCGGCGTCGCCGACCCCGACGGCGACGATGTTATGGGAGTCGTGGGAGACCGACCCGGCGATCGCCCCCTCCTGCAGACCGAACCCGTGGACAAGCCCGACGCCGGAGCCGCTCGCCCGGTAACGGTCGGTGACGACCGCTTTGAGGATGTCGCGGCCGGTGTCCGGGATGCCGGCGGCGTCCACGGGACAGCGCAGGAGACGGGTCGTGATCTGGCCGGGCACAATCCCGATCACCCGCGCCTCTCCCCGGCCGGTGAGGCGGATATCGCGGGGCTCCGGTACGCGGGCGTGCAGGGGAGCTGCAGGGCACGCGGGCTCGCGGTAGCGGGCATCGACCACCCTGACGCCGCGTTTGAACGTCCCGAGGACCTCAAAGCGGTCGAGGTCATGGAAGACGCAGAAGTCGGCGAGCCTCCCGGGGACAAGGGCTCCCCGGTCGTGGAGCCCGAACCGCTCGGCAGCCGAGAGCGTGGCCATACGAAGCGCCAGCTCGACCTTGAGGCCGGAAGCGACCGCTTTTTTGATACAGTCGTCGATATGCCCCTCGCAGGCGAGCATGTCGGCGTGCCGGTCATCGGTGGCAAAACAGCACCGCGGCGCCGTGCAGGCGTTAACGAGCGGCAGGAGGTCCCGGAGGTTCTTCTCCGTCGAGCCCTCGCGGATCATGATATACATCCCCCGGAGGAGCTTCTCCCGCGCCTCCGCGAGCGTCGTGCACTCGTGGTCGCTTCCCGCCCCCGCATAGATGTAGGCGTTCAGGTCCTTCCCCGAGAGGAACGGCGCATGGCCGTCGACGACCTCGAAGAGGTCCATCTTCGCCCGGAGATCCCCGTCGCCGGCGAGGACGCCGGGGACGTTCATCACCTCCCCAAGCCCGACGACCCCCTCGCGCCCCCGGAACCGGGCGAGGTCATCCGCCGTGAGCACCGCGCCGCCCGCATCAAGGGGTGTAGCCGGGACGCAGGAGGGGAGCATGACCAGGATATCGAGCGGCGTCCGCGCCCCCTCGGCGAGCATATACTCGATCCCCGGCGCTCCGCAGACGTTCGCGATCTCGTGGGGATCGGCGATCACGGTCGTCGTGCCGTGCGAAAGGACGAGCCGGGCATACTCCGCCGGCGCAAGGAGAGAACTCTCGATGTGGACATGGGCGTCGATCAGGCCGGGCACCACATAGGCCCCTGCAAGGGTGTACTCCTCCCTCCCCTCGTAGTCGCCGAGGCCGACGACGTAGCCGTCCTTCACTGCGAAGTGCGTGCGCTCCCAGGTGCACGTGAACGGGTTGAAGACGTTGCCGCCGAGAAAGACCGTATCCGCCGGCTCAAGCCCCCGCGCCGCCGCGAGCCCGGCCGACGAGATCAAGATCCCACCTCCAGGTCGCGGATGATGGACGCTCTCCGCTCATTGCCGACGAAGATGGTCAGAAAAGCCCTGTACGACCCGGGATCGAGGTCGACCGGGACTGTATACTCGTTCGCTCCCCGTTCAAGGTCGATATACCGCGCTTCGGAGAAGGCCTCGTGCTGTTCAAGCGCGCCCACCTCCATGATCATCACCTGGAGCACCGCGTTCTCGACTGGCTCACCGGTGTTCTCCGCATAGACCTGCAGGGCGCCGCCGCTGTAAGTTATTTCCCCAAACGACGTGGAGAGACACCCGGCAGCCCCGGAAAGGGCAGCGAGGGCCAGTAGTAGAAGACTCACGTATTTGATTGACATTCGCTCAGAGAATCGGAGACCGCCTGCCGTGCCGGCACAAGCACGGGCCACATGAACTCTCCGATCCTATATTCACCTCCACTCTATTCATTCACAGTTTTGGTTGCTATTATTAAAATATTGTGAAAAAAACGGAGATTGCAAATGTTTCGGATTCCAGGGCAGGCAGGTGAGAGCGGAATGCGGGATCCCCGCGGGTTGCGTCCGTGCAGGTACCGGCACCCACCCGGGCCCGTTCTCCGGAGCATCCCGGTCACCTTCCGGGTTCAACGCCCCGGGAACCCGCAGACGCGGGACAGATATTACCAAAATCGATAAATTTCGAATTATCCTTCGTTCTTATTCAGAGCAACATTTATTATATGTTGATTAATATAATTTAATCACCATGAGTTGGCCTGACCGGGACACCCGCCTGCACCGGATATTCCGGGAACTCCAGGAGAAGGGGCTGATCGACCGCAGGAGGAGGCTCATCAGGTGCACCTTCACCCCCTCTATACGGGGATGTCCCGCGCTCAACTGCATCCGCTACCGACGTTCCTTTTACGAAAAAAACCTCTCGGAGGCAAGCGACGACATACTCCGGTTCGTGCTGCTCCATGAAGAGGGACACGCGAGAAAGGGCTCTTCCCTTCTCTCGGCCCTCCCGGCCCTCCCGGTTCTCCTGTGCTTTATGTTCTTTTGCCATCCGTTCCTGCAGACAGAAGGGCTTCCCGTCACAAAGCCAATCCTGATCGCTCTCCTTCTCCTGATTGCCTTCTTCGCCTACCGGACATATTATCACCGCATGTGCGACGAGGAGTTCACCGCAGACCGGTATGCAGCAGATGCAATGAGGCGCTGCTACCGGGTCAGGGATCCCGGGGCCCTCCTCCAGAACCTCCTCTCCGCCCTGATCCCCGGAGCACCGGTCTCTTGCAACAGGGGGTTGATATCCGCGCTTTTCCGTGCCGAACCAAATTATCGGCCATCCATCGCCGAACGTGTAGAGAGGGTCCGGGACCGGGCGGCTTCCAGGGACAGGAGCCTTGCTGCACACCGCACGGGGAGCGGTCTCTCTCGCTGACGCCTGCTCATCTATCGCACAGAAAAACCATCGAGAACTATTCGATAGGGCCGCCTGTATCCGCCTATCTTACTGCGCTGCAACACAGCGGCAGATAAAGGCCGGATCTGTCATCGAAGTCTTTTGAACACTTAAAATGCGGGAGACACCCATAATTATACAGCTTAATAAAAATAAGTTTAATAACCACCGTTCCAATAGAGGTATGAGGGGTGCTGGATATTACGATAATAGCGTTCGCTCACCACAAAGGTGGCACAGGGAAAACGACATCGTGCCTCAATGTCGCAGGATACCTGCAGAAAGACGGGAAGAGCGTTCTGGTAGTAGACTGCGACCCGCAGGCCAATGCCACCTCGGGACTCGGGGTCAACCCCGAAACCCTCGAACTGAGCATGTATGACGTTTTCATGAACGTCTTTGAAGGCTTTCCCGACGTCAGGATCCATGATGTGATCACTCCCACGGCATCAGGGATCGATCTCGCTCCGGCAACCCTGGACCTTGTGGGAGTTGAACCCTATCTCTACGGTATCGAAGACCGGGCCGGGGTTCTCAAGGAGGCGCTCGCAGAGGTGAGGAACGCCTATGACTTTATCCTTATCGACACGCCTCCAAGCATGGGCCAGTTCGTCATCAACGGCCTCGTCGCAGCAGATCACACCATCGTCACCCTCGACCCCGGGACCTTTGCCCTCAAAGGCATGGAAGCCCTCTCAACGGTCTTTGGGGACATCAGGGAGATGCTCGGAGAAGACGTTGCCACCGATTTTGCCATCCTGACTCGCTGGAAGGGGTCCGGCGACCCGGCCGCCGGAATGGGCGGCCTTGCACTCTTCCTGAAACGGATCTTCTCACCCGCACTCTCCGTGGAAGAGGAGAAGGAGCAGGAGCGGCTGAAAGCGTTCGAGTCGGAGGTCAGAAAAACGTTCAAACAGGTGTTCGTTGTCCCATACTCGCCTGCAATCTACGAGACACAGCAACAGGGACTTCCCATCTCCCACTACGCACCCGAGAGCAATGCCGGCAGGGAATACCGGGCAATAACGACTGCGCTTCAAAGACGGGCCGAGAAACATAATGAGGATGTGTAATCAATGATCGATAAACCTGGAAGAAAAGCACTATTTACCGGGCCGATTGTGCCGGGTACGACGGGACAGGCACAGGGGCAGAGGGTGACGGCACTGCCCGAGGCGATCGAGGCTGCACTCCATGCAGGGATCAGCGGCGATGACTCCGCACAGATCGACCTTACCAGCGTTCCAGAGGAGTACCGGCCACTGGCAACCTCGATCAACGCGCTGCTTGAGAAGAAGAAGGAGGAGAAGCAGCGCCTCAGGCACCGGCTGGAGGAGGCCAAGATGCTTCTGAAGGGATCCGATACGATCATCCAGCAGAACCCGATGCCCATCCTGGTTGTCGACCCGGAGTTCAAAGTAACCATGGTAAACACTACCTACGCCGAGATGAGCGGAATCCCGATGGACCAGGTGCTCGGCAGGAACCTTCGAGACTTCAAGATCACATCGCAGAAGGGCTCCGGCCTCCGGCAGGCGATACAGGAGAAGAAGCGCGTGTACGCGGAAGTCGTCGTCGAACTGCCTTCCGGCACCCATATCCTCGAACAGTACGGTATCCCGCTGCTTGACAATGAGAATGCGGTCGAGAGCATCCTCATCGTCTATAACGATATCACCGAGCAACGGGAGAGCGAGGAAGAGATCAAGGCCCAGATGGAGAATATTGCCGAACTGCAACGGCAGTCCGACACGATCATCCAGCAGAATCCGATGCCCATGCTGGTCGTCGATACCGCCATGAAGATCCTCACGGCCAACGAAGCATACCTCACGTTGACCGGCATCGACAGGTCGCGCATCGCCACAATGACTCTCCGGGACTTCAAGGTTCACAACCAGAAAGGAGACGGGATCAAGAAAGTGCTCGCCGAGAAGATGCAGGTTTCCGGCGAAGTGACGGTCGAGTTCCCCTCCGGTGTCTACATCCTGGAACAGTATGGAATCCCGCTCACAAATGAGAAGAACGAGCTGACAGGGATCCTGAACGTCTATAACGATATCACTGAAAAACGGAAAGAAGAAGAGCAGATCCGGGACCTGATGGAGACTGCGCAACAGGAAGGCGAAAGACTCGCCAAAAGCACCGAAGAACTCGGAACCGCACTCGCCGCCATGGCAAAGGGCGACCTGACGGCGTTCGTGAACGCAGAGAGCGGCGACCCGCTCAACAGGGTCAAGAGTGATTACAACAGCTCACTGACCGCCATCCGCACGCTCCTCGCCGACGTGACAAAAGCGGCTCACCAGGTGGAAATAACGACGAAAGAGGTCAGCAAGAGCACCGACGAGATCATCCGGGCCACGGAGCAGGTCGCGGCCTCGACGCAGCGGTCATCGGAGGATGCGCGACGCCAGCTTGAGAAGATCGAGGAGATCGGGACGGATATCAACGACCTTTCGGCATCCATTGAGGAGATCGCAAGCACATCGCAGGAGGTCATGGAGCAGGCATCGAAGGCATCGAAGGAAGGAAACGACGCGGCCGCCCTCGGCGAAGTCGCGGCGAAGAAGATGCAACTTGTCGAGGAGATCTCCGAACAGACCGTGGACGAGATCAGCACCCTCAACAACCAGATGCGGGAGATCAACAACATCGTCAAACTGATCGCCGACATCGCCAACCAGACCAATCTTCTTGCACTGAACGCCGCAATCGAGGCCGCCCGCGCCGGGGAGCACGGCCGCGGATTCGCCGTGGTCGCAGGCGAGATCAGGAACCTTGCCGGGGAGTCCAAGCGGGCGAGCCAGGACATCGAGGATCTGATCCGGACGATTCAGGCAAGCACCGAAAAGACCACAGGATCGATGCAGGCATCCCACCAGGAGATCCAGGCGGGTATCGAGAGCGTCAACAAGGTCATCGACGGCCTGAACCGGATCGTTAACAGCGTGGAGGTGGTCGCCCACGGCATCACCGAGATAACCAAGGCCACCGAAGACCAGGCAGGCTCCACCAACAACGTCATGCAGAAGATGGACGAGTCCACCCACATGACCAAAGAGAGCCTGGACCGCACCGAGGACATGGCGGCACTTGCCGAAGAGGTCAGCGCGTCAACCGAGGAGGTCGGGAGTGCGTCCCACGAGCTGGCAACCATGGCCGAACAACTCAAGAAGGTCATGATGCAGTTCAAGCTGAACTGAAGGGGGAGATGATGGCAGCATCCATAGACGTGGTAGAGTTCCAGCTCGGGGAGGAGCACTATGCACTGGATATCCAGATAGCACGCGAGATCGTGGAGATGATGCCGATCACTCCCCTCCCTCGTGCTCCCGAATACCTCGCGGGCATCATCAACCTGCGAGGCGAGATTACGAACATCATCGACCTCAGAGACCTCCTCGGGCTTCCTGAATCCGACACGGTTGAGAACCGAAAGATCGTCGTACTGATGCCGGACGTGGCAAACGGGTCGAATATAGGGATCATCGTAGATGACGTCCACAGCGTCATTTCAGTCCGTAACGACCAGATTGAGCGTATCAGCGACGGCATCACGTCATCCATCAGCGGTTATGTCAAAGCGATCATCAAGATAGGGAAAGAAGACGATGAGAAATCAAAGGCTCTTATCATCTGGCTTGACGTCCAGAAAGTGATCAGCGACCTCGGGTGCTACCAGAGCACTCAGTAAACCTCATCAGGTGAAGAGCAGATTACCTCATGGATGCGTTTATATCGCTTCAGAAGAGCATCGAGAAGCTGATCCGGATCAAATGCTCGAACTATAAGGAGGACTATATCAAACGGCGCATCCTCTCCCGGATGCGCCTGACAGACAACGCAGACTTCGAGGCCTACCATAAGTATCTCCTCACAAATCCGCAGGAACACGAGCTGCTCAAGAATGCTCTCACCATCAACGTCACCAGGTTTTTCCGGGACCCGGAAGTTTTTGAGGTGATACGGCGGGAGATGCTGCCGGAGCTGGTCCGACGTAAGAACTCAATCAGGATCTGGTGCGCCGGCTGTGCTACGGGCGAAGAACCCTACTCACTCGCCATCCTCGCGTATGAACAGATGCTGCTCCATAAAGATGTCAGCGTAACGATATACGCAACCGACATCGATACCACGGCCCTGCAGAAAGCCATGGCCGGGACCTATGACAGCAAGGCGCTTGAGAATGTGGACGAAAAGAGACTCCGTAAGCACTTTATCAGCCGCGATGACGGCACATTCGAGGTTCGGCCTCACATCAAGAACCTGGTCAAATTCCGGGAGCACGACCTGATGTCGGGCGTTCCCGTAGCGTGGTACCTCGATGCCGTCACCTGCCGCAACGTCACCATCTACTTTAACCAGAAGCAAAAAAACGATCTTACCCACCTTTTCCACTCTGCACTTGCCGCCGATGGCTACTACGTCATCGGTAAGACCGAGTACCTGGCACGAGAGGTGGAGCATCTCTTCACGCCGTACAACACCATGCAGAAGATACTGCGCAAGGTTGCGTCAACTACCCCCGACTGAAGTCGGGGGCTCCTCGGTCCACGATCCTCTTATCGGACGCGGCCGGAAGACTCCGTGCCGGTCTCAATCTCTTCTATCTTCGATATCCGGCGCATGTGGGCTTTCCGGGCATGGTAACGCTTCAACTCAGAGAAGAGCAGGAAGAAGTTTACCCCGACGACAACGATGATGAGCATAAGGCTGATCCAGAGCTGGCTGTCGTTCTGGGTCGTGATGAAGGTCGCCACAAGGAGCGCCACGAATGAAAGCAGATAAAATATCACCCATGTGCGCACCTCAGTGACTTCCATGTACCATGCTCGTATCAGCAGAGTCGTCCTGAAACCATATTAACAATTCTGTTTTTCGCGCACACTCCGGGAGGAAAGTATAGAAAACCGGGGCAGATACCCTCCTCAAAAGACGAACTCCGGCTACCTGCGGGCGGGAGTATGAAGTCAAACCCGAAGGCCTTTTTACTCTGAACATCCTCTTAAGCCTGTGGATAAAGGCGACGCCTTCAGCATTCTTGCCGCCCTGATCATTATCACTGCAATAGCACTGGTGTTTCGACCGCCCGTAGCGGAAGCCGGGCCGGAGATTCCGGAAAGCCCCGACCCGACGCCTACCGCCACCGCCACCCCTGCACCAACACCGGTCGTGCCGTTCGAACCCTCAAGGCTCTTTTACGTGACCAACGTCTGGGACTACCCCTGCTGCTATCTCCCCGGCAACCTCACGCACTATGGGGGTTCCGACCCTCCCTGGAAAGGCACTCAGGATGTCATCCCGTTCGCCTACATCGAGGAGGGGCGGGGGGGCATCAGTGAGGTGTTTCATGTGCCGTATGCAGTATGGAGGCTGAACTGCAGTGTTTCTGCAACACTAAGGCCTGAGGCAGCACATTTCAGGATGGCACTCGTGGAACTGGAGACCGGGGCCATCGTAGAAGGGGCCGACATGCACTATCCGGGCAGCATCATCAAAAACGTCGAGAGGGGAGGAAAGGACTTTTATCTCATCGTCAGCGTGGATGATGTCGATCTGTACCGCATCACCCTGGAGACGCTCCCGCAGTACGTTTCAACACCCCTCGACTGAAGCCGCGGACATACCTGCACGGGCGAACCGTGGTGCTGCTGCTGTCTGAGTGGCTGATGCCTTCGCGGCCCGGGCCGCGGGGCCGGCCACAACGATTCCGGGTTCAGATCTTTTCGACGGTGACCCTGACCCGATCCCCGGCCCGTACACCGTGCCCCTTGGGGACATCAATGTTGAACCAGAGCACCTCCGGGTTTTCGTGGTTCTTGTCCTGAGACATGAGGCAGTCTTTGTGCTCGTTGATGTTGGCCACAAACTCGACGGGCGCTTCGAACTCAATAATTTTCATGCCGTAAAATAGAGCTTCCCGGGATAAAAATTATGATGCACGTGAGGTGACACGCCACGTCGTACTGTTCGAGTAACTCCAGCGCCTGATATCCAGCTCATCGCAGATCTCTGATAGAATTGCAAGGTTGATACCGACCTCTTTTGCAGAAAGGCCAAGATCGGTTGCGATGTACTTGGATTTGAAGTAGGATTTTCCTGCTCTCAAACCGGATTTGAGATGATACAGGATCTTTCGCTGGGTGTCGCTATATTTCTCTTTGATACGGTCCTTTGTCGACATCGACTGATTCCCTCGTGAGCAAGTGCATTTAGTCGGTTCAATATTTAAACTTACTTATTTGGGGTTGTAGAATCGTAGTAGGAATATACAAATCATTGTATATTATTGCGCATCGCCGTGCCGATCGGTAGGACGAGGAGCATGATCTGCAACCCGGATAGCGTATACGGTCACCGCGAGCGCAAATATTGGGGTAAGGGGCAGGCTACCCCCGATCTTGTCGCCGTTCGATGTTCTGCCGTCACTTCCTGTTCCGCCCGATCACGACAAGGAGCCCGGCGACTGCAACGGCCAGGATGACGCCGGTGATCGAGGGGGGGGCGGCCTGTGTCGCACTCCCGTTGACCTGTGCCGCCTGTATCGGCGTGAACGTCGGCAGCTCGGCCGTGGAGGTCTCCGCCGGTGTTGCTTCCGTCGTCGCTGCCGGTGTCACCTCATCCGTCCCGATCACGACAGGAGGTCCGGTCTCGTTTATCGTCTCGAGAGCGGTCTCGTTGATCGTTTCGTTGCTTGTATCGTTCAGGGTTTCGCGGGGTGTCTCGTCGTCCAGAGTCGCTATCGGGGTCTCCTCATCCAGGGTCGTCTCTTCCTCCAGGGTTTCGCGGGGGGTCTCCTCATCCAGGGTCTCCTCAGGCGTCTCCGCCAGGGTCTCTTCCGGAGTTTCTTCAAGAATCTCTTCGGGGGGTGTCGGAGGGAGGGTCCAGGTCAGAGGTTCCGCAGATGCTGGACTCTGGGCTGCTGTAGGGAACACAATGACCACTGCCGCCACAAGCAGCGCGACCAGGAGCGTTCTCCATGTCCATCGGTTTCCGGTCATGAGAACCTCCGTAGGATATAAGTCTATTTTTATATTTCGGTCGTTGTCAAAATCGTATCAGCGGTTAACTGCCAGGTGTGCTTCACAACGTGGAGATACCACGCACTGCCGTACAGGGGCAAGCCACTGAGGAGAGAACAAAACACCGTCGAGAAAGAAGTAGCAATCAGATTGGTGCTTCACCAATCTTCTTGATCAGACTGTCGATGACCACGTCGCGCATCCCTTCCACGAACTTGATGCTCCCGACGACAAGGTGGCCGCCGCCGTTCACGCCGCCGCCGACGATCTCGCTATGCAGTTCGCGTACCATCTGCGGGATATTCATCATGACGCCCCGGGAACGCAGGACGGCAAAGTCCGGCCCGAACCCGATTGTGACGACCGGTTCTCCCGGGTGCTGCCGGACCAGCCGGTCGTGCACCTCCCCGGAAGTCTTACCCGGCGGCGGGAACGTGAACCGGTGGGCAAAGAGTTCCACATCGAGCATGAAGAGATGAGCACCATTCGGGAGCATCCGGCTCTCGACGTGGGGCATGTTGGTCTCGATCTGCTCCTCGATCGCCCGGTTCGCCTCTTCGACCAGCAGGTGGACAAACCGTTCGTGGCGTTCGGGCTCGCCGGAGAGGTTCAGGATATCCTTGACGATCTCTCTTCCGTCGCTGAACCGGAGCCAGAACTGCTCGTAGTCGAGCGCGAGGGCGATGTCGCGGCAGTCGTCCTCCGAGTACTCAGGCGCGGCCACCGCGAGGTAGCGGGCACGCTCCGGCGCTTCACTCCGGTCGCCGAGCCCCGCGATTGCCGGCAGGTGCCGGATCTGGTCCTCGACCGAGGGGTTGACCATGCGGGCGACCTCCGTGCCCAGCATTCCGGCCGTGAGCCCGTAGTCGCCGCCCACGTGGTAGGGGTTGACGTGCCCGATCAGGTAATCGTCCACGATCTCGTCGGGGTGGTGGTGGTCGACGACCATCACCGGGAGACCGAAGATCCTGGTCACCTTCAGCGACGGCATATCCTCCTCGGTCGACCCGTTGTCCATCAGGAGGATCATCGGCAATTTCTGCCCGTAGCGGACGTTGTCCTTGAGGGCGAAGTCCAGATCCCGCGTGATGTCCTCAATCTCGTAGAAGGGAGCCTTGGAAGGGGACCGCTTAAAGAGGAAGAACTCCGCGTCGAAATCGCCACCACTCTCCCGGATCAGCGCGGTCACCGCCTGCTCGACAGCAACGGCAGCGCATATGCCGTCCGCATCTGCGTGGTGCCGGAGGATGATCGGCCGCGCAGTCAGAACCGCTTTCCTTATCTCCTTTGCCACTTTGCGCATCTGCGGCCGGAGGGCCTCAAGAACCTCGCTCTCCACCAGGAACGGGAGGTCGGGCGGCTCCGCACGCTCATCGAGCGCCGCGTCAATACGCTCCCTGACCCGTGCCGCGTCCTCCGGTTCCATGACCATCACGGACGAGACCTCGATCTGGAGCTGGTTGTTGCGCTGCATCACCTCGCCCGTGAGGGCGACGATATCCCCGAGTTCCACCTCAGGGTAGGCGCGAACACCGGCCTCGATGAACGCTGCAGCATTCGCGGTGCCTGATGCGTCCACGACCGTGAAGATCGTCGGCCCCGACGTCTGCTTGATCTGGGCGACCTCGCCCTCGATCAGCACTGTCCTGCCGATCTTCTTCCCGATATCGGCAATCAGCACGGTCGTCGTCTTCTTGGTCACGTTCTCTGTCTGGTAGACGGTCGGCGTGACCTCCTCGAGATCGATGTTGCCGTTGCTCCGGATCTGCAGAACGTGAACGATGATCGGGTCGCGCTCGGCATGCTGCACCTTCACGTTGCTCTTATGCACGAGCCCTTTGACCCGGTCGTTTAACTGGACGAAGACCCCGAACGGTGCAAAGCCCTGCACCCGCCCAAGATAGGTCTTCCCTTCCTCCACCTCGTTGAGATCGCAGTTCGCTCCAAGGCGGTAAACAATTGTATCTTCTGTATCTCCCATAGTAGTTCTCCAATTATTCTTCGGACACCTCAGCGGCGTGTCCGGCAAGTTCATACAGCCGGCACTCGCCGTCCCGCCTGCCCTTCGCGATGATGATATCGCCGCTCTCCAGCCTAACACTCTTCCCCGGACGGTAGACCCACCGGTCGCCGTGCTTGATGGCGAGCACGACCATCCCGGTCACCGTCGCAAGCGACATCTCCTTGAGGGTCTTTCCTACAAGCGGCGACGACGGCGTCACGGTCATCCGCGTGATGATCTCGTCCGACTCCCGGACGATCTTCTTGAAGATCGGCGGGATCTCGATGTCGCGTAGCAGGACGTCGACGATCGAGTGAGCCGAATCGCTGATCGCCTGCGCGAACGAAGACATGTACAGCAGGCCGCGAAGATAGCGCACGTCCTCGATCTTTCGTGCCGCTTCGAGGATCCAGAGGTCCAGGTCGTAGCGCATATCATCGAGCGTGCTGTCGAGAGCGACCACCTCGTGCGCCACCTCCATGTTGTTGAAGAGGAGGGAGGTATACGCCAGCCCGACGGAGAGTTCCGAGAGGTTCTTCATCTCGATGATCAGTTGAACCGCCCGGTCGAGGTCGTCGACCTCGCCCGCGAACGAGGCCTCGACCCGGGGACGCTCCCCGGACCCCGCCATCATGGAGAGGGGGTCTTCTCCGGCCTCCGGTCCCCGCGCGATCAGGATGTCCTCGCTCTCCACCCGGGTGGTTCTGTCGGGGTCGTAGATCCAGCCCTTTCCGCGCCGGATGGCGATCACCTGCATGCCTGTCGTGCTCTGGACCTTGAGGTCGCCGAGCGTGCGGCCGGCAACCTCGCTTCCCTGGCTGACGATGACCCGGGTGACGATCTCCTCGGCCTCGGGGAAGACACGCTTGAGTTTTGCAGGGAACCGGATGTCTTTTATGATGAGTTTTGCTATATCCGAGGCCGAGTTCGCAATCCGCTCTGCGGCCTCGGCCACCTGGAGCATACCGCTCATCGCCTCCGCCTCTTCTATCCTCCTGGCACCAAGGACGCTCTGAATCCTGGCCTGGTAGACCAGATTGTTCATCCTCTCCTCGAGGTTGATCACCTCAAGCGCTATCTCTTTGCTATCGAAGAGGATTGCAGAGTAAGAGAGATCGACCATCAACTCGGAGACGTCCTTCATCTCGATCAGGACGTCTTTGAAGCTGATCGGCTGATATTCATGTTCCATCATGGTTTGTTAACCGTTGTTCTCTATTCTTTCACTACAACAGCAGGCCTATCACTGCCACGAGCGCAGCTGCACCAATCAGGTCGATCAGGCTTGTGATGACAGGGATACCGAAGTTATCGGGATCAAGACCGTAGCGGAACGAAAGGCTCGCGGTGACGTATGCCACGCCGTTCACCAGTGTCATGACGACCAGACCCGCCGCAAGGCTGATAATGACCAGCATCCCGAGACCGGGGCTGTTCAACCCCATAAGCACCGCCGCACCATGCGCGATGAGCGCCAGCAGTGGAAGCAGTATCAACGTATAGAGATAGGAAATAATAAAATGATATGCGCGATGAGCGCCAGCAGTGGAAGCAGTATCAACGTATAGAGATAGGAAATAATAAAATGATGCACAACGTCGCGCTCGGGGAGGAACGAGGGGTTGAGCTCGCCGGTGTGCATCCCCGTCGAGAGGCGCGACCCGAGAATGCCGCCAATCGACCCGAGGCCGCCTGTAAATGGCGGGATAAGGATGAGGAAGGCCGCGATCGTCACCAGAGCATCGAGGTTGAAAGCGTAGGTCAGGCCGGCCAGCGTGCCGAGGACGCTGAGCGGGATGAGCAAAAAGATGCTCTCCCGGACAATCGGCTCGATTCCCTCCGGCCGGCGTTGGGTGTAGACGACGGCGGCGACGGCGGCAGCGACCGCGATGCCCCCGAGAGCCAGGCGAATCCAGGGGGAGAGAAGCATGACGAACGTCGCGGTGAGCACAAGGATCGGGAGCGTGACAAGGTCCCCTGATGTGGTGACGGTCGGTGCGCCGATCATGTCGAGGTCGAGGCCGTAGCGGTAGCTTATGAGGGCGATGAGCAGGGTGATCCCCATCACCACGGCCCCCGCGATAACGCCGGTGACGACCGAGATCAGTACGAGATCGGTGACGCCTATCACAGGATACCCGAAGATGCGGCTCGCTGCATACGAGAAGATGCCGATGACGAACGCTATGAGAATTGTTATCACAAATGAGGCGCGGATGTTGTCGCCGAGAACGCTTCCTTCCTCGAAGTCGATGGAGAACTCGCCGAGGTGCATCGCCGAGGAGAGGCGGCAGGCAAAGACACCGGCGATGCTCCCCCGAATATGGATGATCGACGGCAGGAGCACCATCAGGCCGGGTATCAGCGCGAGGACTTCACGGACAGAACCGAGATAAATGCCTGCAATGCTCAGGACAGCGGCACTGAGGAGCAGGGCGCCGAGACCGGTAAGTATCAGGCGGCTCTGGCTGGATAGACCCTGCTCCATCACAATCACCGTCCATGACAATCAGCTCCGATACGGGATCTCCAGCACCGCCAGATCGGCCGGCAGAATTACGTCTCCCTCATACTGTCGTTTTGCATCGCGTATATGGTTTGCTGTACTCGTATATCGGGAGCTTATGTGCATCAGGGCAAGCATACGGACGCCTAAGGCCGTTGCCGCCTCGCCTGCTTCCCCCGCGGTCGAGTGCAGGACGTCGCGAGCGCGGCTGCTCTCCTGGTCATCGAAGGTGGCGTCGTGGATCAGGAGATCTGCACCCCGGATCAGCGCCGCGGTGTCGGTCTGATCCTGGAGCGGCCGGGTATCGCCGGTATAGACGATCTTTCGCCCGGGACGCGCCTCGCCCATCACGTCGGCGGGCCGGACCTCGGCCTCGGCGCCGTCGCGGACGATGCGGACAACCTCTCCACGTTGCAGCCGCCCGAAGAGCGGACCCGGCGGGATACCGAGTTCGATCGCCCGCTCGCGGTTGAACCTGCCCGGCCGCTCGTCCTCCTCCAGCACGTAGCCGAGCCCGGGAATACCGTGGAGCGTCGAAAACGCCCGGACGGTGTAGCCGTTGAAGGGCACGACCGAACCGTGCTCGAGGGTGTGGGCGATGACGGGGAAACCCCGGGCGTGACGGCTGATCCTCTGCACGAGGTCGACGAACTCGCCGACCCAGGGCGGCCCGTAGATCGGGAGAGGCTCGGTCCGTCCCATGAACGCGAGCGTCTCGACGAGCCCGAAGACGCCGAGGAAGTGGTCGGCGTGCCAGTGGGTGATGAAGACGGCGTTCACGGTAAACCCGGTCCGGGCGCGCATCATCTGCTGCTGGGCGCCCTCCCCGCAGTCGAAAAGCAGGGTATCGGAGCCCCGCCGGATCAGGAGCGAGGAGGGGTTCCTCTGCGGTGAGGGGAGCGCCCCCGCCGTGCCGAGGAAGTGAATGTGGAGGGTCTCGCCGGCTATACGAACCACTTCCTGAATGCAGCGAGGCTCCGCTTTGCCTCCTCAAGGTTCCGGCCTTCGATGACAGCCGGGCCGGAGTAGTCGCGGGCGATGATCCGCCCGGCCTTCTCCCAGGCGATGGTTCCGTCGCCGAGCGCCAGGTGTTCATCCGACTGCCCGTGGTTGTCGTGGATGTGCAGGTGATCGACCTCCCTGACATGTGCAAGGAACGCATCCACGAGACCGTTGGTGTTTGCGTGCCCGACATCCAGCGTGATCCCGATCCCCGCGATCCCTTCGGTGAGTCCGAGGACCTCCTCGGGATAGCGGCAGAGGAAGTCTTTGATGCTGATCATGTTCTCGACGCACGCGAGGACGCCATGATCCTCCGCGTACTTCCCGATCTCGACGAGCGCGGTCTTCTGCATCTCCCAGACCTTCTCCGGGACGAGTCTCCCCACGGGGGAGACGAAACCCGGGTGAACAGTCACCCGGTCAGTCAGTTCGGCCGCGTGATGGATGCAGCAGCAGGTCTGGCGGATGGACTCGCGCCAGATCGGGTAGTTCAACGACGCGAGGTTTAAGTCGCTGTAGGGCGCGTGCACGGTCGCGCGAAGGCCGGTGCTCTCGAGGTTCTCCCGGACAGCGGCGAAGTTCTCGGGGTTGTCCAGGCGGTACTTCCCGTCGGCGACGATCTCCCAGCCGGTATACCCGATCTCTTCGATCCCATAGACCCAGTCGCGTGATTCCCAGACTTTTGACGAGGCTGAAAAATACGGAGCAAGACTCATTCTGTTATCCCCCCCAGCCGGCAGAGCAGGGCACGAACCTCTGCGGCAAACGCTTCAAGCGATCCTTCGTTCGTGACCCGACAGTCCGCCCCCTCCAGGGCACGGCCAAGCCCCCACCCGAGTTCCCGCTCGTCGCGGGCCCGGAGTTCTTCGGGGGTGAGGGTGTCGTCGGACCGGCCGCGGTTCGCGAGCCGCCGGTAACGCGTCGTAAACGACGAATCGATCCCGATGAGCGTGAAGTCGGGGAAATGCTCCCGAAACGTCGCCACCTCGTAGTCACCCCGAATGCCGTCAACCAGAACCACCGGAGCGCTCGCCGCCTCGATGAGCGGGATGGTGATCCGGGCGATGGCGTCCATGCCGAGGTCCGCGCGCAGTTTCCCCGCGACCGCGCCAAAGTTCGCGTCCGTCGGGGGAAGCCCGGCCTCCTTCACCTGTTCCCGTATTGCGTCCCCCATGACTACGACCGGTATCCCGAGGGCCCGGGCGATCCGGGATACCTCGCCTTTCCCGCTTGCCGGCATACCAACGATTCCAATGACCTTCATCCGGTTTCTCCATTTATATCCAGAACAGCGGGCCGTGCCGGCAGGAAACCGGCTGCAGGGTCCCGGCGGTGCAGGTTGCGGCGGCCGCCACAAATGTTACCATAAACGTGCGTTCTTGACGATATTATGTTTAGCGTCACCGGAACAGTTACCGCTCCGGGTCGTAGACGACCTCGCCGTCCTCCCGGGTCCGTATACGGACCTTCCGGCCGAGCGGTGCCGCCGCAGCCTCGAGTTCCTGCCGGGTCAGGGGAACGAAGCCCGCGGCAACCCCCTGCTGGAGCACGAGGTCGAATCCGCGGGTATCCTGTGCGATGGACAAAAGATCGCCTTCGCGGCCCCGGAAGAGAGTGACCACAGCCTGGAAGGTTTCAAGGTTGCCGTCGGCCTTCGCCCGTTTGCAGGCGGCGAGCGACCGCTTCACCGCATCGGCGGCGGTGAGTTCCAGGAGGTCGTCGTAGCGCTCCCACGTCGTCTTGATATCGAGCGCAATCATGTCAACGAGATGCCTGTCGATGAGGTCCTCGATCACCCGGGGGAAGATACCGTTCGTGTGCAGGCCCACAGAGAACCCCATGTTGCGGGCGGCGGCGGCGAGGTGGGCGAGCGCCTGCCCCTGCAGGGTCGGTTCCCCACCGGAGAAGACCACAGCGCCCGCAACCATACGGGATTCCCGGATCATCGCGATGATCTCGTCTGCATCGCGCAGATCCTCGCCGTCCTGGATGGCGATGTTGTGGCAGTAGAAGCAGCGCGCGGGGCACCCCCGGAGAAAGACGGTGCAGGCA
>PGYH01000034.1 GCA_002839575.1 Methanomicrobiales archaeon HGW-Methanomicrobiales-6
GCTCAGGTCGTCGAAGAGATCGTCGCCGATCCGACGATGGACTATCGGCCCGGGTACCTTGAGGAGATGACGGGCAAAACAGCCCCCAGTATCAGAGAGGCACTCAGGGTGCTCGTCAAACTCGGACTGATCGAGAACGTGTCCGGTGATGTCCAGCATCCGGTCTATCAGGTCGTCGTCGAGTCGAAGAAGTTCATTGCGCTCTCCCTGCTGGCCTATGCCGTGATCGACGACCGGGACGGGACGGACTGCATGAACACAGCGATCCTGGATTACTACAACAGGTCGCTCAGGGCAAAGGCAGAACCGCTTGCGGTCGCGACAAACTATGCCGGCGAATGGACAACCGGAGAAGATTGCTCTGCACGGGAAGCAGAGTCAGGATATTCGATCTTCTCCATGGGGGCATAATCATGGGGGAGCAGCAGGAAGAGAAAAAAGACGGAGCAGCCGCCGTCGATCTCCGCAAACTCTATCGGTTCGAGCCGGAGGAACTGCAGCTGGACATCACGCACAGTTCCTACTCGAACCTTGCGTATGTGCAGGTAACGCACAGGGATGTCTGTATCGACTTTCTGGAGATGCCCGGCGTCCGCCGGGACGGTAGAGCGCGAATAAACGGAACACGCGTCTACATGTCGCACGCCGCCGCACAGAAACTCGCTGAAGCACTCAGCGGGATTCTTGAGAGAGTGCATAACGAGGAAGGCATGGAGAAGTACGTTCCCGGGGGTCTGGAGAGGAGATGATCCTCAACAGAAGTTGAACGGAAGCAAGAAGACCGGCTTGTGTAGAGTTCCTGTGCGCTGCCGATCGATTGCGTTTACAACGGGATCTCCCGGCCTCCAAGGGCAGACACCCGCCAGAGAGCCTTGAGCGTCAGCACCGGGCTGCCATCCATAGCCGACATAGCGAAGTGAGCAGAACAGCGCACATTATCTTCCCAGGGTGTATGTCCCCCTACCGCGCCTTCCAGCAGCAGATCACCCCATAATCGCACCGGGAGCAGAACGGCCCCGGCTTTGCGGGGAAATCCCGGCTGTTGATCCCCTGGATGTAGTTCTGGGCCGTCGCTCTCGCGGCATCGAGCCGGTCCGCCTCGACGTTGACGGGGACCACCGAGGAGTCCTGGAGGAACGCGAGCGACGCCGATCCCACCTTCTTGCCGCAGGACTGGAGACCGAGCGCGTAGAGCCGGATCTGCAACGCAGCCTCGTCAGGCGTGACGACCTTGCCGGAGGTCTTGTAGTCCCGCACCTCAAGCCCATCGCCCTGCTGGAGGACGAGGTCGACACGCCCGGCGACCGTAGCGTGCTCCATGGGGAACTCAACCCTTGCCTCCACCTCCCGGATCCCCCTCAGGTCCTCCGTATGGTCGGAGCTGAACTTCAGGAGTTTCGCTCTCGCGTCCGCCTTGAGTTTCTCGAGCCTCGCCCCGTCCACGTAGGGCATGAAGAAATGCTGGTCCACCGCCCGTGCGACGGCGGTGATCGGGTTGTCACCGTCCCGGATCATCGCTGCGGCCTCCCCCATACAGGCGTGGAGCGCCTTTCCATACCCGATCAGGTCCGAGAGCGGCGGTTCATAGCCCCAGATCTGCCGTAAGCGGTAGAGGTGAGGGCATTTGCCGTAGGTGATCAGCTCCCCGGCCGTGTAGGTCTGGAGCTCATCCCCCTCCCCAACGGCGGGGATGGCATGGAACGGGAGCGCATCGCTCTCCCCGAGGAACGTCACCTCCTCAGCGCCGGCGAAATCCTGCGCAAACACGCTCATCCCCTTCGGTCTCCCGTTCTGCGACGTAAAGCAACTCGCGACCAGGAGATCCTTTGCACGGGTTATCGCAACGTAGAAGAGTTTCCGTTCGCTCTCCAGGTCCCCCTCGTACTTCTCCACATCAAAGAGCTCCCGGGGGATGAGCCATTCCTGTGGTTTTCCTGCCATCCCCGAAGGAAAACGGCCGTCCACAAGCGCCGGCACAAAGACCACCGGCCACTCAAGCCCTTTTGCCTGGTGGACGGTCATGATCTGCACCGCCTCGATACCCCGGATATCGTCGGGCGACTGCTCGTCGTAGGCCGAGGTTGCGTATGCGTTGATATACTCACAGAGCCACGCAAGCAACTGGTCCCACTCCCTCGGTGCGCCCCCGAACCGGTTGACCGACTCAAAGTCAGTGAGGAGTTTTGCAAACCGGCCCAGGTTCGCCAGCGCAATTGCATCGTGAGGATCCTGGGGGTTGAGCTGCTGGTATCCAAGCGTATTCAGGAGGTCGTAATACATCGAGATGAGGTCGGGGTAGGCCTCATCCGCCGCCGCGGCCTTCCACAGAGAGAGCCGCTCCACCAGATCATCGGGAAGGATACCCCCCGGAATCACCGCCTTCCAGTCCCGGCACCCCGAATAGAGGAGGTCGTCATCGATGTAGAGTTCGTTGAAGTTATACCGGGATTTCTGGAAGTAGCCGCCTTTCGGGACCCACATGAAGAGCTTCGCGACGCACAAAACCTCGGGCCGGCGGAACAGCCCGACCTTTCCTCCCACGACGAAAGGGATACCCCGTTTCCGGAACTCATCGATGAAGACCGGTGCAGAAGTGGTGACGCTGCGGAGGAGAATCCCGATATCGCTGTACCTGCACTTCCCCGCATCGACATACCGCTCGATCTGGTCGGCGATCCATTGAGCCTCACCAACATCGGAGCTGCACCCGACAACGTATGCACCCCCGGGAACATCCCGGACCCCGGTCAGGGGGTCGTACCTGCCGACGAACCCCCCCGCCACAGCGTTTGCCACGTCAAGGATCACCGTTCCACTCCGCCGGTTCTCCGCGATCGTGACCTCTTCAGGATCCAGGCCTTCGGCGAACTGTTCAAAACAGCGCTCATCGGAGCCGCGCCACTGGTAGATCGTCTGCCGGGGATCGCCCACGACAAAGGTCCGGGCATTCTTCCCGAGCAGCCGTATCAGCCGCTCCTGTGCCCGGTTGATATCCTGGTACTCGTCCACGATGAGGTATTTTATGTTCGCCGCAAGCCCGGGATGACGCTCCAGCTCTTCAACGGCAACCTGGATCATGCGGTTAAAAGTGAGAAGCCGGTGGCGTTCGAGAGCATCCTCGTATACTTCAAAGGAGGCGATGAATTCAGGAGCCTGCTCGCGGAGGACGGAGCGGTCGAGCATCTCCGCATAGAAGACGTTGAGATTTCGGAGAAACGCCTCGCACTTCCGGGGATAATTGCCCCCATCCGGGAAGCGACAGTCCCACCCGACCCGGAGCAGAAACGCCATCTCCTGGTTCTCGTCGAGCTCGCCCCAGTTGCCGTATCCGCAGTAGTCCCGCAGGAGCGAGAGGCAGTAGGCGTGGATCGTCCCGACATACATCTCCCCCAGGCGGGAACACGCCTCCTCGCCGCCGAGATGCGCGACCCGGTCATAGATCCGGGTCTTCATACTCTGGGCCGCTTTCTTCGTGAAGGTGAACGCGACGATCGAGGCGGGGTCAACCTGCTCGACGAGGAGGAGATGGACGATCTTCCGGGTCAGGGTTTCGGTCTTCCCGGCGCCGGCCCCTGCGATAACCCGGATGCGGGCATTCCGGGACCGGACTGCTGCTCGCTGGCTCGGTGAGAGGGGTCTCGGGCTGTCGAGAACCAGTTCCTCCGGCAGCGGGCCTGCAATGCACGGCTGGGGAGGCGCCGGCCGGGGCAGCCGCACCGGGGAGGGGGCGGGTCTCGCGGGCGGTGGCGCCGTCGTTACCGGTATAACCGGACTGACGGGCTGTTCGGCCGGAATTGCCCTGTCGGTCTCCAGGTCGTACTCTTCCAGCCTGAGTTCCAGGACAATCGCCTCCATATCGACCGGCAGAAGGGTGTAGCCGGTGTTGAGAAACCTGAGCCTCTCAAGGAGGGTCTCGGCGGTAACGACAGCAAACCAGGGGTAAGCAGGGGCATTGATCTGGCCGTCGGGATACCTGCTCCCGGCCTCGAAATAGCCCCAGGCGCCCACCCTTCGGACGTACTTCTCATCAATCTCCGGAAAGCATTTTGCCCGGATCGGCAGTAGTTTGTCGAGGAAACTGAACCGCTCTCTTTCGAGCTGTTCAAACAGGTTCTTCTTGAGCGGGACGACCGCACCTTCGGCGGTCCTGACCTCCCAGGACCCGTTCTCGGAACCGGTGATCTCCCCCCGGTATGCCTTGAGTTCGAGGATGACCGGACCGGCGGGAACAAGCACCACACAATCAAGCTCCCCGTGAGGGACCCGCACATTGGTGAGCACAAACACCGTTTCGTCTTCGTATTCACCCAGGAGCAGTTTAACGATCTCTTTTAACTGCCGGTGCTCATGCCCGTGTTCCCCACGCCTTCCTCGAAAAATTCGGAGCCCCATACGACGGATCGCCACCTGATTGGAAGGGTATCTTTTTTGACTGCATATAAAACACCCGATTTCAAAATGCCCTGTTATGAAAGGTTGTATGGATCTCCAAAGGTAGAGAGCTGCGGATCAGGATCAACCGGATCGAGGGTGTGAGAGGTGGGAGGGCCGGCCGTAGCGATCAACCTGCGATCCGGTAGCGGCCGGGTGGCACCCGGATCTCAAACCGGGCCCCATATCCTTCGCGGCCAGCTTCCTGTACCGAAAACTCGAGTGTCGCAAGGATCATCCGTGTCAGGTAAAGGCCCATCCCGGTGTTACGGCCGTACCCCGGTGAGAATATTCTGCCCTTCTCCTCCAGCGGAACGCCGATACCGTCGTCTTCGATGGTGATGAGCCCATGGTTCTCACTCACAGCGAACGTAATCCGGATCTCGGTAACGTTGCCTCCATGCCGGACTGCATTGTCGATGAGGTTCGCAAAGACCTTCGTCATCAGGGGATCGGCAAGGATCTCGGCGTTGCCGACATCGATCGAGATCAGAATGTTGGTGATTGCGTAGCCGGATAGCGCATCCCGTATAGTAGACTCAAGGTTGTACCAGTTCGAATGCGGGCCGCAGGCATCGAGATAATCCATGGTGAAGTTTACCTGCGTTTCGATGCAGTTGATCGCCTTCATCATGTTAGTATAGTTTCGCCGGAACTCAGGATCTTTTGGCATCTGATCTGAAAGGAGATCGTTGTAGCCGTGGATCACCGAGATCGCGTTCAGGATATCGTGCCGGACAATGCTCAGCATCAGCCTGATCTTTCTCGTTGTGCACGCCAGATCTTCGGCCGGCCGTCCCTTCGGCACACTCTTGCTAAAAGGCCCTCCCTGCACGGGAGGTGTTTGAGCATCATGGTGCTCGCCATTCACCTGTGCCTTGAACGTATCATAGCCGGTATTACCGTGAAGCCCACCAATTACATAGCATTGCATATCATATTCACCGCCTCGCAAACGTCGAATATTCCTGCTGCTATACGTATCGGGACAGGGATGAGCCGGTCGCCTGGAGAGTTCGACTGCGTCAGCCAGCCATGGCATCTGGTGATGGATGTGTGCTTCGCACGTGCTTGTGGTGTGTAAACTACGTGATTCCTGATGCACCATGCACTACATGAGCGGGATCACAGATGTGGCTGTCCAGGATCTGGAGATGCTGTTGTAAGCGCGGGTTAATGTACGATCCGATTATCTATAATGGCCCATCAAGCCACCCAATTACATATAACGACAGGTAGAACGTATTGAGGCAAGTCTATTTAAAAGTTTTCATATAGTAAAGCCGAGCAAATATTGTATTCACAAATATAATTAAACTAAAATACCTCCCGTCAGTAAAACGAAGTGCTAAAGAGTTCGGCGTATTTGTCACACGTAATGGGGTGCCAAACCTCAAATAGGTGAGATGGACACATATATGTGGGGTTGAAATTGCTTCCCGATTGACTCAATTACATATAACGACAAACAATTTTGAGCAATTGGGAGCGGTTGATACCCCACATACTTTCGTCCAACTGCCCCGAAGCAACAGTTCCCCAAACTTCAGCTGAGTCGTATCAAATGATGCTCTTTTGAACAACAGGAGATGCTGAAATGACCCGTTTCACCAAATCAGGCGTGAAACAAAATGGCAGCGGATTTCCGGCTCAGCGATCTCCGGATGCGCCGTGGGGACATAACGGAGCAGTATCGTCTCCGTGGGGCACCCGCATATGGACGAACGACGGCAGGCATATGCAATCAGCCACGAACCCTCTAAACGCCTGACTCCGATGGTACCCCGCAGAGGGAGGCACCCACGGATACGCCCTCTCCAGCACGCCCGGAGAGGGGGCCGTGCAATCCGGAGGGGGAACACCCTGCTCGAAACCCGCAACGTCCGGGCCAAACCCCGATCAGTTATCGATTCGAAAATAGGCATGAGTATAAAGAAGGAAGCCAAATAGATTTTTGAATGCGATGAGCAAGGGTACCCGGACGCCCGATCTGCCCGAATGCCGGCGGGACAGAGCGGCAGGAACATTCACCTTCAACCTGCAAACATTCAGCATCTCCTGGCTCACCGAGACTTTCGCCGGCATGCTCGGCTACCTGCCGGAGGACCTCGCCTCTCTCACGCTCTCCAGCATATGGCCTGACGAGGCAGAACGAGACCGGTTCTGCCGGCTGCTCGACGGCCAGAACGCCGTCGCGGACTATCCCGCCATTCTCGCCCGCCATGACGGCACACTCCTCCCGGTGACGATTGCCGCATCCACCTTCCCCAACACGGACATCACCTGCATCGTCTCTTCTCAAAAGCAGCCGGCAGAGCACCTGCAGATCTTCAACTCCATGCCCGACGCCGTCCTCATCCTCGACTGGAACGGCACGGCCCTGTATGCCAACACCGCAGCCGCAACGCTCGTCGGCCTCTCCTCACCGGCCGATCTCATCGGCCGGAACGCGATGGAGTTCGTCCACCCCGATTACGCGCAGGCCATCGCCAGGGACCTCGCGAACGTGCAGTCCGGGCACGACGGCTACCTCGCCCACTACCTGATGCGGGACCTTCACGGAAACGAGAAGTGGGTCGAGGGGCTTGGTGCGAGGGTGCCCTTCAACGGACAGGAAGGAAACCTCGTCACCCTCCGAGACATCACCGAAAGGAAGAGCGTGGAGGGCGAACTCGCCCGGACCAACCAGCAGTTCCGGGACCTCTATCGCCTGGTCCGGATGATGTGCGACAACGTCCCCGACCTCATCTGGGCAAAAGATATGGAACGGCGGTATCTCTTCGCGAACAGGGGCCTCTGCGAGAAACTTCTGAACGCGGCAGACACCGACGAGCCGGTGGGCAAAACAGACCTCTTCTTTGCCGAACGCGAGCGCCGTCGCCGTCCCGACGACCCGGCCTGGCATACCTTCGGTGAGATCTGCCGGGACTCCGACGCGATTGTCATGGAGAGCGGCGAAGCGGCGCGGTTCGACGAGTTCGGGAACGTCAGGGGAGAGTTTCTCTTCCTCGACGTTATCAAGGCCCCGTTCCGGGATGAGAACGGCCGGATGATCGGGACCGTGGGGTGCGGCCGCGACGTGACCGGGGAGCGGCAGGTGGAGGAGAGGCTCCGATGGAACGAAGCCCTCCTCTCCCGGATGGCCCAGGCCTCCCCGATCGCCTACCTCGTCGTCGACAACCGGACCGACGACATCCTCTACTTCAACAGCAGATTCTGCGAGATGTGGGGGCTCTCGCACCTGGAAGACGAGATGCGGGCAGGGAATCTCAAGAACAGGGATATCATCCCCCTCTGCACCCCGCTCATCGAGGACGCGGGAGTGCTTGCCCTGTCCAGCGCAACGCTCCAGGATGAAGAGGACCGCTCGGTGCTCGAGGACGAGCTCGAGTTCACCGACGGCCGGCATACCAGGCGGTTCTCCACCCAGATCCGCGACGCTGACGACCGGTACTTCGCGAGGCTCTACCTCTTTGAGGATATCACCGGGCGGAAGAAGGCATCCGAGGCTCTCCGCCGGCACGATGCCATCATGAGCGCGGTGAACTTCGCGGCGGACCGGTTCCTCAAGGAAACAGACTGGAAGAGACAGATGCGCGAGGTTCTCGAACGGTTCGGCAGGGCCACCGACGTCAGCAGAGTCTATATCTTCGAGAACAGCACGGATCCTGCGACCGGCGAACTCGTTTGCAGCCAGCGGTGGGAGTGGACGGCGAAGGGCGTCACTGCCGAGATCGGCAACCCGGATCTCCAGAACGTCCCCTACAAGGAGATACCCCGGTGGCACCAGGAACTCGCAGCCGGGAGAGTGATCGTCGGGCCGGTGCGGGCGTTCCCCCCGGACGAGCGGGCGTATCTTGAGCCTCAGGGAGTCCACTCCATCGCGGTCGTCCCGATCTCCGTCAATGAACAGTGGTGGGGCTTCATCGGGTTCGACGAGAACCGAAAGGAGCGCACCTGGTCGCCGGCGGAGATCGACGCGCTCCAGGCCGCGGCAAGCATCATCGGCGCCGCCATCCTCCGGACGATGAATGAAGAGGTCTTCCGGAACCCGGTGGAGCACTCGCCGGTGGGAGTCTACCTGTTTCAGGACGATCGTCTGAAATACGTCAACCCGCGGTTTGCCAAGATCTTCGGCTACACACGCGACGAGCTCCACAACCCCGGCACACACCTCGCTCTGGTCGCCCCGGATGATCGGGATGATATGTATCGGCGGCTGCAGGCCCTCCTTTCCGGCGATACCGAATCGGAGCACTATGAGTTCTGCGGAGTACACCGGGACGGGCGGACCATATGCCTCGAGAATTTTGCAACCCGCCTCCTCTTCGAGGGCCAGCCGGCGGTCATCGGCAACCTGGTGGATGTGACCGACCGGAAACAGGCCGACGAAGCGTTGAAGAACTCGGAGGAGCGCCTGAAGATCCTCTTCGATTGCGCCCCGGACGCTTTCTTCCTTGCTGACATAAACGGGATCCTGATCGACGCAAATCGGGCGGCCGAGAAACTGGCGGGCGGCCCGAAGGAGGAGTTCATCGGCAAAACCGTCGTCGAAGCCGGATTCGTCCCGCCGGAGGAATTCTTCAAGGTGGAAGAGATGCTCGGCCGGCTCGCGGCCGGGACCGCTGCCGGCCCGACTGAGTTTTTCTCCGTCCGCAGGGACAGCACCCGGGTCGCCGTAGAGATAACGGCATTCCTGGTGACGATCGACGGCCGGCAACTGGTGCTCGCGAGCGCCCGCGACACCTCGGAGCGGCGGCAGCTGGAGAACCTCAAAAAGGGAGCCTTCCTCCAGATCGAGGAGAACATCGAGCAGCTTGCCGTCCTGAACGACTCCATCCGCAACCCCCTCACCGTCATCATCGGCCTTGCGGAGATAGGGGATACGGATATCGACAGAAAGATCATCGAGCAGGCCTGGGTCATCAACGCGATCATCGACCGGCTCGACCAGGGATGGCTGATCTCAAGGAAAGTGAAGGCGTTCCTGAAGAAGCACTACACGTGAGGGAACGGTCACCGGGCCTCTGCCGGGTGCAGAGAAGCCGACGACCCCAGGCCGGCTCCCTATCTGCAGTTTCTATGCCGGATCGACACGGAACTGCCCCTTCGGTATTACGATCTCGAACCGTGCACCCCTGCCCGCCTCGCCGGTCTCCCGGATCGCGATCCCGGTGATGTCAAGGATCTCACGCGATAGAGACAGTCCGAACCCCGTGTTCCTCCCGACCCCCCGGGCGAAGATCTTCTCCTTCTCGTTCACCGGAACACCGTCGCCATCATCCTCGCAGACAATGATACAACTACCATCTCGAACCTCAGACATGAACCGGACCCGTGTGGCCTTCCCCCCGTAACGCAGGGCGTTGTCAATCAGGTTGAAGAACACCTTGCTGATGAGCGGATCGGCAAAGACCTCCAGGTCAGCAGGGATAGCGTTCTCCAGGGTGATCCGGCTGAGGCTGGCGCTCCGGCCCGCATCATCCACGAGGGACCGGATACCCTGCCAGACAGGAAGACCCACCCCGATCTCCTCGTACTCCTTCATGAACTGGATCATCGACGAGATCCGGCTGCTTGCTATAGAAATACGGGACAGGTAGTCGTCACTTACGGGATCGGAGTTTCTCTCGCGCAATAATTCGAGATACCCCTCCAGTATCTGGAGCTGGTTGTTGATGTCATGCCGCGTGATGCCCGAGAGGAGGTTGAGTTTCTTGTTCGCCTGCTTGAGGGCCTCCTCCGCACGCTTGCGCCGGGTGATGTCGTGCAGTGCCGAGAAGATGCCGATGACCTTCCCGTCCTGGATGTGCGGAACCAGGTGTACCGCAAAGATATGTTCCCGGCCGTCAAGGTCCCGGTTGAGACTCTCGAAGGCGACCTCCTGTCCCTCTAAAACGGCCTCGTACTTTGAGGCAGCCCGCCGGAACACATCCTTCGGCAACAGATCCCGGATACTCCGCCCGATCAGTTCGTCTTTCGTGCGCCCGTACCATACCGCATGCGCTTTATTAATATAGACAAACCGCAACTCCGTGTCCAGGTATGAGAGGAGGGTCGGGACGCCGTCCATAACCAGCGCGAGCAGCTCCTCACTCTGCCGCAACGCCTCCGCGGCCGCCACCCGTTCGGTGACGTCCCGGATGATCGTCGTCACCCGGATGCACCCGTTTCTGTCCGCAAAGAGCGCAGACGATATCTCTGCGGGGAAGGTAGTCCCGTCTCGCCGCCGGAACCTGAGTTCTCCTTTGAACCGCCCGATGCGGGCCCGCTCCTCGAGGGCGGGTGCAAGACGCGGATCCGTGTAGTCAACGATACCGTCCCATCCCGCACCGAGCAGTTCCTCCTCGGTCATCCCGAAGATCCGGCAGGCCTCGGGGTTGGCAGAGAAGATCGTTCCGTCGGGGGCCGCAAAGAGGACCGCATCGATGCTGTTCTCGACGAGGTTCCGATACTTCTCCTCGCTCTCCGACAGGGCACTAAGGGCATGCAGCCGCCCGATCTCGGCGGCCGCTTTGGCGGCGATGATATCGATGATCTCCCGGGCGGAAGGCGGCAGGTCGAGCGGGGTCCGGCTGAATATGCAAAGGAACCCTACGGCCTGCCCTTCCGGATTGTGGAGCACGGTTCCGGCATAGCCCCGGATGTTGGAGACACAAAGGTCCCGGTTTTCCGGAAAGAGCCAGGCTGCACTATCAGGATGGTTACAGAACCCATTTTTGGCGGCATCTTCGCAGGGCGTCCCTTTCAGAGGATAGGAGTATTCCGGGATCTTCTCCCCGTCGAGGAGCATGGAGAGCACCCGGACGCGTTCATGGTCCGGCGTGATCTCACCGATCATGACGCAGTCGGCCCCAAGCCAGGCACCGATGCTCTCCGTGATCCGGTCGAACGACTCCCTGCCGGTCGCTCCCACCATGCCGGCGACGAGGGCGTTCAGCGCCGACTCCGCAGCCTTGATCTCAGTGACGTCACGGACGACCGTCAGCATGGTCGGCTGCCCGTTGAGGTCGAAGAGACTGGTAGTCACATCAAGGATCTTTTCACGGTTGTCTTTTGCCACGTAACCGGTCTGGAAAACTACGCGTTTGGTTTGCAGGAGTTTCTGAATAAGTTCAGGGGCTCGTTTTTGCATTTCCGGGGTATCGAGATCGATGAGGCTTACGCCCTGCAGTTCCTCACGGGTCATGCCAAGGATCCGGCAGGCCGATTCATTGGCATCGATGAACTTTCCCGGACCCCGCGGCGTGAGTTCGTTGACCAGTATGCTATCGCTTGCATTCTCCAGGATCAGGCGGTAGCGCTCTCCAGTCTCCCGTATCGCCTCTTGTGCTCGTTTGTGTTCCGTTATATCTTCGATCGTCGAAAGGATGTGCGGCCTGTCGTCGATCAGAATGGTGCTCGAAGAGAACCGGCAGGTCCGGATCTCTCCGGCCTTGCTGCGGCACTGCAGTTCCACACCGTGTACAGAGTGCTTTTCGCGGAGCGTCGAGACAAACCGGGAGAGATCGTCACCACCAGCAAATAGCCCCAGTTCCTTTGCTGTTTTTCCGATCACTTCTGTCCGGGCATATCCGGTACTACGTAAAAACGCATCGCTAACATCGATAAATATACCGTCGGCTGCCGACGTCAGCGTCAGCGGGACCGGATTACTCTTGAAAAGCGTGGCAAACTTATACTCCGAGTCACGCAGCCTCTTCTCCGCCTGCCTGCGTTCGGTGACGTCCCGAAACGAAATGAGCATGGCTGGTGAACCTTTGAACGAGATCCTCCTCCTGGCGCACTCAAGCCACTTCTCTCGATTTTCCGCGGTGACAATCCTGCAATCAGCCGGACGCCGGTCATACTCCTGGACATCCCCCCTGAACAGGCCGATCGCACGCTCCCGCAAGTCAGGTGCAACAAAATCCAGCACGTTGCTCCCGCCTGCCGCATCCAGGTCGGTTGCGCTCTCAACGATATCGGCCGCCCTGCGATTGGCATACAGGATCTTTCCGGCCGGATCGGTGATGACGATACCCTCGTTTGACTGCTCCACGACCGCCCGGAGCGTCTCGGTACTCTCGCGCAACGCCTGCTCCTGCCGGCAGAGGAGGTCGTAATTCTCGCGGAGTTCTTCTTCGGCAGCAGTGACCTTCGCGTAGGCCGCGTGCAGTTCGTCCGCTGCCTTCTTCCGCTCTGTGTTGTCGATAAAGGTCTCCAGCAGGCACTCCCTTCCGTGGAAGTTGAACGGGACGACGTGCTTAATGATATCGACCATTCTTCCGTCCGCGGTCAGCAGCATGTGTTCGGCATTGTCAACATTCTGGTGCAGATCCGTTATCGGACACCTGCCCGATTCTGCCGTGCAGATATACTGGTGGCAGATTTTGCCTGCGATCTGCTCTCCGGGAGCCCCTATCATCCTCGCTGCAGCGGGGTTGAGATCGATGATCTCGTGCGTTTCAGCATCGATGATGACGATCCCTCCCTGGGCAGAGGCATAAATCCGCTGGAGGAAATCGTGGCTCTCAGCGAGTGCCGCTTCCAGTTCTTTGCGTTCGGTGATGTCCTTGAAGATCGCACGGATATACTGCGGTTTCCCGTTCAAGGTATTGCCTGTGGCAAGGCCTTCGGCATACACCTTGCTCCCGCCACGGGTCCGGAACACCACGTCTATGATACCTGCGTTTTCACCGGAGAGTGCGCGGGAAACGTATTCCTTAAAGCGCTCCAGGCTCTCGTCATGGATGATATCAAATATCCTGAGATTATCGAGGTCGTCCTTTTGGTACCCGAGCGTGTCCAGCCATTTTTTGTTGACAAACAGAAAATGCCCGTCGGGAGCCACACTCATAATCAGGTCACTCGCGTTCTGGAGATCATAGTAGCGCTGTTCCTGCTCCGCGAGGGTTATCTCCGCCCGCTTCCTCCTCACCGCCTGCCGGACCTTGTGCGCGAGCTCGGCGAACTGGGCCTTCGGGTCCCCGCCTTTCTGCACGTAGAAGTCAGCACCGTTGTTGATGGCCTCGATCACGACCTCCTCGCGCCCTTTGCCGGTGAACAGGATAAAGGGGAGATCGCCGAACTGCTCCCTGACGACCTTTAAAAACGCGATCCCGTCCATGCCCGGCATCTGATAGTCAGAGATGATAGCATCATACGACCGGATTGCAGGGCTGGCCAGCGCATCCTGTGCCGATGTCGAGGTTGCGATCTGGAATCCTCCTGCCCTTTCCAGAAAGAGGCGGGCCAGCTCAAGGAGACCGGGCTCGTCATCAACGTACAGAACCGATATCAAGAATGTTTCTCCCCTCAACCCTCTGGTCGACCCGCGGGATGGCATATACCAGGAGAACTCCCGGTACCAGTCCCCGCATTCCGCCCAGAAGCCGAATGCAGGTATTTCTGCATTCACTTATATAATAATTTCATTACAGTTACACGAGTTTATTTAGAGTATCAGACAAAATTTCATGGAATTTTGAGCGCTGTGCCTGAAGGACGATCGAGAGCGGCTTCCGCTCCGGTACTGAAGTGGATCTATTCGAACCGCAGAGAACTGTTCTTGTTCCGGCATCCCCGACCATAGGGAGGTATGAATGTACATGCCGCCACTCCTTACCGGGACTCCGGCGGAGCACCCCGGGACTCGCCTGCCGGAGGAGAGGGTCACGAGCCAAAGCCGCCCTCTTCCATTAGACGGGCGGCATTCCTCAATCCATACGCATCCAGAACCAGAAACGCACCTGCCGTGAACACGATCCCGGCGAGCAGGAAGACGAGGAGATCGACCAGCCCCTCTGGCAGGGTAACGGCGAGAACCCCGAGAACCAGCGAACTTACGCCCAGCCCGGAAGTATACCAGAAGCCGTTCGGCAAATTCCCTCGCTCCCGAAACGCCCGGAGCAGCGTGACAACGGCGCTGGAAAAGAACCAGATCACGAGAACCAGCAGGATGAGGACGAGGTACAGCTTCCAGAAGACAAACAGAGCGATCCCTGCACCTGCCACGAGGCTTCCCCGGATTATGTCCTTGTTCGCATGCTCCTGCCTCTTCCTCTGCCGGATGCCCCTGACAATCGTGAGGAGGCCAAGAAAAAGAACAAGGGAGGGCAGGATTACGGTGAAAAAGGGCGTAACATCAGAGATCGCCAGAAAGAGAAGGATCGTGGCTATCGCCCACAGGACCGCTCCAAAACCCATCCGGAGCCTCCAGCTCGTATGCTGATCGAGAAGGCGCTGCAGAGGGTCTTTCCGGGTTGCATCTTTCGCCGTTACGAGGATGGTCTCCATCGTCTCGTGGATCATGAGCACCAGGGAGGCATCGTCGATCAGGTGCATGAGAGGGTTCTTCTCGGGATCGTACCGGTCCATGTGGACACAGTACTCAGATACCGTCTCGTGAGCATGGTACTGTCCCCGCCGGTAACTCGCGATGGTGCCAGCGCTCGGCACGTTGATGGGCGAGCGTTTCCAGTCCGGCTCGAGCGGCTCGGTTACCAGGGCCTTCGGGACGACGACCTGAAAGACCCCCTGGTGCAGCGCATCGAGATACGACTCAAGTGTGCTCAACTATTCTCCTCCTCACGATTGTTTCATCCTCAGAATTCTCCGACACGGCTCAGGTTGTCTCCGTGCAGGATTGGCAGCCAGGCAATTTATAACGAATTCCTGCATCTGCCGCCGGGAGAACCCGATCGGAGATGGATATGAATAATAACGCGTCTGGCGGGTATGAATTTAGCGCATTTTCGTGGAAGCGCTTGCCCTGCAGCGCTCCTGCTGTTCACAGATGAACATAGGGATAATAGACGAGGTCCCGGACAATCGCCCCTTACCGTCACCGTAGCCGGAATGCCGGGATGATCGCCGCGATACCTCCTACGACTGCGAAGGTTGTCACGATCATCAGCGGGGGGGCGAGGAGGGGGAACCCGAAGACGATACTGAGAACCCATCCCGAAAGAGTTGGTGGATGCCGCGCTGGCATGGAGGCCCGAAGAGCAGGAAGCACTGGAGGTAGCACCATGAGAGGCGGAAGACCCGGCCTTATCGGCACCGTGGCCCGTACCGCGGTGGTCGCGGGAACAGCCACCGTGACTACCCGCGCTGTCGATAAGAAGATGCAGGAGAGAGAGATGAAGAAGGTGGCGCAGGGGCAGCAGGCAGCACCCCCCGCACCGGCCCTGCCAGGCATAACCCGGGAGGAGAAGATGGCCCAGCTCAGGGAACTCGCGGAGTTGAAGCAGATGGGGGGCCTGACGGAGGAGGAGTTCCAGCAGGAGAAGCAGAAGATCCTTGCCCGGTAGGAACGCCGGACTCCACCATCTTTGAGGCTCCCGAACCGGCCGGCGCAACGCAAGGAGCCGTCTATCGGCAGAATTCAGGCCACGCCGCAATTGCAGGACCGTAGTGTCTGCACGGTGACTCCGGCAGGACTATGGGCACATCAGGACCCGCCGCTGAAAAAAAGAGCGATGGCCTCACCCCGCACCAGGATCGATCATCGCGTCGATCGCTGCCCCCGGGGGAACCATGGGAAAGACGTTCTCCTCCCGCTCGATCCTGAAATCGACGAGATAGGGGCCGGAGTGCTCGAGTGCGTTCGAGAGCGCGCCCCTCACATCCTCGCCGGCCTCGACCGTCTCGGCCTCGATGCCGTAGGCCCGGGCAATCCCGACGAAATCCATGGGAGGCAGGTCGGTGAAGGCATACCGGCGGTCGTAGAAGAGCTCCAGCCACTGGCGCACCATCCCGAGGTACCGGTTGTTCAGGACCAGGATCTTTATAGGGATGGCGTACTGGGCGATCGTCCCGAGTTCCTGGATGTTCATCTGGAGACTGCCGTCCCCCGCGACGAGACAGACCGGCTCGTCCGGGCGGGCGAAGTGCGCCCCCATCGCCGCCGGAAGGCCGTAGCCCATCGTCCCGAGCCCGCCCGACGATATCCACGACCGGGGCCGCCGGAAACAGTAGTGCTGCGCCGTCCACATCTGGTTCTGGCCGACCTCGCTTGCGATGATGCCGGCGCCGTCCAGGAGCGAGCAGAGGTCCCTGACGATCCGTTGCGGGCGGAGGCCGCTGTCCTCCGGGCAGCGGAGGGGATGCCCCGCCTTCACCCGCGTGATCCTCGAAAGCCAGGCGTCGCGTTCCCTCCCCTTCTGCAGAAGTCCGAGCATCTCCGCCAGCACGGCCTTCGCGTCGCCGACGATGGGGATATCGACCGGCTTGTTCTTCCCGATCTCGGCCGGATCGATGTCGAGATGCACGACGGCGGCACCGGGTGCGAAGGTCTCGATCCGGCCCGTCACCCGGTCATCGAACCGCACGCCGACCGCGAAGAGGAGGTCGCACTCGGTGAGCGCGGTATTTGCGCACCGGGTCCCGTGCATCCCGGGTATACCGAGGTTGAGCGGGTGGTCGCCGGGGATGAGACCGAGCCTCATCAGGGTCGTCGTGACCGGGATCAGCAGGGTCTCCGCGAGCGCGACGGCCTCCGCGGCGGCCTCCGAGGCCACGACCCCGCCGCCTGCGTAGATGACCAGCCGTTCGGCCGCCCTCAGTGCCGCGACGGCTTTCTCGATCTGGCGCCGGTGTCCGCGGAGGATCGGGCGGCAACCCTTTCGTACGGCCGGTTCCGGGTGCCGGCCGTCATGCTCTATCCGGGTTTCGAGAACGTCCCGCGGCAGGTCGACGAGGACCGGCCCGCACCTCCCCGTCCGGCTGATGGAGAATGCTTCGCGAACGATCCCGGCGAGGTCCTCCGTCCGTTTGACGAGGTAGTTCTGCCTGGTGACGGGAGCCGTGATCCCGGTGATGTCCGCCTCCTGGAAGGCGTCGTTGCCGAGCGACGTCGTCGGAACCTGACCGGTCAGCGCAACCATGGGCACCGAGTCCATGTACGCGGTCGCGATGCCCGTGACGAGGTTGCAGGCCCCCGGACCGGACGTCGCGAGGCAGACCCCGGTCTTCCCGCTCGCACGGGCGTAGCCGTCGGCCGCGTGCCGAAGCGGGCGGGAGCGCCGAACCTCCCCGACGTTCAAGGGGAAGAGCGTAGAGCATTCTCGAAGCCGTTTGGAGCGGCCTATCCCCTCGTCGAAGGCCCTGCTCCGCCCCTTTCAACCCCGCAGGTTAACGACCGGCTCAACACCGGGCAGAGGAAGACGGAATATCCCCCTCTCCTGATGAGAGCGGACGCAAGACCATATACAGGGCAGGTTTCCGGTCATATCGAACCATTCTACCCCAGGCCTCTACATCACGTATGCCGTTGCCGGAAGACCGCAGACATAAACGGCAGGACAGATCACTGCTCTCATAGGAGACCAGGCACCGCAACAACCCGGGAGGAAGATCTGCTCCACTCTCCATATACTCGCAAAACGACCTCCCGGCAAGTTCGGCCGCGTCGCGGCACCCGACAAGGGTTGCAGCGAGTTTGTTTGCATCAAGGATGCACCCGTCCCGGTCGAGGATAACGATGGGATATGGCATCTGCTCTACGAGCAGCCGGAAGAACTCTCTGCCTTCGCGGTTGCACTCCCTTGCAAATCGCCGTAGCAGGGCAACTGAAGCCTGGTTAACAAATGCCTCGACGGTCTCCCTGTTCGTAACATCGCCCGGTCGAAATAACTCAATCAGGATACTACCAAAAATCTCGCCCTTACAGGCAAAACCCATGCAAAAACCCCGGCAAAGTCTTAACTTCTCTTGAGCCTGTACACAACGCTCCTGTGGGATCCGGTGGAAACAGAGATCGTACGGCGATAAAACT
>PGYH01000205.1 GCA_002839575.1 Methanomicrobiales archaeon HGW-Methanomicrobiales-6
CCGCCCGTCGGTTGCGATCGACCCGCACGAGACCCCGACCACCGAGGTCTGCAAGGTCCACGTCCCGGTCGCCTTTGTCGGCGTCGAGATTGGTGGATGCGCATACCGGATGGACAACGTACCGATTGAGACCAGAAAGGTCGTCGAGCCCCCGGAGGGCATGATGACCGATGAAGAGTTCCTGAAACGCGTTCTTACGCGGGTCAAGGAGATCCAGGGGGTGTAAACGATGGCAGAGTATCTCATTAAGAACGGGTTCGTCTTCGACCCGGTTCTCGGGATCAAGGGCGATAAGGCCGACGTCGCCATCAAGGACGGCAAGATCGTCGAGACCACGGCGGTCACGAACCCGAAGGTCATCGATGCCGCAGGCAAGACCGTCATGGCCGGCGGGGTCGATATCCACGCCCACGTCGCCGGCCCGAAGGTGAACATCGGCCGGAACTTCCGCCCGGAGGACAAACTCTTCACCTACAAGCCCAAAAACGGTATCGAGCGGATGCAGGGCGGGTTCTCGGTCCCGACAACGATCCGAACCGGCTACAACTACGCCCGCATGGGCTACACCACGGTGATGGAAGCGGCCATGCCGCCGCTCTACGCCCGGCACACCCACGAGGAGATGCGGGACACCCCGATCCTCGACCAGGGGGCCTACCCGGTCTTCGGGAACAACTGGTTCGTGCTCGAGTATCTCAAGAACCACGAGATCGAGAACACCGCCGCCTACATCGCCTGGCTGCTTCGCGTCACGAAGGGCTACGCCGTCAAGGTCGTCAACCCCGGCGGCACCGAAGCCTGGGGATGGGGCCTGAACTGCGAGAACGTGCACGACCCGGTCCCTTACTTTGACATCACCCCGGCCCAGATCGTGAAGGGCCTCATCGAGGCGAACGAGTACCTCGGTCTCCCGCACTCGATGCACGTTCACGCGAACAACCTCGGGAACCCCGGCAACTACACGACGACGCTCGATACGTTCCAGCTCTCCGAGGGCATCAAGCCCAACAGCAAGTTCGGCCGCGACCAGGTGATGCATCACACCCACGTCCAGTTCCACTCCTACGGCGGTGACAACTGGGGCAATATGGAGTCCAAGGCAAAGGAGATCATGGACTACGTGAACTCGCACGACAACATCACCATCGACATGGGTCAGGTGACACTCGACGAGACCACGACCATGACCGCCGACGGACCGTTCGAGCACCACCTCACCGAGCTGAACCACTTAAAGTGGGCGAACGCCGACGTGGAGCTTGAGACCGCCGCAGGGGTCGTGCCCTACGTCTACAGCCCGAACATTAAGGTCTGCGGCATCCAGTGGTGCATCGGCCTCGAACTCGCGCTGCTCGCAAAAGACCCGATGCGCATCTTCATCACCACCGACCATCCGAACGCCGGGCCGTTCATCCGCTACCCGCGGGTCATGAAGTGGCTCATGAGCCAGGAGGCGCGCGAACAGCAGCTCGACGCCTTCAAGCACAAGGACAAGGTCATTGACGCGACCAATATCGCCGGCATCGACCGCGAACTCGACCTCTACGAGATCGCGCAGATGACCCGGGCCGGACCGGCAAAATCGCTCGGCCTCGCCCACATGTACGGCGGGCTTGCGCCCGGCCTCGAAGCGGATGTTGCCGTCTACGACTTCAACCCGAACGAGCCCTACGCACCCGACGACATCGAGACGGCGTTCTTGAACGCGGAGCACCTCTTCAAGACCGGTGTTCAGGTCATCAGGGACCGCGAGATCGCGAGCAACGGCAACAAGCGGACCCTCTGGGTGAACGCGAAGGTCAACGAGAACCCGCAGGTGATGCGTGACGTCAAGGAGAAGTCGAGGTTGCCGGCCACCACTATATGCCGAACCCGTACGTGATCGAGGTGGACGCCACACAGTGAGGTGAGAGAAGGATGGAAACCGTTACACTCACCATAAAGAACCAGCCCGACCTGTATCTTGAGGCTGACAACATCACCCCCGATGCGTTCGCCGGGAAGAAGGCAGATGAGATCGCCGACCTTCACGTTTACGTAGGCAGGGAGCAGTACCGGCTCGGAGACTTCTTCGAAGTCTCCGGCAATGCCGGGGCAACCCCGGAAGAGACGAAGGTTGTCGTCAACGGCGACCTCTCCCGGGTCAAGTACATCGGCATGAAGATGACCGACGGCGAGGTCGTCGTCAACGGCAACGCCGATATGTACGTCGGCGCCTGGATGCAGGGCGGCAAGCTCACGGTGAACGGGAACGTTGACGCCTTTGCCGGGACCGGTATGAAGGGCGGCGAGATCGTCGTCAACGGCAACGCCGGGAACTACCTCGGTGCCGCATACCGTGGGGACTGGCGCGGCATGGCCGGCGGAAAGATCACCGTTACCGGCAATGCCGGCAGCGATCTCGGCACCTTCATGACCGGCGGCGAGATCGTCGTCGGCGGCGATGTGGATGTCCATGTTGCCACCCATGCCGAGGGTGGAAAGATCGTCATCAAGGGCAATGCAAAGAGCCGCCTCGGGGGCCAGATGGTGGAAGGCGAGATCTATGTCCTTGGCAACATCGACGTTATGATGCCCGGCTTCGCATACCGTGAGGATGTTGATGTCGAGATGGACGGCATCAAAGGACGGTTTGCTCTCTACGAGGGTGACCTCGGAGAGCGCCACCGAAAGAGGAAAGGTCAGCTGATTTACGCGAAACTCTACCAGCAGATCAGGGCCTGAACCCCTCATTTTTTTGCCGCGCACAAGAAATGATGCCGATCACAGGAGAGAGGATGTGATCGGCGCACGAATAGTAACACTAAGTAGCACGATTTTGCATAATTCATATTACTCAGAAAGAGGTGTGATACTTTTGGTATCCTGTGCGATTGACTGTTATTCGGCAGATATTTAATATTGCACTTCAGATATATATCCAATCATAGGCATAAATAGCAATGCTTATATCATCAGAGAAGGTTACTATCTTTTTGTCCCACGAGGACGTGCAGTAGTCACCATCAGCCACAGTCAGCGATACTTTTAGCGTTCACTACACATTCACGGATTGTATGCACTTAAAGAGGGTAATGGAGGAAAATTATGGCAAAATACAAGGAAACTATTGACCTGTACGATGATGCAGGCAAGCAGTTGAAGAGTGGTGTGCCGCTTGAGAAGATCAGCCCGCTGGTCAACCCGGCGACCCGGAAACTCATCGATCTGACCAAGAGGACAATTGCAGTCAACCTCGGAGGCGTTCAGGAAGGCCTGAAGGCCGGAAAGGTAGCGAAGGGACAGGTCCTCGGACGTGAGCTCAATCTCGACATTGTCGGGAACAAGGATGCCATCATCGGTAAGATCAAGGAGATGGTCCAGGTCGAGGAAGGCGACGACACCAACATCCGTGAGTTCGGCGGCGGCAAACTGATCCTCGTTGAGGTCCCGAAGACCCGTCTCGAGGCGGCATCCACTTACGATGCAGCAATCACCTCGGTCGCATCCGCGGCAACCTACGCGATCATCGAGCAGTTCGACATCGGCATGTTCGATGCGGCTATGGTCAAGGCCGCACTCTGGGGTTCCTACCCGCACACGATGGATCTTTCCGGTGCCAACGTCACGTCCATCCTGTCGATCCCCCAGAACAACGAAGGTCTCGGCTACGCGCTCCGTAACATCCCGGTCAACCACGCCGTGATGATCACCGGCAAGAACGCGATGCAGGGTGCCGCACTCTCGTCCACCTTCGAGCAGGCAGGAATGTTTGAGATGGGTAACGCCATCGGAC
>PGYH01000035.1 GCA_002839575.1 Methanomicrobiales archaeon HGW-Methanomicrobiales-6
CCGACGATAGCGTTCTGATGAAATATGCGCGCAACTGAACGGCAGCAGATTCTCGTCCTTGTTGCCATCACCCTGATCGTCGGGGTGCTGGCGGTCGTCGGAGCGAACGCGCTCCCCGCCATCTTCCGGGGGAACCTGGACGTCGAGCAGTATGATGCCGTCTTCTACGAGAACGGGACCCTGGTCGAGCGCTATACCTACGACGTCCGTTCGGCTGGGGAGTACCGGATGCTCTTTCGCTACTGGGACGCGCCGCTCGCCTTCGCTTCCATCGACCGGCCGCATATCGAGTTTGTTGGGATGACCGCTCCGCCTGGAACCATCGGCTACGTCAAGGATCACCTGGGCGAGGTGCGGACGGCCGCCGGGACCGCGACCACCTCCGATCTCGCGGCGATCCAGAGCCTTACGTTCGACGACGAGGTGGGCCTTTACAACCCCAGCTACTTCGCCCCGGGCACCTATACGGTGGAGTACCGCTACATTGTCCGGCCGCCGATCGAGTATGACAGCCAGTGGGCGCACCTGAACCTGAAACTCGTGGACGAGCACGTCCCTTACCGCGACCTCCGGATAACCCTGCCGTTCTCCGGGCAGATCGAGGAGGTCTACACGCACCCCCCGACCCTCGAGATCGAGCGGACGGGAGAGGCCGTCATCATCACGGGGAGCGCCCCCCAGGACGACGCGCTGAACGTCGAGATGATCCTCGACCCCGCGTTCATGGAAGGGATTGACGGATTCCCTGAGTTCGTCCCGGACGTGCAGCAGCAGGCGGCCGACGCCAACCGCTGGCCCCCGATCCTCTACGGCGCGGCAAGCGTTCTCTACGGCCTTGCGACCGCCCTTGTCCTCGCGATGCCGTTCATTCTCCTCGGCGTCTACCTCCGCTACGGCAGGGAGAAGCAGTTTACCGTGCCGGAGTACCTGAGTTTCACGCCGAACACCGCGCTCAAACCCTGGCAGGTGAACCTCCTCTTCAAGGGCGACGCCCTCGAGTTCGACGATAACGGGTTCTACGCGACGGTTCTCGATCTCCACCGGCAGAAAAAGATCGTGGTCGCCGAGAAACCGGACGGCGACGGTGTCACGGTCAGGATCGTCTCGGGGGAGTCGAGCGACCCCTACGAACAGCGGGTGCTCAATTTCCTCGCAAACATCGCCGACGACCATGTCGTGGACACCACCGGGCTTGAGAAGTTCGCCCAGACCGCCCGGCGGAGCCCTGGCTACCAGCACCGGATCCTGCAGTACCAGCAGTCGCTTGCCGCGCTGACCCGGGACGTGGATACCACCCTCGCACGGCGGTATGTGAAAGACGGCCGGACGATGATCCTCCCGCTCGTCTTCCTCGGCGCCATCCCCTGCGGGCTTGCGATTCTCGCGTTCATTCTCGCGCCCGGCGCGGCCTACCTCCTCATCCCGGCAGGCGTCCTCTCGTTCATCGTCGCAGTCCAGGTCGGGATCGCGGCCCTCTTCCCCTCGACGCTCTTTGGGTTCTGGAAGGGGGATCATTACAAGGAGAAACTCGAGTGGGACGCGTTCGCCTACTTCCTCTCGGACCTCGCCCTGATCCGGCAGTACTCCCCCGCAGACCTCTCGATGTGGGGGGAATGGCTGGTCTACGGGACAGCGCTCGGCCTTGGCGATAAGGTCGAGCAGGCGATGAAGAACCTGAACATCAACCTCCCGGACGTCGGGATGCCGCTCTACTCGAGGATGCCGGTGATCTTTGCCCCGATCGTCCTCTACTCTCCGCCGTCAAGCGGCGGCAAAGGAGGGTTCGGTGGCGGCGGGTCCTTCGGTGGTGGCGGCGGCTTTGGTGGCGGCGGCGTCGGGGGACGCTGACGCTCTCTTTCGACACTTTTTCGCCCGGTACATAGCCTCGCCGGGTAAATAAGTCCGAATCCTTTCGTAGTTAAGGTAATCTACTTACCTCCGGCGGGAGAATGTATCCCTGTTGATGCCTTATGACGGGATCCTATCCAAACTATATGGTCATCGTCCTTGTTCTCTTCGGGGCCATCATCGCCTGCGGGTGCACGGCCGCCGGTGAAGAGAACGGACTGGCCGAACACGTCTCCGGGAACGGCACGATCGTTTTCGTCGATCTCGAAGGCGGGTTCTATGGTATCGTCGCCGATGACGGCGAGCACTATCTCCCCACCGATCTTCCGGCGGAATGCCGGCAAGACGGCCTCCGCGTCGCGTTCGTCGTCGATATTATGGAGGATACAGCGACCCTCCAGCAGTGGGGGACGCCGGTCGAGATCGTCGAGATTGAGAAGGGCGACACCCGCCGGACGGTTGCGACGAACGGTACGGTCACCTACATCGACCTCGAGGGTGGTTTCTATGGCCTCGTCACCGATGACGGCAGGAACTACCTGCCCGGAAACCTTCCGGCGGAGTACCGGCAAGATGGTCTCCGGGTGCAGTTCAGTGCTGACGTGCAGGAAGATGTCGCGGGAATCCAGATGTGGGGAACGCCGGTGGAGATCCGGTCGATCGAGCTGATCAGAGGCGCCTTGCTCGTCTCCGGAAACGCCACGGTCACTTACATCGATCTTGAGGGCGGTTTCTACGGCCTCGTCGCCGACGACGGCGGGCACTACCTCCCGCTCAACCTGAACGAGACCTGGCAGGTCGATGGGGCGAACGTGACGTTCGTCGCCCGGGTGTTGGAGAACACCATAACCATCCAGCAGTGGGGCACCCCCGTCGAGGTCATCGCCATCGATACGGCGGAGAACGCGACCTACGTAGCGAAGACCGGGAAGGTCACCTATGTCGACCTTGAGGGTGGGTTCTACGGTATCGTCGCCGATGACGGCGAACGCTACCTCCCGCTCGACCTGAACGAGACCTATCACGTCGACGGGAAGTGCCTTACCTTCGCCGGTAAAGTCGCCCGTGACGTCGCGACGATCCAGCAGTGGGGAACCCCGGTCGAGATCATCGACGTCCCGTGGACTTGCGCAGCGTGCAGCGGAAGCGCCGGCATCGCGAACCCGGCCGCGGTCTGGTGCATCGAGCAGGGCCACACCTACGAGATCCGGAAGAACCCCGACGGCAGCGAGTATGGCGTCTGCATCTTTGCGAACGGCACTGAGGTCGATGCCTGGGACTATTTCCGGCAGACCCACTGACCACCCCTTTTTGGAGAGCGCACGTTTCGCGTGAACCCCGGTACAAAACGAGCGCTTTTTTCCTTGCTGCGCTGATAGGAATGTCATGGACGTAACAGTCAGTGAGCGGGAGGATACGGCGGTCGTATCGGTTGACGGCAGGATCGATGCAGAATCGGCAGAACGCCTGGATACGGCGATTTCCTCGGTGCTGGCGCGGGGCGGGAAACGGGTGCTCGTGAACCTGGAGAAGGCGGCTTACATGAGCAGCAGCGGCCTACGGGTACTGCTCGGCAAGTTTCGTGCTTTGAAGCGGGTGGATGGAGAGATGGCACTCTGCGCGCTCCAGCCCGACGTCTATCAGGTCTTCCTGATGGCGGGTGTCCACGAGGTCTTTCCTATCTACGTGGGCCTGGACGAGATCCTTGCCTCGAGCGAGCAGGAGAAGAAGGAGAACGAGTCGCCGTGACGGGCAGAACGAATGCGCTGATCGGTATCCTCCGCGACGGCGGGAGCGCCGACCGGATGTCGGCGGCGGCGGAGCTTGCTGCCCTCGGCCCGACCGCCCTTCCAGCCCTTCTTACCGCGCTCGACGATCCAGATCCCCGCATCCGGATGTGGGCGGCCTACACCCTCGGGATGATCGGGGATGTTGGAGCAGCCCCGGCGTTAATGGAGGCGCTCGAGGACACCGATCCGGGCGTCGTAAGATGGGCGGCCGCCGCCCTCCGCCGGATCAGGGACGCGGCTGGGGGCTGCGGCTGCCGGTTCTGCTGATTTTTCCTTACCATCGTCTGCCGGCGAGCGTCAGGGCGAACCCGATCGCTGCTACGGCCAGGGCGGCGGGGAGCGGTGCTGCGGTCGGCGTGGGGGTTGCCGGCTCCGTCGTCGCGGTTGTCACCGGTGTGACCGTCTCTGTTATCGTCGGTGCGGTCGTGGGCGGAGTTGTCGGGACCGCGGTCGTCGGCGTGGCCGTCACGGTTGCGGTGGGCGTCGGTGTCGGGGTCACGTCCACCCCGACGCGGTTTGCTACCGTGAACGTCACCGCCTCAGAGTCTGAGGCGTAAGCGTCGAACCCCGCCGGTGTTCTCCACACGGCCCGGACGGAGTAAGTTCCCGACGCACCAAGGTCGCCGAGCCGGACTGCGCCCGGCATGCCGGAGTCGTCGGTGTAGAACCGGGTCGAACTGACGTTCAGTCCGGCAAAGTTGTTACTGCCGATCCTGGTCGTCTCCGCACCGCCCGGTGTGGTGAGCACGAGGTCGATCGTCGCCGGGTAGACGCCGCCCGCCTGGTAGAACGCCCCGACGTCGGGGGTGACTATCCGGAACGCGATCTGGGTGTTCGGTGAGACCGTAAGCCCGGCCAGGGGCTCGTTGTGGTTGGGGCTCGCGAGCACAACATCGAGGAAGATCTCGGGCTCGCGGATGAAGACGAGCGCTGTGTTGCCGTCCGTGGGGTTGGAGGCGTAGTAGGGCCCGTAGTCGTCGCGCACCAGGAACTCCTGCACGTTGAAGTTGGTATCGTCAGTGACCGTGATACTTCTCGTGACCGCCCGGTCGGGGTTGTCGTCCTGGTACTTCCGGAGCGCTGTGACAGGGTTACCCGTGGCTGCGCTCCTCAGCTGCGAGAGATCGAGCCCCTCTTCGTAGACGAAGATCGTATCGTAGGGCTGGATATCGCTGATCGTCGGGCCGCGGGCCCCGGCAGGCCCCACGCAGAGTGCAAGAAGACAGACGGCGAGGAGGATCGTGAGGCCTCGCCTGCGAATCCAATATGGTGCCATGACACTCTGTGTGCTGATTCTGCTGATATAGGTTGGCGTGGCGGGGTCCGGCCCCCTCCGTGCGGCCGGCCCTCCGCGCACAGCCCCGTCACGACGCCGGCGCCGCGATCCCGCGGCCAGGGCGATATTGCGCCCGGAGGTCCCGCGTGCTGATTTCTGCTGACAGGACAGTGTAACGCCGCTATGGCTCCTCTCCGTGCGGAGCAGGCCGTAGGGCCGCAGGAAACGGCGTGGAGGGGTGGGGGGCCCGAATTGGCCTGGTTTTCCTCCACATTCTCTGTAATCTTCTGCAAGAAGATTCCTTACGCTTAAATAATCTCTTCCCCAATTTCTGATGATGAACAGGGTCGCCGCTATCATTGCATCACTCCTCGTCTTCTTCGTGGTTCTGGCGATTCCCGTCGATCCCACCGTCCTTGCGCCCGAGGCCAAGTCCGTCGCAGCAGTGACCATCCTCATGATCCTGCTCTGGGTCACGGGTGTCATCCCCCTTGAGGCGACCGCCCTGCTTCCGCTGGTCCTCTTCCCGGTGCTCGGGGTTCTCTCGCCGGCGCAGGTGGCGGAATCATACGGCAACGAGGTGATCTTCCTCTTCCTCGGGGGGTTCATCATCGCGATGTCGATGCAGCGGTGGGGTCTGCACCGGCGTATCGCGCTGCATATCATACGCCTCGTGGGGACGAGCCCGAGGCGCCTGGTGCTCGGGTTCATGGTCGCCACTGCGTTCCTCTCGATGTGGATCTCAAACACCGCAACAGCGATGATGATGATCCCGATCGCGGTCGCGATCATCCTGACGATCATACCCGGGACCAACAAAGCCCTTGAGGGTCTCGAAGAAAAAGAGCAGGGCCTTGCCCGTTGCCTGATCATCTCCATCCCCTACGCCGCGAGCATCGGAGGGATTGCGACGATCATCGGCACGCCCCCGAACGGGATCTTCATATCCCAGCTCGCGACGATCTTTCCCGACGCGCCCACCATCGACTTCTTCACCTGGATGAAGTTCGGCGTCCCGTTTGCCGCTATATTCCTCATCCTCGCATGGATCTGGCTCACCCAGGTCTCCTACCGCCGGATGGTGAAAACCCTCCCGAGCGCAAAGGGGCTCATTCGGGAGGAACTCGCAAAACTTGGTCCGCTCTCGACGGGAGAGCGGTGGACGCTGATCGTCTTCATCCTGACCGCCCTCGCCTGGGTATTTGCCCAGACGAAGGATATTGGCGGGTTCATCGTCCCGGGCCTCGATATGATCTTCCCGGGGATCAAGGACTCCACCATCGCGATATTCGGCGCGCTCCTCCTCTTCCTCCTCCCGGTCGACTGGAAGGAGGGCATCTTCACGATGGACTGGGAGTGGGCGGTGAAGATCCCCTGGGGCATCCTCCTCCTCTTCGGCGGTGGTATCGCCCTCTCGAGCGGGTTCCTCGAGAGCGGGCTTGCTGCGGCGATCGTCGAGTCGCTGACGCTTATCCATGGGCTCCCGATCGTCCTCCTGATCTCCATCGTGGCGCTGGGAACCTCACTTGTCACGGAGATCACCTCGAACACTGCTATAGCGGCCATCATGATGCCGATCATGGCGGTCACGGCCATCAGCGTGGGGATCAACCCGATCATCCTGATGATGACCGCCGCGGTCTGCGCCTCGATAGCGTTCATGCTCCCGGTCGCCACCCCGCCGAACGCCGTTGCCTACGGGACCGGCTACATCTCGGCAAAAGACCTTCTCCGGTCCGGCTGGGCGCTCGACCTCGTCGGCGTCGGGCTCTGGATGATCTGCCTCTACACGGTCGTCCTCTGGGCGCTCGGTATCCCCTTCGACATTCCTGCCTGGGCGCTCTGATCCCCGGCACCTATTTTATCCCGTGCGTCTATCCCGGCCGGATGACAGGTAACCGATACCACGACCCGGCGGTGGAGACGCTCGCGCGATCGGATCTCGATCTCCTCATCGACGAGCGGATCCGCCTGACCGTCCGGTACGCGACGGAGCACTCACCCTTCTATCGCCGGTGGTTCGAGCGGCACAACATCCGCCCGGAGGCAATCCGGGAGCACGAGGATCTCCGCGATCTGCCCATCATCTCCGGGGCGACGATCCGGCGATACCAGCCTCCGCACGAACAGGAGTTCTGCTTCAGGAGCGTTCCCTGGGAGGCGGTCTTCACGGTCAATGAGACCTCCGGGACGAGCGGTATCCCGAAGAGTTTCTTCCTCACCTGGGAGGACTGGGAGCGGTATGCGGAGAAGTACGCCCGGCTCTTCGTCTCGCAGGGGTTCGAGGCCGGCGACCGGGTGGTGGTCTGCGCTTCCTACGGGATGAACGTCGGCGCGAACACCATGACCCTCGCCGCCCGGGATATCGGGATGGCGATCATCCCGGAGGGGAAGTGCACCTTCCCGGTCAGGGTGATGGAACAGTACCGCCCGACGGCGTTGATCGGGAGCGTCTTCAAGCTTCTGCGGCTCGCCCGCAGGATGGAGGCGGAAGGGCACCCGCCACAGGACGCGGGCGTGAAACGCCTCGTTGTCGGGGGCGAGAGTTTCGCCCCGGAATCGAGGCGTTACCTGGAGGAGGTCTGGGGGTGCCCGGTCTACAACTCCTACGGGAGCACCGAAGGGACGATGTGCGGCGAGTGCACCCGCCAGGCAGGGCTCCACGTCCCCGAGGACCTGGTTCACTTCGACCTCTACGACCCCGGGATGAACCGGTTCGTCCATGACGGCGAGACCGGGCGGCTGGTCTACACGACGCTGCTTGCGCCGGGCAAGCGGGCGGGGACGCTTCTCATCAACTACGATACGGAGGATACCTGCTCGGTCGCCTCCCGGGAGCGGTGCGACTGCGGGCGAACGCACATGCGGATCGCCACCCCCCGGCGCGAGGCGGAGACGGTCCGGATCGGGGATATCGCGCTCAACCGTGTGGATGTGGAGGCGGCGGTCTTTGCGCCCGAGAACATGGCTTACCTGAACGGGGAGTACGAGGCGTTCATCTACGGCGGCGACGAGGCGGGGGAGACCGTCCTCCGGGTGAGCGTGGAGTGCTTCGATCCCGCCCGCGTTGATGCGGAGGAGCTCAGGGAGACGTTCATCGCCGCCCTTTTGCGGTCGGTTCCGGGCCTTTCGGGGGCATACGAGGACGGGTCGCTGCAGATCCTCTGCAGCGTCACGCCGCCGGGCGGGCTCGAACTCCACCGGGCGCCCGGCAGGCCGAAGCGGATCGTGGACCGGCGGTGAGGAGTATCCCCCCTACCGCCCCCGCATCAGGTAGCCGGCCAGCCCTGCCGCGAGGGCCGCCGCCACCGGGAGAGCAGGCCCTGCCGCGGTCGGGGTGGGGGTCGTCGCCATCGTCGTCGACGGCGTGGTGGCGGCCGGGGTCACCGTCGGCGTCGGGGTTGCCGCCGCCGCCTCGGCGATGGTGAAGATGGTGCTTGCGGCGGCGTCGCCCTCGACCCACTCCACGGTCACGCTGTACTCCCCGGGCTCAAACCCGGTCGTGTCGACCTCAAACGACCAGGTGTTCGCGGTGTTGTTCCCCTCCTCTACGACGGCCGTCCCGGCCGTCCCTCCCTGCACCGGGGCGTTCCCCGGCCCGAACCCGACCGGCGTCACCTCAACAAGCAGGCGGTTGCCGGGCGCAAGGTTCGTCGTCCCGCCGATCGTGATCGACTCCCCGGCGGTGACCATACCGATCTCGTTGATGCCCGTCTGCTGTGCGGCGACAGTGCCGCAAACCCATGCCGCAATCACGAGCGCGGCCGCGATTCCGGCAAGTCTTCTGACACTCATACGTTCACCTCACTTCTCCTTCCTGCACAGTGGGATAAGAAACTACCCGAGCCCCGCCATCCGGCCGGGCGTTCCTCTTTACGGGGAAAACCAGCCTGCTTTTTCTCCCCTGCAGTCTAACACTGGTCAGTTATCCTTGCAGGTGCAGACATGCTCAACGACCAACAATGGCAGCCGGTGCCGGGTACCGCCGGTGCCGAGATCTACCCCTTCCTCCGGAAACCAGACGTCACCTGCTCGAACGCCTACCTCATCCGGACACCCGGCGAGATCCTGCTCGTCGATACGGGGGCGGACCCCGGGCAGATGGAGCGGATCCTCGAACAGGTGGACGATCTCCTCGGGGAAACCCCGCGGCCGGTCACCCTCTTCCTCACCCACTGCCACGCCGACCACTGTTACCAGGCCGCCCGGGACCGGCGGTTCCGGTCTCTTCCGCATCTTTGCATCGCCGCAGAGGAGACAGGAGCCCGGGCGCTCGAGGCCGGCGATGCGGCCCTGACGGTTGCGGAGCTCATGGGGTGGGAGGTCGAGCCGCTTCCGGTCAGCCTCCCCCTTCTTGCTGCCCGCGACCGCGAAACCCTGGAGACAGACGGCGGCATCACCCTCCACCGGCAACGGATCCCGCTTTGTTCCGGAGATACCCTTACGGTCTACCACACCCCCGGGCACACGCCCGACAGCATCTGCATCCGGCTCGGCGAGTATCTCTTCATCGGCGATCTCCTCTTCTCCGCGAGCCCCGGGATCGCCGGGCTTGCCGGCTGGGACCAGCCGGCGCTGCTTGAGTCCGTAGGAAGGGTCCGGTGGATCGTTGCCCACGAACCCGTGAGCCTCTGCTGCCCGGGCCACGGCAGGAGCATTCCGGCCACGGCGATGCCGGCGCTCCTCGACCGGCTGCAGGGGGAGACGGAGAAGATGGCCGACATCGGCACCTTCGACCGGGAACGGCTCGCTGACTCCCTGGAGCACGCCGTCGACCTGCTCCAGGAGGTCAACCGGACCTTTGCGGTGCTCGCGGGGCGCCTTTACGCCCTCGCCTACCGCCTCGACGACCTCGGCGAGGCCGAAGAGGCCCGGCGCTACCTGGAACTCCTTGAGTCCGACCAGATTGACGGGTTTCTCACTGACTTTTCACGGTTTACCGACGAGTTCAACGCCGGGGAGAAGTTCGAGGTCCAGCTGGTCCTCAAGGCCGTCCAGGTGATCCAGCGGATCGAGGCCCACTTTGCGGGAGACCGGCTGGATCACGTCGTCGATGCGTCGCTCCTTCGCCGGGCTGGCCGCCTGCTCACCGACTTCATGAACACGATCGTGGGCTACCGGGACACCGCGCACCTCTCCGCTGCCGACCTCCCGCCGGTGCTTCGCGAGCTCGTGGCCGGTCTCCTGACCCCGCCGTTCTCGGACGAGGCGTTCATCGAATCGGCGGACGACCCGGCGGCATACCGGGCGGAACTCGTCTCCCGGCTCGCCTACCTCCCGTTCTTTGAGGACGTCGATCTGGTTCTTGACGCCGGAGGTCCACTCCCGCCGGTGCTGATCGACCGGGAACGGTTCTGTGACGAAGTCGTCGGCGTCCTCGAGGATATGGCGACCGCCGGCGCCCGGGAGATCCGGCTCACCCTCCGGCGGGAGGGGGATGCGGTCGGGCTCCTGATCGAGGGTTCCGTACTCCTCTCTCCCCGGAGGCTCCGGTTCTACCGGCGGAAGTTCGGGCTCTCGGGAGCGTCGCTTGCGATCTCCGGGAATGGTGCCAGCCTGTCCCTTCTCCTTGAGCCCGCTTCCTCCTGACCCACCCCGCTCCAGGGCAAGCTACTTACCTTCGGCCCCCGTAGCAGGGTGAAACGGAGGAGGTTTTTTGGTAGAGATGCAGCACGTGCCTGGCGTCGACCGCGGCAGGGTAATGCTCTACGCCCTGAGCACCTGCGGCTGGTGTGCCCGGACGAAGGAACTTCTCACCGACCTCGGCGTCGGGTTCTCGTACGTCTACGTGGATCTGCTCGCGGGGGAGGAGCGTGATCATGTGGTCCGGGAGGTCGAACGCTGGAATCCCCAGGTCTCGTTTCCGACGGTCGTCATCAATGAGACGAAGGTGATCGTGGGGTTCCGGGAAGACGAGATCCGGGAGGCGGTCGGTGCCTGACGCGGTGAGTGACGGGGAGGTCGACCGGTTCACGCGCGACCTCGCCCGCGAGGCAGAGGCGGGCGGTTATCATCTCAACCCGGACCGGGAGTTCACCCGGGACCTCGTCAGGGGGCTGCTCGCGAACCAGGAGCGTTACGGTTACATCTCCTGCCCGTGCCGCCTCGCCTCGGGAGACCGGGAGGACGACCTCGACATCATCTGCCCCTGCGACTACCGGGACCCCGATCTCGACGATTACGGCGCCTGTTACTGCGCCCTCTACGTCACTGCCAACGTGGAGGCCGGGAAGCGTGCCGCCGATCCCGTCCCGGAGCGGCGGCCGGGGCCGGCGGAGCGCAAGCGGCAGAAAGAGGAGCGTGCTGCAGTCCCGGGAGACCTGAAGTACCCGGTCTGGCGGTGCCGGGTCTGCGGCTACCTCTGTGCCCGGAACGAACCGCCCGAGATCTGCCCGATCTGCCGGGTGCCCCGCGAACGGTTCGAACGGTTCATGTGAGCCGGACGAGGCACGCATAGGCGAGGCACGCGACGACGATCCCGTTCACCGGAGGAATGCCGGGGCCCACGAGGGCGGCGATGGAACCGGCAGCGTATGCTGCGAGCCCCGGCAGGTTGAACCGGGGAGTGGCCACCTCCCCGAGCGCGGGGTAGCGCCCCCGGTGCCGGATGAAGAAGTCGGCCATGATCACCCCCCCGAGCGGCGGAATGAATACCCCAAGGAGGGTCATGTAGGGGATCAGCCAGTCATACATCCCGAGGAGCGCGAGCAGCGTTCCCGTGGTTGCGCCGGCGAAGGTGACCAGCCGCCGGCGTTCAGTCCTGAAGAGGTGGCACCCGGCGACCGAGAAGTTGTAGATGGTGTTGTCCTGGGTCGTCCAGATGTTTAAGAAGAGCATCAGGACGCCGGCGGAAAGAAGACCCTGGACTGCCAGCACCTCAACGATGTCGGAGAGGCCGTATACGGCGGCGCCGACGGCCCCGACAGCGATCATCAGCCCGTTCCCGAGGAAGAAGGCGAGGAACGTGGAACCCACCGCGATGCGCGCTGATCCGGCGAATCGCGTCCAGTTGGCGACCTGGGTGCCCCCGGAGACGAAGGTGCCGACAACGATCGTGAGGGCTTCGGGGAGCGTGAGCGCGCATGCTGTTCCCGACGGGAGGAGGGCAGCTCCGTTGCCAGCATCCTGGAGGGCGACCGACACGCTCGCGACGATGAGAAGGAGCATCGCGGGGACCGAGACACGGGAGAGAGCTGCAATCCCGCGGTAGCCGATGTACGCCGTCAGGCAGAAGGCGAGGCCAAAGCAGACCATCAGGGGTGCCTGCAGCCGTGTATCGAGGTCCAGCAGGCGGGTGAGGATGATCGTGATCGTCGCGGTCCCCCAGGCATACCACCCGATCTGGGTGAACCCGAGGAGGGCGTCGGACCACCGGCTTCCCAGTTCACCGAAGGCGAACCGGGCGGAGAGGGCGGTGGAGAGGCCGCTTTTGTAGCCGACGTACCCGAGGCCGGCGACGTAGACTGCAAGGATCGTGCTCCCGCAGAGGATGATCGCGGCGAGGTCTGGCCAGAGCGGGAACGCAACCCCGAGATTGCCGCCACCCCACATCGTGGCGGAGAAGAAGGTGAACCCGAGCAGCACCAGACTGATCGGCCAGAATCCCCGTCTGGCGTTGCCGGGGACGGCGGATAGCGGGTAATCCTCCGCACCGCTCCGGCCCGTTGTGTCGCCGGCTCTCTCTCCCCGGGTTACTGCTGCTCGCGCAATGGTTGCATATTTCTGTTTCTGTGTGGAAATTTTTTCCGGATCTCTGCCGCGTAATGCCCGCGCGGCGGCACGGCACGGTGCAAGGACCAGTCCTACGTCCGCTCCCCCCTCTGATCGCTGCCTCCTGCCTGATGGGTGGGGGGAGAGCGGCTCACTGTATCCAAAAATCCAGTATCATCGGCGGTTGATCCAGAGGTGTCATATAGCGGGCCGGGCGATTCTCCTGTATGCCGAGCGTGCGGATTAACGACGGAGACCTGCCCTCCGGGACCGGTGTGGAGGGACGACGGAAGGAGAGACGCGACGAGACCCCGGCCCCCGCTCGCCGGGAGCCTGAACCGGAGGTCAAAAAGGCGGAAGAAAACCCTGAAAAACCCCGGCGTGGACAGCCCCTCTTCGGGGACGCCGACGATGCTGATATCTTCTACACGAAGACAAAGTAGGTCATTTCACCACCCGGATATCCCCGGCAGAGGACACCACCACCTCTCGCGTCCCGCGGTAGGTCTGGACGACCCCGTAAAGCGTTATGTTCTCGTTCTCGTGGAGCTCGAGCCCGGTGGCCACGTTCTGCGGCAGAAAGACAGGGGTGCCGTTAATGGTGAGGATCAGGTGTCCACCGGTCGATGTCTCCCTGATCCCTTCGATGCTCCCTTCGAGGAGGACCAGCGCTCCATCGGGAACCTCTTCGGAATACGGGTCCGCTACCAGCGACTGGCCGAATGCGGCGAAGAGAAGGTGTGCCGCAAGCACGATCCCGACGACGCATACGAGGACGGCGAGTGCTGCTTTCTCCTGTCGTTCCAGCATGGTACTCCTATCGACTCCCGGGCTAATAACTTCCGTCAGTTTGATATGTTAACAGCGTTAACTCACTTACATGGATGATGTGAACCTTCCCCCCTCCTCCAGAAAGATCCTCCTGCTGCTTGAGGGTGGGGGTGCCCTGACCCATAAGGAGCTCGTCCGTCTCAGCAGTCTGGCCCCCCGCACCGTGCGCTATGCTTTAAAGAGGCTCAAAGACAACGATATGATCGTGGAGAAGTTCAACTTCAGGGACGCCCGACAGATCCTCTATGAGTACAAAGACTCCCAGATGGTGTCTGCACAATGACCGAGCCTTATTCCTGCGACATCATGCGTTGCGATACCCTCGCACGAAGGCTGCTTCCCCAGATGCGCGCCGAGATGGTCTACCGTCTGGTGAACGAACGCGGGATCAGCCAGAGCGAAGCTTCGAAGCGGCTCGGGATCAGCAGGGCCGCGATATCCCAGTACATGAGCAGAAAACGCGGATTTAATCGGGAAAACTTCCCCGGAGACCTCGAATCAGTCATCGAACGGTGGGTCTCCGCCGTCGCCTCGGGCGAAGGAACGATCACCATCTGCGACGTCTGCCGCTCCGCTGACCTTGCCGGCAGACGGTGAGGCCTCAGATGCGTCTCCGCCGGTAGATATAGAGCCCCGTGAGCCCGGCGAGTATGCATGCCGCCGCCACAATCTTGAGCAGGTCCGGTCCGGGAGCATCTCCCGCTCCTTCTTCTTGCGCGGCGTTCCAGTCGTCTTCAAAAGCCTCTCTGTAGTAGGCAGCGATATCCGGTTGCTCGATGATCACACCGGCTTCCCGGTTGAACGCCGGTGAGTTGGCGTTCCAGTTGATGCTGCTGACGAGCACCGCCCGGTCGTCGACGATGACGCCTTTATTATGGATCTTCGCCAGGTTGTTCGCTTCAAGGTCGGCGAGCCGCGCTTCGAGCGGCAGCCCTTCGGCGGCCGCAATCCGGTTGATGGTCTCGACCATCTCGTCGTTGTCCGCGTTGCCCTCGGTGTTGAACCAGACCGAATCGAGGAGCACCCGGACAACGACTCCCCGCCGTGAGGCGTCGATCGCGGCCGTGAGGTAAGGGTTGAGATCGTATGGCGTCTCGTTCGTGATGTAGGCCTGCTCGATCGCGATACTCTTTTCCGCCCCCTCGATCAGCCCGAGAATGAGCGTGCTCGTGTCCGGGGAGAGGACGGGGGTCACCCGGGCTTCTTCCGCCCGGCAGGGAGCGAACTCCACGGTGTAGTCGGGTGCCCAGGGTGTGCAGAGCTCGGCCGCTGTCACTTCAAGCGGGACGATATCCCCTCCCGCCGAATCGAAGAGGAAGACTTCCCGGAAGTAGGCTGCGAGTCCCGGGTCCTCGAGGAGGACGCCCCAGCCGCGGTTGCCCTGCAGCCCTGGTGCCGGGTAGCCGCCGGGCTTGAAGTTCTCGCTCCCGAGCAGAACGGTGCTTCCGTCGATGACGAGGTACTTCGCGTGGTCGTAGCGGTACTTCGCGTGGGCGGCATCCGTCGTCGTCATCGCAAGAACCGGGATGCCGCTCCGGTTGAGGGCGCCCGCGACTGCTCGCCCTTCTGCGGAGACGCCGCCCACCGGCCCACCCTCGAGGAGAACGGTCACGCCCACCCCCCTATCAAGGGCGCAGATGAGGTCGTTTGCCATCTTTTCGTCGGTGAACTCGTAGACATTCACCAGGATCTCGCGCTCCGCCTCCGCGACGGCCGCCGAGAAGATCTCGTAGGAGCAGTCCGGGGCGACGAACGCGGTCACCGCGACGCCGTCGAACGTCGCGGGTAGAAGACGGGACTGGCCGATAAAGAGCGGGCGCGGGTCCCAGACGCCGTCCTCCAGGTAGTGAATCTGTCCTTCCCGTGGATGGACGTCGCCGGGCCAGACGATCTGCTGGACGAGGGTGGTCCCGTGGTAGAGGAGGAGTTCGTCGGCCCTGTTCGCCATCAGGAGGTTCCCGTTCGGGATCACGTCCGGCACGGCCGCTGTCCGCGCCTCGATCTCGAAGTCGGGAAGGTAGCCGTGCGCCTGCTCGAACGCCGGCCCGCCTCTCGCGATCACCAGCCGCCCGTCGATCCGGGTTCCCGGCGGGAACCGGTAGCCGCCCTCGCCGTCCGAGAGGACGTAACCATCGAGCACCCCTGTCCCCTCGAGCGCAAGATACTCGTCGGGATCGCCGGGCTGATAGGGGTCTGGACAGAACTCGACAATCTGAATACCACCGGCCGTGCCGGCAAGGAGGCATAGGAGTATTAAAACGGCGGCGATCAGGCGCATACGCAAAGTTATGTCATTTCCGGTTTAATAGCAAAACGATATGACTTCGCCTGCATCCCCGCTGGTCGTCAAGGTGGGCGGAAGCCTCTTTGACCGGACTGTCCCCCTGCTCGGGATCTTCCTGGAGGCCGGGCGCCCGGTGCTGATCGTGCCCGGCGGCGGAAAGTTCGCCGACCTCGTCCGGCGCCTCGACGTCTCCGAGGACGCCGCCCACTGGATGGCGGTCGCCGGCATGGAGCAGTTCGGGTGGTACATCGCCTCGCACGGCATCTCGGCGGTTTCCACCCTCACGGACCCCACGGAGGTGGCGGTCTTCCTCCCCTACTGCGCTCTCCGCAAGACCGATCCTCTCCCCCATTCCTGGGACGTCACCTCCGACACCATCGCCGCCTGGGTCGCGCACGAACTCTCGGCCGATCTCCTGCTCCTGAAATCGGTCGACGGCATCCACCACCGCCGCAAGCTCCTCACGCAGGTCGAGGATCCTTCCATCACCTCCGACGAGGTCGATCCTGCGTTTTTCCGGTTCATCTTCGAGCACAACATCCGGGCACGGGTGGTGAACGGCAGGCACGACGACCGGGTCCGCCGGGCCCTCCGGGATGAGACGGTCGTCGGGACTCTCGTAGATCCGAGATTTTAATTGCTGCGGGGGCGATATGATAGGTTAACATTCGAGGAAACGACGATGATAGCGAGAGATCGATGTACCTCATGCAACGCCACATTGGCTGAGGAAGGATCCACCTGGTTCCCGTGCCCGGTGTGTGCGCACGAGATTAACAGGTGCTACCGGTGCAGGGAGCAGAGCATAGGTTATACATGCCCGAAGTGCGGGTTCCAGGGGCCATAATAATGGGAAATGTAGCCATAATCGTGAAGATAATGCCGGAATCCCCCGATGTTGACCGTGAAGCGCTCAAAGCAGCGGTCAAGGCAGCCGTCCCGGTCGACGATATCCGGGAAGAACCGATCGGGTTCGGTCTCGTGGCGCTGAAAGCCGCCATCGTCGTCCCCGACAAAGCCGGGGCTCCTGATGAAGTCGAAGCAGCACTCCAGCAGATCGAAGGCGTTGCAAGCGCCGAGATCATCGAATCCACGCTCGTATAAGTGGATTCCCGATACTCTTTTTCTTAACGAGCCGCTTCGAGCCGTTCCATCACGTCGGCAGTTACTTTGCGGATCTTCTTGACCGACTCGCGGAATCCGGCGACCTCGTCCTCTTCGAGGCTGAGCGGAACTGGAAAGACGCCGTCACGGTTGATGCGGGCGGGTACGCCGATGCAGACATCGCCGATCCCGTGAATCTCGCTTTTGATGTAGCTTGAGACGGTGAGGATACGGTTTTCGTCCCCGAGGATCGTCTTCACAAGGGTTGCAATTGCCTCCCCCGGCCCGTAGACGGTAGAACCCTTATCCCTGATGATCGCCTCGCCGCTTGTTCTGACAGCGTCGATCATCTCCTGCGCGGGCAGGCCCGAGAAGGTGGGCAGGCTGTTGATCCGGATGCCGCCGATTGTCGTTGCCGACCAGAGCGGAACCATGCTGTCGCCGTGCTCGCCGATGATACGCGTATGCACCTCACTGACGTGAACGCGGAAGTACCGCGCAATCAGGGATTTCAAACGCATCGAGTCGAGGTGCGTTCCGAGGCCGAAGATCTGTCTCGGCTGGAGCCCCGAATACTTCAGGGCGACGGCGGTCGTGACGTCGACGGGGTTTGTTACAAGAAAGAGAATGGCGTCGGGTGAAGACCGGCCGATGGTTTCGGCGGTTTCGGCGATGATCTTTGCGTTCTCAAAGGCAAGGTCGTTCCTGTCCTGTCCCGGCCGTCGG
>PGYH01000036.1 GCA_002839575.1 Methanomicrobiales archaeon HGW-Methanomicrobiales-6
GTGAGATTCGAACTCACGAACTCCTACGAGACCAGGCCCTCAACCTGGCGCCTTTGACCTGGCTTGGCAACCCTCGCCCGAACGGAGACGGAAGATGCATCGGTTGCGTTTTCACGCCCCGTTTACCTCATTTAATCTGTTGTCATACATGAAATACCTTTGTGCGGGGCTGCGATGCAGGGAGTCCGCCGGTGCGTATCACCAGCCCTCCAACCGCGCCTGAAAGGTCCGGACGGAGAACCTGAACAGAATATACCACCAGAGAGCCATCCGTGACTGCTACCCGCTGTTCAGAGGGCACAATCATGGCAGATAGAGAGGACCAGCACCTCTCCATCCAGAAGGAACTGATGTACATTCACGTTCACCAGGAACTTGCGCTCTCCCTTGCCGACAAGGATCACCTCGCACGCTGCCTGGCCGTCCTCCAGAAGCCTGCGCAGCATGGCGGCGCAATCATCAGCACAGTTCTCATCACAGATGTCCATCAGAGACAGGTTAAGCATCTCGCCGCGCTCATATCCCAGTTTACGCAATGCCGCTTCGTTCACGTCGACAAAGGGGCCCTGCGTGCCGCCGACGATTCCATTTACCATAATCGCATCGCTGACATGGTCGAAGATCGCCCGATACCGTTTCTCGCTCTCAAGAAGTGCCTGTTCCATCCGGTGACGGGCAAGTGCAAGCTCGATACCCCTGACGATCTCGTGAATCTGGCATGGCTTTACCAGGTATCCGTATGGGGCGCTCTGTGCTACCCGCTGGAGCACTTCAGTATCGGAGTAGGCGGTGAGATACACGACCGGTATCCCGAAATGATCGAGGATCTGCTCCGCCGTCTCGATACCGTCCAGATGTCCTTCAAGAACAATGTCCATCAAGACCAGATCCGGGTTGATACGCGGCAGTCCCTGGAGTGCATCCTCCCCGCTCCTGAAGACTGCCGGGACGGCAAATCCATTACGCTGCAACGAATCTTCCAGCAACCTGGCGACGGAATCGTCATCTTCAACGACGACAATCCTCTTCTCTGGAGGGGCACCTGACTCCATACTTCATCTCATCCAGACACTAAGGCTTCTCGCTGCCCCACGAGAACAGCATTTCGTACACGCGATACAAGCACCTGCAGGGTTCTGAACGCTCACCGGGTCTGGAGAACTACGAACCGATGCAAGCGGTTTTACGCCGTTACCTCGCCAGGATTCTTCACCGCACAGATGAATGCCTGCCCGGTTTTCACCGGAGCTCACAGTGCCCGTACCTGTTGCAGGCGACCGTAGCAGACGGTTCGAGCAACAGATACATACCCGCATAAGATTGGGAATAACAGTAACTCTTCCTGTTTTGTTGCTTCTCGCGTGAACAGTGAATCGCTGCAAAAGACAGGTGGGAGAGGATGTTCGGTGGGAAAAGTGCATATACCGCCCCGTCATCTATTTTCAAAGAGATACCCAAGAACAGCAAAGATATCCTGTCTTCTTCGACGAATGTACTCTTCACCGGCCGGGGTTGCCTCATACACCTTGGAGCGCCCTTCGGTTCTTGTTTTAAGGTAATTCCTCCGCTCGAGGTCATAGAGATAGGAATAGATCCTGGCCATCGGGACGATCACGTGAAACTGCTCGTTGATCTCGCGGATAATATCATACCCGGAGACCGGTCGGTTGAGACAGGAGAGTATGAATGGTTCCAATAGTTTCTTTACCAGATCTTCAACAATCGAGCGGTCTACGAGGTCGATATGTGGTGGGTCGAACGAGTCTGACTGGAGAGAGACTATTGTTTCGTTTGCTGTCGCAAGGGTAATATTCGGTATCCCCTGGACCATCTCAGACACTTCACAGCCCGTCATCGAGTCGATATCGAGTGCAAACAGAGCGAATATTGGAAAACCTGCGTCCTGCATCTGCAAGATCTGCCGTTTTATTTCCACAATCATCTGGAAGTCGTCGATTCTGGAGATATCAAATACACACCTGACACCATGATCGCTCTCCTTGCAGATCCAGCGGATCCTCTGCGGCACTATGTCGATGAAGTTCTGCAGTTCCAGAATAGAGATTTTTTTTGCGAGAATATCCGATTGCAGGGTCGAACGTATTTTAGTGTGATAATACGCGTACAGGCAGTGTTCGGATTGTTTCAGGCCCTGATCCATATATTGAACAAAATAGTGGTATTTGTTTACATCGTTTGAATAGAGCAGCAGGCTTGTTGACGAAAGCAGGTGCGACAACAATATCGTGTTCTCTGATCTGTCCATCTCTGACAGGGCACACATCATGGTGAGTCACCGATTAGAATTGCAGGAGCAAACGCAGATACTGAAAGACTGGAAATATGCAGCACATTCAATTTTATTCACTTCACTAAAAACATTCCGATTCAATTTCCTACAATTGATATGGTTTTAGGAATTTTTATTCGGCCGGCGCCGATAAATGCCTCTTGAGGAGATACAAAGGATTTTCCATTGTTACGTACAGTCCTATCATACGGCTTCCGCTATGGGTCATGGTAAGAGCATGTTTGACCTGGACACAGGCAGATGAGAGCCCTGCTACCCCTATGACTTCACGCGCAGGTTCATGGCACTGTTGAGGCGGACCAGCTGGATCTTCAAACGGGTATACCGGGTCGTCAGTGTCCGCTTGATATCGCTCAACGTCAGGTTCTCCCTGTAGTCCATCGGGAGGATAGCAACCTGGGGGCGAATTGTATTCAGCGTTTTATTGTGCTGGCGCCTGGCTGCCGAACTATCAGGAGAGGGATCATCATCCGCAGCCGATACCACCGCTGCAATATCGTTGTAGCAGATTGTATAGACCATAGAGAAGAGGCATATGCAGGTTTTCATTTTTTTGTTTCAAAAAATGAAACATGAGATATAAGCGCCGCCGGGTATTACACCCCGGTAAAGGCCGTGCATACTACCCGGCATCCATTGCGGCCAATCTTTGTTCACTGCGTGATAGTCCCCGATGATGGGGCAACCGGGAGGGGCGTCATCGCACATCTGCAAAAGCCGGTCCCGGGCACCACCATTCGTCACATCGCGGATACGATTAATAAGCCGAACCGAGCGGCTCTCAGATTCAGACAAGAGAGCATGTTTCCCAAAACCGGGGATATAATCCCAATGATGGAAAAAATAACTATTTTAAAAGACTCTGCATCTTATATCAGAAAATGAAAGAACGGATCAAGTTAATATATTTCCTCCCACAATTCCTCCTATAGGATCTCCCCTGTAATTACCGCATCAACTCGATCTCTGATCACAAATGCCGGCGATTCAGTGGGAACAGGATTGAGATCATCCGTGTTCAGGCGCATTCCAGGAATGTGCCGCCTCTTTGAGGAACGAAGGCTGAAGTGAATCCCTGCAGATACTCCTGGGGTGCAATGGTGCATAACGATCAAGAGACGGGACCTGATGTTGCAATTACCCCGGATCACACCAGTGATCAGAACCAATTGCGAGATCCCCCAGATAACAGTGCAGAGAGAACGTGCTGTCCTGCCAAAACCCATAACGAGATCGTCTGGGTGAGGGGACTGGAGGGTAGAAAGCGGGTTTATCTCAACTTCGCAGCCGAAAACGTCTGGGGTATCGATGCACAAACTCTTCTTGAAAATTCCGAAGCGCTTATCGGGTCCATTCATCCCGACGACAGGGAGTCGTTCAAAATACTCTTCGACGGAGAGTTAGCTGGTGAAAATCCATCGGATTATAGAATCATTCTCCCGGATGGCACCATCAGGCTGATGCGGGCTCGTTGTTTCTCCACCAGAGGTGAAGACAATCAGGTTTTGTACATCGGGACAGCAACCGATATCACCGAAGAGAGAGATGCGGCAACTGCCCGGGAGAGCGAGGCTGAGCAGCGATCGAACTTTCTCTCCATCACGTCGCATGAACTGAGAACGCCTCTTCAACCCGTCTTAGGTTACCTCCATCTCATGCTCGACAACCCTCAGCATTTCGGACTCACTGCGGAGGGCGTACAATACTTGAACGTGATTCGAGACTGCGCAAACAGGATGAGCAGCATCACAAACAGGATCCTTGTCATGAGCCTCGCCGATGCAGAGCGAGAACTCGTACAGCCGTACTGGGAGACAATATCACTTGAACAGCTTGCTGCCGATATCGTCGGCGTGTGCAATACCGGAGATGGTATGGCGTATACCATTGATATCCCCCCCGGCCAGATGATCGAGACGGATAGAAACTACCTCTATGAAGCTCTGTATGAAATCTGCGGCAACGCAGTGAAGCATTCGGCCCACCCATGTCACGTCGTCTTCAGGTATGCCGAAGAGTCCGGTAACCATGTCATATCCATATCCGATGATGGCCCGGGCATGGATGAGGCAACCCGGACGAAGCTGTTTCAGCCGTTTTATATCGGTGATCGAAATAATCTCTCCAGGATGTGCGGGCGCCTCGGACTCGGGCTTACCATAGCCAGGAAGAATATTGAGATACTGGGAGGAACCGTTTCGGTCGACAGCATTCCACAGCAGGGAAGCACATTTACCATTCGGCTCCCGAAACAGCATCCATAAACCAGAAAGATTACACCCGCACAGATGCCCAAACCGAGCGGAGAGATGTATTCTCGTCGATTAATGTTTATGATTCGGCGGAGGGAGGGAGGTCGTGTTCTCCTCCCTCTCCCTCAACAACCCTCCGCTCCCTCTCACCGATAAGGCTGACCACCTTCATCGCGGCATAGACTCCTTTGATGGGAAGATCGTTCCCTCGCCTCAGGACCATTTTGATCCGCTGGACCGTTTCGCCATCCCCGATCTTTTCCAGGGCTGCAATTGCACCGTCCTGGATCTCCCTATCCGTATCAAAGAGCGCATCGATGAGCGGGCCGGTTGCCTCTTTTCCAAGTGCAGCAACCTCATCCCATTTCCTCTCCGCTATCAATGCTGCTGCAGGTTCTTCCGGTAGTTGCGGCTGCCACCCACTCTCTTCAAGTGCACAAAGCACCTCCCGGCGGATAGAAAAACTGCCGGAACGAAGGAGAGGAACCAGCCGTGATACGGCCTCCTCCTCTCCAAGAAGAGTTTGTAAGGTACCGACGGCATTACGCCGGATAATCGGGTTCTCATCTTTTAAGAAAACAGCCATACGTGAAGCCCAGTAATCGATTAACGTCAGCAAGGACGACAATGCAACAGATTTGACATCCGGATCCGCATCCTCCAGTGCAGAAAGCAGCGTGCGAACGGCTTCATCACACTCGAATTTGCCGAGGGTCTCTATGGCAAGGGACCGGGTTCCGGGATCGGGGCTGCTTGCCAGCTCGCAGAGCGGGCGAACCGCGCCGTTCGGTCTCAGGACCGCAATTGATTCTGCAGCCCGCCGTTTCACCTCAAAGATAGGATCATCGAGTGCAACGACCAGAGCACCAAAAGCGCGCTGATCACCCAGCATTCCAAGAGACAGCGCTGCACGCCACCGGATCTCTGCATCGGGGTCAGCCAATGCGTTTATCAGTGGCTGCACACCCCGGAGGTCTCCGAGTTTGCCCAGTGTTTCAGCGGCCTTGAGTCGTATCGCCGGATCTGTGTGAGAGTCGGTCAGCGCCTTGACGAAGAAACCCAGGTCCGGCACCCCGTCATCCGTTGCGTGAGACTTATTCCAGGCCCCGGATCCGGTTTCGCCCTCTGCTTTTTCATCAGATTCAGCCTTTCCCGGGCCGGCTGGGTCCGGTTTTCCCGGACTCCTGCCGTGCATACCTTCCGGAACCAGAAGCGGTACCGAAGCCTGCGGTTTCCGGGTTGGATTTTTGAGAAGTCCGAGACGCCGTATCTCCTTCCAGTCCTCCTTTGCAATGAGATACGCCAGCTGCTCTCCTGCGTTCGCGGGTTTCCAGCCGATAACATCGAGTGCTGCTGCTGCCGACAGCCGCACTCCCGTATCCTGATCCTCAAACAGTGCCGTAAGCGGCTGAATCGCTGCGCCGGCTCTGCGCTTACCAAGCACGTCGGCAGCCTCTCTCCGTATCTCTGCATCCGGATCGCTTAATGCCTGGATAAAGAGATCCGTTGTCCGGTCCTGAGGATACGAACCAAGCGCCCGTACCGTCTGCAATCGAAACGCGGGATCGGGGTCGCGGAAGAAAGAGAACAGCACAGGAAGCATACGAGTGTCCCTGATGCTGCCCATCGCCTGTATTGTGTTGAGACGAACCTCAGCGTGTTCGTCGTTGGATGCGGCAATAATGGTCGAAAAGGAGCGTTCCGATCGCAGTTTTCCCAGCGCAGTTATCGAGTACTTGCGAAGGTCGGCGTTTCCGGTTTTGAATGCCCGGATCAGGGGATCTACAGCCGCATCATCACCGATCTCCCCGAGCGCAATTGCAGCGGAACTTGCAACGCGCTCGTCCGTATCTTCAAGCGCTGCGATGAGCTGCCCGACTGCCCGCCTGTCGCGGATATCGGCAAGAATTGAGGCTGCCCTCCACCTGACATCCGGATCCGGGTTTTTGAGTAACTGAATGAGAGGGTCGGTCGCGAATCTGCCAATAATCTTGAGGGCCTTCGCTATCTTCGCTCTCTCTCCAGCCTGCCGCTCCTGCAGTTCGCGGGTGAGGGGGCCAACACCGTGTCGTTTAAGCCGTACAAGACCCAGCCAGTCGTCCTTCGCGCTCATGAACAGGATCCGCTGATGCAGGTTCTTTGGCTTCCACTTCAGACGACCGAGTGCTCCTGCTGCTACTTTGCGGGTGCTCAGGAAACTGTTTTCAAGGCCGTGAACAAGCGCCCGCACCGACCGGCGATCTCCTATCTCAGCCAGAGCGGCAGCAGCTTCGTAGCTGACGGCCTCTACCGGGTCATCAAGGGCCTGCTGGAGGTGCAGAACTGCATACCGGCTCCTCATTTCGCCGAGAATTCGAGCAGCATACATTCTGACATCAAAATATTCATCGGTCAGCGCCCAGATCAGAACATCAGTCAACGGCCTGCTATACCGCGAAACCTCTTTCCAGTCTCTTTTAGCGAACGCAAAAACCCCTTTTTCTCTTAGATCGTAAGGTTTCCACCCGCATGCTTCCAGGGACTCAGCAGCCTTGGCTCTGATTCCCGAGTGCCGGTCGAGCAATTTCTCCCGCAACGCTGCAATTGCCCTTCGGTCTCCGATCATTCCCAGCGCCCAGATTGCCGCGATGTTTATGTCGTGATCGGTATCGGAAAGACAATCGACAATCTGCGTTGTCGCACGTGGATCGCGGATCTTCCCAAGGGCCCAGATCGCCTGGAGCCGCGCAGTCCCGTCAGGGTCGCTTAAGAGGGGAATGATCGCTTCTGTTGCACGTGAATCCCCAATAGAACCAAGTGCCTCTGCAGCTTTCCACCGGACGTCCGGATCGGGATCGGATAGTGTGCAAATGAGAGGTTCGACTGACTCGCTATCACGCAGTTCCCCAAGGGCCCCTACCGCCATCCACCGGACATCCTTTTCATCATCCCTGAGTGCTGCTATCAGGCCGCTGATATCTTTCTTTGAGTTAAGGCGGGTAATATCGGCGATACTAAAACGAAGCGATTTCATGACCCACTTCCAGGGGAGACTCTATCCAGGACACTGCTGTGTTCCTCCGCGAGCAGTGCAGTTCCGTCATCAGGCATAGCGTGCGATGATTTCCTTCAACTGTGCCGGTTCTACAGGTTTGATAGCAACTTCAGCGACGCTGTCTGCATAGGGGGCAAATTCTTCGTCGTTCAACCTCAATGCCGAGAGGATCACGACCGGGACATGTAGCGCTCCAGGGATCTTCTTCCGTTCATCCAGAAACTGCAAACCGTTCATAGGGGACATCATAAGGTCGAGGAGGATCAATGCAGGAGGATCGTTTTGCAGAATCTTAAGGCCTTCGGCGGGATCGTTCACAAGGATCGGGGAATACCCAAACGATGTTATCAGCAGGTTAAAGATTCGAAGGATCTTTTCGTCGTCATCAATGACCAGTATCCGTTTTGCCATACGATCTTCCGCCCTTTGTTTCGCTCACAAATACCTGCAAAATCCTGCAGAGAGCCGCTTTGATTACTGGTATATCGTAAGGGAATATAGGTGTGTTGTTTCATTAACGGCAGAGAAGTGGCACCATTCTTATTTTCGGGGTTCCTGGTGCTCGTTCACAACCCAATCCATCTGCAGGAAGTGCCGGCGAATACCGTCTGTACAGGGAGCCGTCCTGCCAGTGCACGACAACCAGCGTCCGCCCATACCCGGGACGGGGTTGCAGAAATGCCTGCAGGCCGATCGTGCGCCAGCACTCGGGGAGATGTATTATCACCGCGAGGCGAACAGGAGCGGGATCGGAAGAGGACCCAGGATCAGGGAGTTCAATACATGTGGTACTCCACACCTGCAAAGGATCCTCGCTTCGCGTATATCAGGTTATACTGGCCCCTGATCCGGTGATGTACTGTCCTTTGCAGGTCTGTACGATTCCTCCGGAATGATAATTTCGAAACGGGCGCCGTTCCCCGGGACACCCGTCTCCTGGATGGAGAGGTTGGTGATGGAAAGAGCCATGCGGGCCAGGAAAAGCCCGTAGCCGTTGTTGTCATAGTGTTCTCTCGTGAAGATTGCCTTCTTGTAATGTTCCAGAACCCCCACGCCGTCGTCTTCGCAGACGATCACCATAGCAGAACCCTTCTGCAGCGTTGAGAACGCGATACGTGTCGTTCGTTTCCCATGGTCGATGGCGTTCGTTGCAAGGTTATAGATCACTCGCTCGAGGAGCGGGTCGGCATAGACCTCCACAGGGTCAATCGTCGTGGTGAGCATTATCCCGGCCGGGGTGACGACCGTGGCCAGCCCTCTGGCAACCGTATCCTGGAGGTTCTGCCAGACCGGCTCCTTGATCCCGATCCTCTGGTAGTCCCTGGCGAACTCCACCTGCGCGCACAGGGTATGGGTGAGAGCGTCTATCTCACCGAAATATTCGAGCAGTGGCTGGGTTGCAGGCGCTGCTTGCCGGGCCATCGCAATATAACCCAGAAGAGCCTGAATAGTGTTCAGCAGGTCATGCTGTGTTAATCTGCTAATGAGCTGGAGTTTGGTATTGACCTGGCTGAGAGATGTATTGGCCTGCTGCAGTTGCGCCCCGGTATCGTAGGACGATGTTACATCACGGATCGACCCGATGGCCCCGATGACCTCGCCCTGGTGGTTGCGCAGGGAGGTTGCAACCGCCCAGAGTACCGCCCGCCTTCCGTAAAAATCGTCGATCTCGACATCCGTGGATAATACTCCATCCATGTTCTGGATGTTCGGATATTTCTCCCTGATCCGATCCGGATCGTTCTCGAGTACGGCATCGATCAGGAGAGGGAAACGCTTGCCGAAGAGACGGTAAGTGTACTCATAATCTCCCTTGCCTACGGCCTCTCCGCTCCTGGTGCCGGTCAGTTTCTCCATCGCATGGTTCCATACAATGATCCGGCCGTCCATGTCCCTTGCAAACGTCGCATCGGGAAGAAAGTTGATGATGTCATGGAGGTTCTGCCTGGATGCGGCCAGTTCTTCCTTTGTGCGCTGCTGGCCGGCAGCGAGAGCGGCAATGACGGCTGCGACGAATATGAAGAGAATAAACCGTATAAGTGCCCCGATGACGTGCTCCAGATCCTGGGTGAACGAAAAGAGCATGACGACATAGAGGCATGAGAGCACAACCGAAAATACAAACCCTCTTTGAGCATAGAAGAAGCACGCAAGGACGATAGGGAGATAAAAGAAGTTCTGGAATATAACGTATAAGCCCGAGTTGAGCGAGTAAAGGCTGATGGCAATGGCAATGGCGCTGCTGCCCAGGATCAGCATGACCAGAACGACATCCGAATCGCCAGGGTGGAAGTATCGATCCGCCTTCATACTATCAAACCTTCAGCCACTACTCAGGACGATACGTACACGGCGGGCCGAACAAGAACCAATTCTGTAGAATCGGGATGCAGCTTTCCCGGTGCGCTTCTCCTGCCCGTCTGTTGCGTTGCAGATGCAGGAATCGCAATTAAAGAGGTAGGAAATTAGGTTATTTATACTTTATTTTAAGCGATATACCAGGAGTTGTTGAATACACGATTACAACACTTTCCCTGCAGTGTCTTTGCCCTTCCCGGTAAATTCTGCCTCATTGGCCCCCAGGGGATTTTTCAGTCTGCCGTTCAGGCGGCCGCCGCACTCCTCTGCCTGCTCACGCCGATGAGGCGGGCGATGTAGATTCCGGACCGGGCGTACCCGATAACCCCCGGCCTCGCAGAGATTCACGACGATCCCGAAGTCGTAGGTGGAGATAATGATGCTGCGGGGTTCCTGAGGAACTCGACAGCAAGGGCGGAGATGCCCTTCACGCGTTCCCCAAAAGACCCGGCGAGACGAAGGGGTGGAGGCCCGCCCGGGTATCGAGCGCTGAAGGGCTGCCGTGGCCCTCTGCCTCGTGGGTATCGTCCTGAAGGTGTCTGGACCGAAGAGCGCCCCGGAGACCTGTGCAGCAGACTTGCGGTAAGTAGACCTCACGACCGGGTTCCTTCTCCAGTGCCGGCACCCGGCTATGGTCGACCGGCCCCCATCGCCGGCGATCGGGATTCGATGTGCTCTGTCCGTCGCAGGCTGCCACCAGTTCGGGCAGCCTATCAATGGAATTCTTTTTCCTTTTAAACGATGTTAACTTCATAGTACCCAGTGCAGACGCATTTCCATCTACACCGAACCGAGCGAGGAACACACCCATGCATGAGAAAAAGGACAAATTCGACAAAAAAGGCGCCGGCGGAATGGACGAGATCGCAAAGACCCTCTTCGCCCCGATATACCCGGTGATCGCACAGGACGTCATCGACCGCTTCGGCATCACCGAGGGCACCTGCATCGACATCGGCAGCGGGCCGGCCTCGCTGGCGATCGCCATCGCAGCACGATCCAGCCTCTCGGTCATCGCCCTGGACTCCTCAGGCGACATGCACGAGGCTGCATCGCGGAATATTGCAAAAGCAGGCCTGTCCGGCCGTATACGCCTCCTGCAGGGGGATGTGCACGACATCCCGCTCGCCGACGACACCGCGGACCTGATCGTCAGCAGGGGTTCGATGTTCTTCTGGGACGACATCCACACCGCCTTCCGCGAGATCTACCGGGTCCTTAAACCGGGCGGGAAAACCTGCATCGGCGGAGGGTTCGGCAACAAAGAACTGCGCGACGCGATCTCGGCAGAGATGATCCGCCGGAACCCTGACTGGAAGGAGTTCAACAGGAAGAACATTTCACCGGAGAACGTTGAGCGGTTCCGGACCATGTTAAACGAGATCGGCGTCCCTTCGTTCGAGATCCTCTACGGTGACAAAGGATTCTGGATCGTCCTTTCCAAGACGGCCGGCGGAGCGCTTCCATGAAGTGCCCTGTCTGCGAGATCGGGTGCGACATCGCCGAGGGGCGATCCGGCCGGTGCAGGATGTACGTGAACCGGGACGGCGAGATCGTCGAGCGGTTCCCCGAATCCTACCTGACCATGCTCCCCATCACGATAGAAACGATGCCGATGGTCCATTTCACCCCGAAGAACAAATTCCTCCAGGTCAGCACCGTCGGGTGCAACTTCACCTGCCCGGGGTGCATCTCGGAGACCCTGACCGTGCACGCCGACGCGGTGGCCGGCGCCCTCACGACCGCGTCGCCGGAGGAGGTCGTGCGGCGGGCACAGGCGGAAGACTGCACCGGCATCGTCTTCTGCCTAAACGATCCCACCGCCTCGTACTTCACCTTCCTCGCCCTCGCACGGGAGGCAAAAGCAGCCGGTCTCCGGGTGGGGTGTTCGACGAACGGCTACTTCACGGAGCACGCGCTCGCCACCCTCATTCCCTCCCTCGACTTCGTCAACATCGGCCTGAAGGGATCGTCCGACGAGCGCTACCGCGAGTGCGGTGCGAAGTCCGCGGACCCGGTCTTTCGGAACATCCGGACGCTGCACGAGAGCGGAGTGCACGTGGAGGTCTCGGCGATGTACATCCACGGCGCCGACGAGGAGATCCTCAACGCCGCACGGCGGGTGGCGGAGGTCTCCCCCGATATCCCGCTGCAGGTGATGCGGTTCGTGCCCTTCGGCGAAGCGGCTCCCGGCCTCGAACCGACGATCCGGGAATCGGAGCACGTGACAGACCGCCTGCACACGTTCCTCCGCTATGTCTACCTCTTCAACTCGCCCGGCACGGGCTACCTCAACACCGTCTGCCCGGCCTGCGGCACTGCGGTCATCGAGCGGGAGTTCTACGGGCCCATGGGCTGCCGCACCTCCGCCGCCCTCGAGGACGGCAGGTGCCCCTGCGGCTGGCAGGCTCCCGTCCGAGGGGAGATCTGCGCAGAGCAGTATACGGAATACGGCATGCTCGGCGGCTACCGGACCACCCGGGCCATCGAGATGGCCCACGCCATACTGGTCACCCTCGGCATCCGGGACGACGAGGAACTCGGCGCCGTTCTCGGCGATATCGTCAGGGAAGACTTTATCCGGGGCATGCACGACCGTATTCACCAGATTGACTCATGGCTCGGCCTGATCGCGGAACTCGCAGCGCGTGCGGGACGCGAAGAGGAAGGCCGGGAACTGATCTCGTTCCTCCGGGAGCGCATCGGTCGCATCGCCGCCGGCAGCGCCCTCGCCGAAACTCGTCCCCGCGTCTACTACTCGATGGGCTACCCGCTCTTCGCCCTGAACGCGGAGCGGTTCGAGAGCAACCTGGTGGAGGCGGCGGGAGGAACCTGCGTCAACAAGCGCCTCAAGCGGAAGGGAAAGCCCGGGGTCAACATCACCGTCGAAGAGTTGAACGAGCTCAACCCCGAACACATGTTCATCTCGGGGTTCCTCTCCTCACCGGCGTCCGACTATCTCCACTACTGCACCGAGCACGCGGTTGAGACCGACGCTGTCGGGGCGGGAAGTGTCTATAATGTGCCTGCAGGATGGGACTTCGGCAGCCCCCGGTGGATCCTGGGGTTCATGTTCCTCGCAAACACCCTCCACCCTGAGATCTTCTCATTCGACCTGGAAGAAGAACAGCGGGAATTTTACAGGAGGTTCTACGGTATTACCAGCGATAAGTTCGTCGCGAACCGCGACTTTTCCCGGCCGGTGATTGGTGCGCCGGAGGATGAGTAATCCTCCGTTCCACAAACCCTTTCAGTCGTACCGGATCTTCAGGCCAACGCCGACCTCATGCAGGGGTGCGGCGTGCGCAAGCGCGACTGTTGCCTGAAATCCGGTGCAATGACAGGCGTGGTTCATCAACCTGTGCATGTACGGAAAAAAGTGGTTATGTGCAGGAATGCTCCGCTGGAGTTCACCCGAACTCTTTGATCGCGTCCTGCACGAGTTTGACATACATAAGCGCAGGCCCGCCGCCCATCAGCGCCGCCACCATGGCGGACTCGATCATCTCCTCAGGGGTCGCCCCGAGGGCGAGGCACTTCTTGGCGTGGATGGCAATGCACCAGGTGCACTGGGCCTTCACGGCGAGGGCAAGAGCGATCAGCTCCTTGGTCTTGTTGTCAAGGGCGCCCGGTTTTTCCACGCCCCCCATAAACGCACTAAATCCCTCCATCGCTGCGGGGACTTTCTCCCTGAGCGCACCGAGGTTCTCCTGCTGTTCAACGGTTAAATCAGTAATATATCCCATTTTTTCACCTCATTCTTCTGTTTTCATACCGAACCCGATGCACCGGTCACCGTCTGCACGGCCTCGGCCACTTCGGGTAGCATCGCCGCAGGGAAGTCCGTAACCATCCTGTCATCCGGAATTCCGGAAGGCGTAGTGGCGCTCTCCCCACTGATCTCCTCGAACCCTCCAGGCAGGTCATCGGCGGGTTCTGCAATCGTTACTATGGTTGATGGCTCGCTCGGTCCGGGGTATGCCTTCAACGTATCTGCTGCTTTTGCGTGGTTGAGACCCTCCGTTATCATCTCTTCACGCATTTCGCATCGTATCAGCACGAAAAGTGGTGCGGCGAGAAAAACTGGCGGTTACTGGCTGTTTTTGCTGTAGTTGCCGGAGCGGTTGTAGATCCGATGGAAGTATCTTCACATCGTACTGATACCAGGTAATAATGTCCCGGTTCATATGAATCTATGTGTTGGGACAACCCTTTGCGATTATAAGGCATAATCTGACGCGAAATGCGCAGGCATGGAAGATTCTGTACTGGTTTTACCGCACCTCCCGGAACCGGGGAACAACCTGCAATAATCCCAGCGGATGCGGGCTGTGATGGCCGGGAGATCGGCCGGTACAATCGGAACCGTGAGATGCTTTCCAGATTACCCCTGCACGCATTACCCGAACGCGACATCCAGCACCATCATGGTCACAAAACCGGCGAGCAGGCCGGTCGTGGCGATCTTCTTATTCCCGTGCATCTGCGACCCGGGGATCACCTCTTCCACGACGACGAAGATCATCGCACCGGCAGCAAAGGCGAGGGCATACGGGAGCAGCGGTTGGACGGCGAACACCACGGTTGCCCCGATAACAGCGGCAATGGGTTCTACGACCGCAGAGAGCCGGCCATACCAGAAACTCCTGAACCTGGAATACCCTTCCCCTGCGAGGGGAGCCGATACGGCGAACCCTTCAGGGAAGTTCTGAAGGGCAATGCCAAGAGTCAGAGCAAGCGCTGCTCCCAGGGGTTCGTGAGAGAGGCCTGAGGCGACGGCACCGAAAGCCACCCCGACCGCAAGCCCCTCGGGGATATTGTGCATCGTGATGGCGATCACGAGCAGCGTTGTCCTGCGCAGGGATGAACCCGGCCCTTCCGTCTCGGAGGGTGGGTACCCCGGGTGGAGGTGCGGGAGCAGGGAATCAAGCCCTCTCAGGAATATGCCGCCGGCGATGAACCCCACAGCCGCCGGTATGCAGGCCCATAGGCCGGTCGACCCGGAAAACTCGACAGCGGGCAAAAGGAGCGACCAGAAGCTGGCAGATATCATAATGCCGCCTGCAAACCCCAGCATGCCGTCCAGTGTCCGGCGATTTATCTCGCGAGTGAAGAAAATGCCCCCGGCGCCGAGAGCGGTCAGCCCCCAGGTGAAAAGCCCGGCGAGAAGCGCCTGCAGAACCGGATTTAACCCGGCAAAATAAGCGAGCATCGTGTTACTCCCGGACTACTTCCCGTGACCCGGTCTGATGCCGGGTCTAAGGATTCGGCACCCGGACGGACGGTATTGATTCACCATCGCCTAAAAAGGTGAGGGGTGACCTCTCTCCATGTAACTATTCATGGCACATCGCCCCGCACTGACGAGCACCGGGCTCTGTTGAAAAACCCCGTTAGGGGTTCATACCACTTACACCATCGATAACCGGGTAATATTCAGGGGTTGTGAGAAGCCTGTCGATGGAGCCGTTTTGGGTGATTGATGAGTAAAAGAACACCGGGGTGTATATTCCAGGGGAAATACCTCCCGGTTAGTGTGTCCATTCGATGATCCTGATCTCCGGGCCGACGGCCTTGATGACACAATCTCTCATGTCGGCATAATGGGGACAGGGATACCCGATTGGATTGCCTCTGGTGATGCACGATGCGAACACGATTGCTTCTGCTCCTCGTTCGACCAGCATCTTTGCCCGTGGTATTGCCCTCTTCCCGGGGCATCCGCCGCATGTCACAAACCCGACAATGTCGACAGGCCCGGTCTCCTGGAACGCACCTTTTCCCTCTTTTGTTACGAGGAAATCCGCGGTCCCCGGACACATATCCTCTGTCATCATACAGCGGATAATGCCTACTTTCATACGAATGAATTCTCCCGATGTCTGATAGTCCTTCCGATAGTGAACATATCCAAACTCCATCGAAGCCCTCTTTTTAAAGGCGGCTCATGCCCGGCAGGAGAAGATCTATAAAATCCGGTAAGCAACCGCCAGCAAAAACCCGGACAATGTTCTTGCGGCATCCGGGGTTGCTCCTCGTAGCCTCCGGGGGTCCCGGTTGATCCTCTGTTCGGTGCCGAGTTCCGGCCGGCGCCCGAAGAGACCTTAAAGACTTCTTTCACTTCACATCCGCAAACAGGATTGCCGCCTTCACCGGACCCGCAGAGTTTCATGGGCCCGGTACCACCAGGTAAACTCCGGATCGTAGATCCAGCAGTCCTGCCCTGTGCATCGACGGCGATCTTACCCGATTCCAGAAGGCACTCGATGACCGTCTTGAACGTCCGGCTCCCGCGTGGACGTCATGCCAGAGGCGGTGCTCCGATCTTGAGATCCGCGGGCGGGTCATCCCAGAATCTCCTCGCTGCATGAGGGTAGACTCATTTATGACCCAAGGACCACGTCGTACGAACGACGGGACCTCCTGATCGTTCATCGGAACGTTCCAGGAGCCCACACGCCCACTCTACGAAGAATCGAGACTGAACTCTACTCACTTTCCTTCCAGAGGACCAGGTACGTGTTCATGGCTGTGTGACCGGGCACCTCCTCCAGGAGGCCGGCTTCCGAGAGTTCCCCGAGCAGGATCTCATACCTTTGCGCCGACTCCTCCTCCTTTCGTTCCTTATCCCCGGGGATCTCTGGATTGTACGTGTACATGGTTTCGAGGACATCGAGATCTTCAACAGTGCCGTCTTCCCATATCCGGGCATGTTCGTCTCCAAAACGGTGAAAGCGATAGAACTCCATATACTCGTAGCCGTCGGCCTCTCCGAACACCCAGTTGAACTGAAAGGTTGCAATCCGCATTGACCCGTTCTTCCTCTCCTGCAGGGCATCCTCAGGTATTACAAATGTCTCCCGGTACCGTTCCTCGAAGTGGCGGTTCATCTGGGTGAACGTTACCCCTATCTTCTCTATCGAGCCTCTCTCCATACAGGATAAGGCTCGGACTCTTCATATATACGTAACCGTCCGGCAGCCGTGTCTCATCCGCGGAGAATACCCTCGTTCCCGGCAGCGGCATAGGTTTGATTAACCGCCGGGTTCAATACGGCTCTATGAAGGCTCCGTCGCCGACCGCATGCCTCTGCTGTGCGTTGGTAATTGTTCTCTTTTCCAGCGGCTGTATGACCTACACTGAAAGCCGGAATAACGAAAACATGACGTATTTTATGGAAAACGTGAATAGAAGTCAGGAATACTACGACAACCGGGTTGCAGCGGAGCCAGACAATGCCGAGGCGTGGTGCATCCGGGGGATGTACTACAACGATAACTACAACCAGTACGCCGAAGCAATGGAGAGCTGTAATAAGGCGCTTGAACTGGACCCGGAGTACGGGCTGGCCTGGTACCTGAAAGGAGTCATTCTGACGAACATGAATAAGACCGACGAGGCGGCGGCGTGTTTTGAGAATGCGATGAGGTTCGATCCCGGGCTGGAGAAGGACCTGTCGTTTATCGTCGGCGATGCAGGATAACTTCCTCCGTCCCTGAAGTTTCTGGCTCAGAAACAAAATGTTTCCGGAGCAGAAACAATACTCTATCAAGAACGGCATGGCGTGATGGCGGGGCCGGCACACCCGGGCAGTCATATGAGTTCTCTTCACCCCCCGATCGTACCCGGGGGTGGGGAGAGGGTGAATGTTGCCATGAGGATCCACCAGTCTCGCACCTTTGCTCCAGAAGCCATGCAGATGAGAACCCGGTCGATGCACTCCTGCTACCTCCGCATCGGCGGTCACGAAGGCACGGAAGTGCTCTTCGCTCGTAGGTGTTAATACTATTCCCACACCAAGAATGCATCATGGCGCTCACATCCGAGGAGGTCGCGTGGGACGTGGACGGGATTCCTGTCCGGGGCACCCTGACCCAGCCTGCTGGCATGGGTCCTCACCCGGGAATCGTCTTCGTCGCCGGGAGCGGACCGACCGACCGCGACTGGTGCTCCCCCCTGCTACCCGGGACCAATTGCAGCGGCCGCCTGATGGCCGAGGCCCTTACCCGCGAAGGGTTCATGACGTTGCGCTACGACAAGCGGGCCTCGGGAACGCATGCACAGGAGAACATCCCCCGGCTCGTGGGCAGGATCAGCATGCAGAGCCATCTCGACGAGCTGATAGGTGCCGTCGATACCTTGCGCTCCGATGGCGATGTGGATCCCGCCCGGCTGTTCGTGCTGACCAGCAGCGAAGGAGCCATCCACGCTCTGCACTACTAACTGCAGGGGACGGGCCGGCGATTCGCAGGCCTTGTGCTCACCGGCGCCCCCGGCCGTTCCATCGGGCAGGTGGCCCGCAGCCAGCTCCTTGCCCAGGCAGCGAACCTGGAAAACGGTGATCTCCTGATGAACCAGTACGATGCCGCCATCGCCGCTTTCATGGCCGACGAGCCGGTGACACCCGATCCGTCTCTCCCGGAAGGGATGAGGGTTCTGCTCCTCAGTCTGACGAGTCCCGTCAACCTGCCATTCTCGCGGGAGCTCTGGTCGAGCGATCCGGCTGCCCTTATTGCGAAGGTGACGGAACCCGTCCTCGTCGTTATCGGGAAGAAGGATATCCAGGCCGACTGGCAGGCAGACGGCGGCGCACTGGAGAATGCGGCTGCCCGAGGCGGCAACGTCACGTTTGCATACCCGGCCGACGCGGACCATGTGCTGAAGCATGAGGGGAGACCGCGGGATGAGCTTGCCGCCGCCGACGTCGGAGCGCGGTACAACAGCGAAGAGCGCAGGCTCGACCCGGAGGCTCTCGGTGTGATCGTGGAATGGCTTAACAGGCAGGTCCGGCGGTGAGCCGCATATCCGGGATCAGTCTCTTTGGAACCTGAGTGCCGCAAAAAGCGTTGGCGGATACGTTTCAATGACTATGTTCGGGAGGGCGGTCAGGTTCTCAACGGAAGATCGCGATGTGAAACTCGATGGATCCTTCACTCACCATTCTTTGTCGATGCGTCAAGAGCGAGCAGAATTGCCTGAACTTTCGGTTCGAGAACCGGGATCTCGGTCTTGAGAATAGTCCAGACAATCCTCCAGTCTACCTCAAAATATGCGTGAATCAGCTTATCCCGCGACCCGGCCATCAACCTCCAGGGGATCTCCGGATGCTGCTCTTTTTGGTGCTCGGAGATGTTCTTCGTGGCCTCTCCGATGATCTCGATTGCCCGGACGATCGCATGCTGCCGCACCGGGTCACGAAGCAGGTCCTCGTATGTCAGATCTCTACCGATCTCACGGAGAAGCGCAATTTCGTCAAGGATATGGCGGAGAAAGAGTTCATCACGAATCACACCAGATCACCTCCTGCTCAACATTGGGCCGGATGTATCGGCTGAGCCCCTGTTCGGTGACGAGGTCCACCCGGCGCCCGAAGAGGTCCTCCAGGTAGAACGCAAGTTCCATGAAGTTCCGAAACGTCGTCTGCCCCGGCGCAAACTCGACCAGCACGTCCACATCACTCTCCGGCCGGTCATCGCCCCGGGCGGTAGACCCGAAGATGCCGATCTTCGTAACGCCAAACCGCTCCCGGAGCAGCGGGAGCACTTCTTCGAGCCGGGTGACAAAGATGCTCTTCTCCTCACACTGTGTCCGGGCCGCCATACGGGTTCTGCTCGCCTCCTGATCGTACCTGGGGGTGAGGAGATGATGAAGATTGCCCCTCACAGGGCAGGGGGTGAGCATCAGAGCTCACCCTTCCGCTTCTTCTCCTCAATCAACTCGTTGAGCAGTTTCCGCACGAGTTCAGGGTTGTCGAGCACGTCCTTGCCCATCGCCTCCTGCACATCCTCCCCGTCGCCGGTGAACGACCGGCCGCAGGTGGAGCAGTAGTTCGCACGCGGGACGTAGATGGTCTTGCAGCCGGGGCACTGCACCGGTTCGCGGTGCCGCTCCTGCGAGATTCGTCGCGGGTGAGGAGGCCCTTAGCCAATCTTCTCGGACGGGCTGTGGTGGCGGAGTTTTTCCCGACAGGATGGAACTCTCTGTCTGTTTGGGTTGGTGCTATGACCGCTCTCCTGCAAAGGAGGTCTGAACGGGGATATAAAAAGCGTTTGCTGGCAGATCTGAACCAGAATAATTGATGCTGCGGGTGGGATCCGAACCCACGATTTCCAGATGTCCCAGGCTTGGACGCACCGTCTTCTCAAAAACCCTATGAGTCTGGCGCCCTAACCGACTAGGCCACCGCAGCACACAAAGTGCAGTATAACAATGTTGCATTGACAAATAAACCTTATGGCTCACCGGAAAAATTGGATAGAGGGTTACTTCGTGTTTTTCCGGAGATACACCTCGACCGCCGCCGTGATCGCCGCCACGTGCTTTCCCTGGCGGAGCGAGGCGGCCAGCGTCTGCATACGCGCCTCCTCTTCGTGGAGGTAGCGGCGCAGGCTCGTCGCGATGTGCTCCTCCTGCAGGAAGTGCGTGTGGGTGTCGCCGGCGATGAAATGGGCGTTGTGCATGATCGCGTAGTGGAGCGGGAGCGTCGTCTTCACGCCAAGGATGACGTACTCGTAGATCGCCCGACGCATCCGCTGGATCGCCTCCTCGCGGTCGGAGCCCAGGGCGCAGAGCTTTGAGATCATCGAGTCGTAGTGCGCCGGGATGGTGTAGCCCATGTGGATGCCGGAGTCGACCCGTATCCCCGGGCCGCCGGGGGAACGGTAGCGGACGATCTTGCCCGGATCGGCGGCGAAGTTGTTCAGCGGGTCTTCCGCGTTGATCCGGCACTCGATCGCGTGTCCCCGGATGCCGACATCCTCCTGGTCCATCGCGAGGTCTTCGCCGGCTGCGATCGCGATCTGCTGCTTCACGATATCGATTCCCGTGACGAACTCCGTGACCGTGTGCTCCACCTGCAGCCGGGTGTTCACCTCCATGAAGTAGTAGTTCCCGTTCGAGTAAAGGAACTCCACCGTACCGGCGTTCGTATAGTTCGCCGCCTTTGCCGCAGCGATAGCCGACGCCGTCATCTGCTCCCGGAGAGCGGGCGTCATGATCGGGCTGGGCGCCTCCTCAAGCAGTTTCTGGTGCCGGCGCTGGATCGAGCACTCGCGGTCGTAGAGGTGGATGGTATGCCCTTTTGCATCCGCAAGGACCTGGACCTCGATGTGGCGCGGCTTCATGAGGTATTTCTCCACAAAGATCGTCGGATCCCCGAAGGCAGACTGGGCAATCCGCATCGACTTGTCGAGCGCCTCCTCGAGTTCCTCCTCGCTCTCGACGATATGCATCCCGATGCCACCGCCGCCTGCGCTTGCCTTCACGATCACCGGATAACCGATCTCGGCGGCGACCTTCTTCGCCTCCTCAACGTCGGTGACGCCCTCCGGCGTGCCCGGAAGGACCGGCACGCCGGCTTCGCGCATCATCCGCTTCGACCCGATCTTCGAGCCCAGCGCCTCGATCGTCTTCCACGACGGCCCGATGAACGTCAGGCCTTCCTCCTCGACCAGCTTCGCGAACCCGGCATTCTCGGCGAGGAACCCGTATCCCGGGTGGATCGCCTCGGCCCCGGTCTTTCTGGCCACGTCGCAGATCCGCTCCTTGTTGAGGTAACTCTTCGACGGGTGCGCCTCCCCGACATTGAACGCCTCGTCGGCGTACTTGACGTGGAGCGCGTTGCTGTCCGGCTCGGAGTAGATCGCAACCGTGTCGATGCCCAGTTCCCGACAGGCGCGCATGGCCCGGATGGCGATCTCGCCGCGGTTGGCGATCAGGATCTTATCAAAGTATTTCATCGTCCTGGCAGCCTCACTCAATGACCATCAGCACGTCGCCGTTCTGCACGACGTCACCGGCGTCCACAAAGATCTCCGAGACCGTGCCGTCACGGGGGCTGGGGATGGGGTTCTCCATCTTCATTGCCTCGAGGACGATAAGCGTGTCTCCCTTCTTGACGGTACTCCCGCGCTGGGTCATCACCTTCAGGACCATGCCCTGCATGTTGCTCTTGACGCCGCCGGGGACGTCCCCACGAGGCATCCCGGTCGACGGAGCGGCGGCCGACGGGGCCGCGACCGAGCCACCCTCCACGGTGACGATCCGAACCGAGAAGATCTCGCCGTCCACCTCCACTTCCATGGAGCGGGGAATCTCCGCAACCCCCACCGGTCCGGCGTGCACCTTCTCGGGGATCGGTTCGGCCTGGCGCTCGCCCCTGAGGAACGACGGCGCGACACTCGGGTAGAGGATATAGGTGAGAACGTCTTCGTTCCGGGTAACCAGGCCCTGCTCCGTAGCCTCCTTCATCATCTGCTCGTAGATGGGTTCAAGAAGGTCCGCCGGGCGAACCGTGACCGGCTCCTCGTCACCGATGATCACCTTCCGGATCTCGGGGCCGATCGGAGCGGGAGAGCGGCCGTAGAGGCCGCGGACGTAGTCCTTGACCTCCTTCGTCACGTTCCGGTAGCGCTCCCCGTCCATAAGGACGTTGAAGACCGCCTGGGTGCCGACGATCTGGCTCGTCGGCGTCACAAGCGGCGGGTAGCCGAGATCCTCCCTCACCCGGGGGATCTCACGGAACACCTCTTCCAGGCGGTCGAGCGCGTCCTGCTCCTTGAGCTGCGAGACGAGGTTCGAGATCATCCCGCCCGGGAGCTGGTAGATCAGCACGTCCGAATCGACCCGATCTGAGATGGCGTTGAAGAGCGGCTCGTACTTCTCCCGCATCTCCCGGCAGATGTTCCTCACTTTCCGGAGCGGGAGGAGGTCGATGCCGGTGTCGCGCGGCGTCCCGGCAACACTTGCAACGACGCTCTCCGTCGGAGGCTGGGAGGTGCCGAGGGCAAACGGCGACATCGCCGTATCCAGGATATCCACACCCGCATCGATCGCCGCCTGGTAACTCAGGGGCGCGACGCCGCTCGTGCAGTGAGAGTGGAGGCAGACCTTGACGTCCGCCCTCTTCTTGATCCCGGCGATCAGGTCGCGGGCATCGTGCGGCATGATCAGGCCAGCCATATCCTTGATGCAGATCGAGTCGCAGCCGAGCGCATAGAGGTCCTCCGCCATATCGATGAACGTCGCGACCGAGTGGACAGGGCTCGTCGTGTAGGATATCGCGCCCTGCAGGTGCGCCCCGACGTTCTTGACCTCTTCCATCGCTTTCTGCATGTTCCGGATATCGTTCAACGCGTCAAAGACCCGGAAGATATCGATACCGTTCTCTGCCGACGCCTCGACAAACTTCTCCACCACATCATCGGGGTAGTGCCGATAGCCCACGAGGTTCTGGCCCCGCAGGAGCATCTGGATGGGGGTGCGCTTCAGCTCGGCCTTCAGAACCCGAAGGCGTTCCCAGGGATCGTCGTTGAGAAACCTGATGCAGCTGTCAAAGGTCGCCCCGCCCCAGGCCTCAACAGAGAAGAAGCCTACTTCATCGATGGCACGGGCAAGAGGGAGCATGTCCTCAGTCTTGAGCCGCGTGGCGATGAGCGACTGATGCGCGTCCCTAAGCGTGGTATCGGTGATATTGAGTGAATCTAATTTGGCAGCACACATCGAATTTTGCACCTCGAAGGGCTGAGAATATATCAATAAAGCCTCTACAAAATTCATCCTAATAATATAAAAACGTCGCGAAGAGGGAGAGTCGATAAAAGAACGGGTATTAAGGCCATTATTGAGGCCAGGACGTCGCCGGGCTCCGTTCGGAATAGGGGGCATATCCGACCCCCGATCGTGTACCCCCGTACCACCAGCAGCCGTGCGATCTCGTCGGACCGCCGGATCTCTGTGACGATAAGGTTGGCGGCGAGCGGGACAATCGAGCGCACACCAGGCCGGATTCCCTTCAGTGTCATGGCAACCCGCACGTGCTCGATGTCCTGCCGGATCACGGCGAGGCCGGTAAGCCCCATCTCGGCGATGAGCCCGATCTCGAACCCTACCCGGTCCCCGAGGGCCCAGACCGCCACGGCAAGCATTTCGCCTTCCTCTGTTCCGGCGTACACCCATGCGGCGAGGAGGAGGATCACCGTCATCCTGATGAAGTAAGAGAGCCCCGCGCCGCCCCCCCACGCTGAGAGGGCCGCCGTTACGGCGATCATTGCGATGAGGGGGAGAAACACCCCCGGCCGCGGGAGAACCTTCGTGCGCGGGGTAACAAGCAGCCACCAGACGAGAGCGGCGACAGCTCCTGCGGTACTCGCGAACGCAGCGAGCGAGAGGACCGCAGCGGCAAAAAGCCTCAGCCGCGGATCCTGCATAGCGCCTCCCGGGCGTCGGAGAGCCTGATGTTCTCCGGACGGGCCCCCTCCCGAAGGGCATACCGGAGATACGGCGGGGCGTGCCGCCAGGAAGGGATCGCGTCGGGCACGCTGCCGCGGGCCGTGAGAACACCGTCCTCCATCTCCCAGATCGCGTCCACCCGGGGGAGGACCGCGCGCTCGTGCGAAAAGATGATCGTGATCCCCGCGCCGCGCTCCTCGATCATCCAGCAGGCCTCCCCCTTTGCGACGCAGTCGAGAGAACTGAACGGCTCATCCAGTACCAGCAGGTCCGGGTTTTGCATGACGGCGCAGGCGAGCGTCAGCCGCCTGAGTTCACCACGGGAGAGGTGGAAGGGGTCGTCGTCCCCCCGCCCGAGAAGGTCCGCCCGGAGAAGCACGTCCTCCGGGGCAAGCCCCCAGGAACGGACCTCCCCGGCAACGGTCGGGCAGGTGATGTGGTGTTCGGGGAACTGCAGCAGGAGCAGGGCCGAGGAGACGCCGTGCCGCCGGACGGCGCCGCTTTCGGGCCTGAGCAGGCCGGCGAGCAGGAGGGCGAGCGTCGACTTCCCGCCCCCCACCGGCCCGCTGACCAGATGCACGCCCTCGCCGAACGTACCGCTGCCCCGGAGGGTGAACGGGCCACGTGCGAAGACGAGACCCTCGAGATCGACCCTCACCGGCAAACCCTCCACATGGTCGGGTAGAAGCACGTCTCCTCGAGCGCCGAGAAGACCTCATCCGGCGTGCCGCGGTGCCGGACCCGGCCGTTCTCCATGAAGAGGACGTAGTCCGCGGTAGCCGCGGTGTCCATCGACTGCGTGCACCAGAGGATATGGGCCGCCTTGCTCTCCTGCACAACGCGGGAGACGCGCTCCGCTGTTCCGGCATCAAGGTGCGAATCAGCCTCGTCCAGGACGAGCACCTCGGGGTCGTCGACGCAGGCGGCGGCCAGCGCGACGAGGGCTTTCTCCCCTCCGGAGAGGGCCGAGACCTTCTTGCCGAGGAGGCGCGGGATGCCGCCCACCTCCGCGACCGCCCGGACCGTCCTGTCTGTCTCCGGGCAGGGGCGGTGGCGGAATCGGAGAGACGACGCGATCTCGTCGTAGACCCGGGAGAAGAGGAGCGTCCGGTCGGGGAACTCCCCCACCCACCCGACCTTCACGGCGGACGGCGGACGGCCGAGGAGCCGGACCGATCCCGCTTCGGGCTCCTCGATGCCGGAGCAGACCGAGAGCAGCGTCGTCTTGCCGCCCCCGTTCGGCCCGATCACGGCGATATGACGTGTACTAAGAGTAAGATCAGGGATATCGAGAAGCCGGTGCCGGAGATCGGTGATACGGATCATGCCACCCGCTTTCCTATGGCGTATGCCGCCGCGGCCTTTACGACGGCACCGACGACGAACGGTGCGACGCCGACAAGGATCGCCTGGTAGATCGAGAGCGACGCCGAGTAGACAAGCCATGCGACGCCGAAGGCGTAGATGAGGATGACCGCCGCGATCAGCCCTGTGATCCGCGATGCCGGTGACTCGTGTTCGTAGGCGAGCCCGGCGACGAGGGCGGCGGGGATGAAGCCGATCAGGAACCCGCCCGTGGGGCCGAGAAGCACCCCGAGGCCCGCCGTGCCGTTGTGATAGACCGGGAGGCCCGCCGCCCCGAGGAGGACGTAGAGGGCGACGGGGATCGCCCCGTACCGCTTCATGACGATTCCTGCAAGGAGGACGAAAAGGGTCTGGAGCGTGAGCGGCACCGGGGGGAGCGGGACGGAGATCCAGCTCCCGGCGGCGATCAGCGCGACGAACGTGCCGCTGTAGGCGAGAATCCGGGCCCGGTGCATCATGTCAACCATTTTATTTTGGATGGTTGACAAGAAAAATCCTGCCTCACACGAAGCCGTGAGATGGTACGGATGTTACTGATCCCGTTCGCGAACTTCTGCGGTTCGAAGCCTAAGGCTTCTCACGTTCCTGCCGCTCACGATGCTCGCGCCAGTCGCGGTTCGCACCTCCGGCATTCGTATTCCGTTCTTCCGGGGCATTACTGCAACTGCAGGAGAGCAGTGCGGGTTTCCCCGGCTCGCCCGTATACTGGACCGTGGGATTATCGCCACGCGGGGGAGGGACCGGGAGGGGGTGTCCCCCT
>PGYH01000037.1 GCA_002839575.1 Methanomicrobiales archaeon HGW-Methanomicrobiales-6
GAGCCGCGTCATGGACGTCGACGCAGCGGCTGGACGAGTACAGCAGGGTCGTGGCCCTCATCCCGACGGCCGATGGCGGATCGGCGGTGCTTGGGATGTACATAAAGTACTGATGCCAGATAGAACCCCGCCATAACCCTGCGTCCGGGGTGGCGGGGTATCGGTGGATCTAACTCTGGGGCAGGGAGACACAGGTTGGATAATCGTTCTGCAATAAGAAGGTTTATGATGTGTTCGGTTCCAGCCGAACGATGCCTGCTGATTTTATATGTTCTAACGACCCAGAATCGCATCGGGTGCCGCGTGCGGTGCCCGCTCGTGTGGGGGGGTTGCCCATCCCCAGGTCTGACGCCCCGGATGACGCGCCCCGCAAGCCTGGAGGCAGTGGAAGTGTATGCACTTTCTGCACTTGAAGGTGTGCCCCTCCTGCCTCCGGGGAAAAACCGGAGGGAAAACACATGAACGGAAAAGTTGGAGTTTGGGCAGTCTCCGTGCTTCTGGCGATGCTGCTGGTGAGTGCGGTAGTTGCAGTGCCTGGAGCGGCCGAACAGTACGAATCTGCCGATCCTGTAGTTATCCGAGAATGCCTGCCTGCAAAAGAAGAAGTAGAGAAACTCAATGAGTTTGAAAGCCCTGTAGCGATACTTATCGACGAATTGAAGTCTAAAAACTACACAACTGAGGACATTACGCGAGAACTGGCGAAACAGGGTTATGGTTGGGATCCCAAAACCGGAGCTTGCTGGAAGGGGACGCCTCCTTCATCTGAAGAAATGAAAATCATTCAGAAAATTCGTGGTTCAGACTACTCACCATTTGATGCCGAAGTAGGTACGAGAGCACTTGAACAGGCCCTCCAGATGATGTACGTCACAAATAACAACGTGTACAGGGGAATCAACACATATATGAAGCCAAGCCAGATGATCGTCGAACAAGAAGGGACGTATCAACATGTAATTACGACACATGTTGGAAGGAAGCCGAATCCCTCGACCGAATGCTGGACCGAAGTGGGTGTTGCAAGGTCTGTCCCGGATAACGTGAAACAGCGCTTTACGTACGATAATGATGAGGGTGGGTGGCAGTTCCACGGCGAAACCGATTCGTCAACCTACAGGAACTACATCATCTACGTAACCGACACATATGAAAGCAGTGGTTACCTGTACCATATCTGGATCGATGGAGAGTGGGTGCGGAGCGGACACTTGGCGTTCAGAGAAAACGATGTTAACTATGCCAATGAGATCTGGTCGGACGAGAGTGTTCCTGCCTGGACCGACGACTCAGGTATTGCGGTTTATCAAGACGGTTTCCTCTATCAAGGGAATGGTGCGGTGTGGTGGAACGCGGAAGTTCCCACGCAGTGGTTCAGTTCTCCTGTTCCCTGTCCGATACGAGAATCCCACAGCATAGTAGGAAACGCATGGAAGTACTTTACCTGGATCTGATATGACAGAACGGTTGTTCGTAACAGGAGTGATCATTCTCATTTTTGCAACACTTGTATCCGGGTGCGTGGAGACGGAGGACGAGAAAGCGGAAGCGGTTCGAATTGCCCTGGAGAACACCACAGTAAGGGAGTATCTCTCTGGAGAGTACGAGATTCAGGATGTGTACTACGGCACGTTGACAAGTGCCTCCGGAGGTGTGGAACGGTCGGAACGGTTGCCTGTCGTCACCATAGATGCCGGAGACGTGCGTCTCTGGGTGTTCGTGGATCTGGAGAAGGAGGCGGTAGTTGCCGTCGCAAAGAATTACAAACGTACTCCCGCCATCGTTCTCCCGGCAACGCAGCCGGGATCGACGCCACCCGGGGGCGAAGCGCCCACGGTGCCGGTCCCCACACCCACCGGGACGCACCGATAGGAAGTCGTAATCTCACCGGACGGAGGAGACACAATCGAACCGTTGGTCCGGTGCGGCTCAACGCCGCCGTCATCCCCCAGAGGATGAATACTGACCTTCGACCTCCTTATTCCGCCGGATGGGACCAGGAGGTACACCGGCACGGAGCAGGCCACGCCGGAGTACACAGCACGGCCAGTACGGGCAATGCCCGGCGCCCCTCCGCGATCTTCGCGGAAGAATTGCCCGTTTTCGGCATACTCTTCGATGCTCTTGCAGCAGCGATCGGAACCGCCGGGGAACCCGGGTATCGCGGTTTCTTCTCTCTCGGGTTGCTGGCCGGGCTGTACCTGGAGGTATTCTTCGGTGTAGCGGTCGTCTGCCCGGTTGCAGGCATCGTGATGCGCAGCCTGGGTGGACATGAAGTGGAGGGTCGGAGGTAAACCCGGGAAAAGGTGGTGACCTGATGGGAAAAATCAATCCTCGTCGTTCTCGCGCTTGCTCTCCTGCTGCCCGGATCCAAATGCATCGAGACCACTGGCGGGAGTTCTTCGGCAAGGAATGCCGCTGCTACCCGGTGCGGTGCCTGTCCCCTGCACATGGCTGCCGTTTTCCGGCGTGAAACCATCCGGAAGTCCCGACGTGTAGACGGACGTCACAGAAATCGTTTATAGAAGAACGCCGAGATCCCTCTCATCCAATGAAAAGATCGGGTGAACAGGGTATGCAGGGAATTAGGATACTGATCGCAGCGGCGCTCATCCTTCCGGCGATCTCCACCGCCGCTCCGGTGTCCTCTGCCGGCGGGAGCACAAACTGGCTCGATACCTTCGACGAGTGGGTCACGCCCCGGGATATGTCGATGTACAACAAACCGGTGGTTCCCGAAGAGCCGAAGCGCCCGGGCCCGGAACTGGTCGAGAAATACCCCGGCCTGATCCTGCTCGATGAGAACGTGACGTTCCCCGACGCCGGATACGTGGTGGCGCCGGGGCTGCCCTCCGGCCCTACGGTTGGCGTGGTCGTGACCGATCCTGCGTACTTCAGTCCGGTTCCACCGGCCGGCGGGGCGAACCTCACAAGCCTTCCGCCCCTCCGGAAGTACGACCTCGTGACCGCCGACCCGGCGGCGTTCGTCGCCGACGCGGGTTCGGGGGGTCCGGTGACGCTCCGCCTCCCCGGCGGGGAGTTCGTGCTCGACCTCGAACCGGTGCCGGGCCCCGTTGCGGAAGGCGCCCGGGCCTTCGTCAAGAACGAGTCGGGCACGTTTGAAGTCGCCCTTCCTTCTACATGGCGTTTTGAGGGAAGCGTCGCCGGCGAGCCCGGGAGTTTGGCCTCGTTCACCGTCGGCAGCGACGTGATCCTCGGGACGGTCCGGTGCGGCTCGACGTCGCTCGTCATCGGCCAGGCCGGGACGGTCGAGGTCGGCGGGGAGCAGAAGATCGTGCACGTCGTCTACGACGAACGGGATGTCATGCCGGCACGTGGCCTGCATTGGTTCATTAATCCTTCGGTGAGTCTGATTGACGTAATGAGGGCGGGAACCTGCCGGGACGGGGAATGGAGGGGAAGCGATCCCGTTTCCGGCCAAACCGGGAAAACTGTCCTGGACCCGGATAATATCTCGTTAGAGCAGGCAAAGCAGATTGCTTCCGATTACGTCGAAGAAAGGGATACCGGTCAGGATCTGGCACTGGTAACGGCCCGGTACGTAGATCCTCATGCGGATGGGCTCCCCGGGGAGTACCTCGTACGCTACTCCCGGATTATCGGCGGGGTGCGCTGTCTCTCGGACGGCATAACCGTCACCGTTCATCCCGCAACCGGATGTGTCATGAGTTACTCCAAGTCATGGACGATGCCGGAAGGTCAGGTGCCGGCCGATGCAGGGGCGAAGATATCGGAATCCGAAGCAGGCGCAATTGTAGCGGACGTTATGACTGGAAACGGTGCCGGAGGGGTCCAGATACTCTCTTCGGAGAAGCAGTGGGTGGACCTGAACTACCCTGCGGGTCTCCAGGAGCCTCACGACATTCGTCTGGCATGGCACGTCCGGTTTACCGACGATTACTATCGGTCGCGAGGGGTGACGTTCCCTGCTGCGGTGTGGGTGGATGCTGAGACGGGGGAGGTTCTCAGGTGTCTTTACAGTCTGGATTAACCTTGCCGTCCTGGTTGCCGGGGCTGGACAAGTAGCTTCCCGGCACAGAATAGGTATAAGGGCCGGAGAGAAAGTCTCCCGGTGTGGATGCCGGAGCCGGCCCCCCCTCAGGGGAGCGCGGCTCTCTTCCGCACCGGATATCCCGAGGAACCACCATGAAGAATACTCTCCCCATGTTTCTCCTGCTCTGCTGCCTCCTTGCCGCTGCCGGCTGCACCAGCGCGGAGGAGACCGTACCGGAACACGCGGGCACGCTTGCCGAGGCCCGCGAGGTCTTCGGCCCCGATATCCCCGAACCGTCCTACCTGCCCGAAGGCTACGCCTTCGGAAACGCCGTCCGCTCCACCGGCGGCAGCATCACGCTCACCTACACCGGCACCGCCGGCGACCTCCGGGTAACGAGGCTTTCGTCCGCGGACGCCCCGTGCCCCGGCCCGACGGTCGCCGGAAATGAGGAGCGGATCGTCCAGGGCCACGGCATCCTGGGCCATCTGGTCTACGAGAACGACGACCGCTCGGAGGACTCTCTCTGGCTGTTCCGGTGGGAGTGGAACGACGCTGCCTTCTGCATGACGGGGAGCCTCCCGGAGGGTGAGATAACGAAGGTCGCCTCATCGATCGTCGAGTGATGGCCGGAACGGCTATGAGCCGGCTGCTCTCCCACCCCCTCTTCCCGCAGAGCCTCCGTCAGGCGTTCCCTCAGGACCTCGATGGTCTTCTCAAACGTCCAGTTTTTCGGACATATGTCCGGAATGCTGGACGGTCGCCCGGCATTCGGGCACCTCCCCAACCTGCACAACACCGGTTCCCGGTGCGTTAAGGCCGTTTTTGAGTGGAGTGTCGATCCGAATGACCCAACGTGTAGACGTGCGGCACAGAAAAGATATGTAGAGGAATGTTGACGTCTCCATCATGAATACCGGGATCAGTATCCCGGGCCGCACCGGCAGGTGAGGATCGATGAAAGATAGACAATTCATAAACGGTACCGGCCGGAGAGGGCTGATCTGCATCGCCCTGCTGCTCTTCATCCTGGCCGGCAGCGGTATAGCGTGCGCATCTCCGGGTGGAGAACCTCCGGCCGATACCGGGAACGACCGACAAACCGTGCTCGGCGAGCCTGCAGATACGACGGCGTATCACGGTTCCGAAAGTGTGTTCAGCATCTTCTACAACCCCGTGCTCCTCGCGTGCGGCCTGGGAGCCGTGATCGTGCTCGCGGTGGGCTACTTCCTCATCCGGAGGTCCCACGGGAAGGACGCACCGTGAGCGTGGCTCGGAGGTACGCTCCCCTGCCTCCAGGCACCTGAACGACTTTGGGAGCTGACTATGGATAAGGGAGGGGCCATTCTCAGGATACCCGAAAGAACCGGGTATTCCGGGAATGGGATGTTTGATCCCGCCAATCCTCCGGCAGCAACCATGGAGGGCCGATGGACTCAAAGAAGATAATGGGAGTATTGTTGGGGCTTGCCGCCGTGCTCTCTGCAATCCTCTTCGCTTTCCCCCCGGTGAGTACGGATTGTGCCGGTGATGACGAAGCCGCACACGGCGGGATCGACCGAGTGTCCGGGTATGACCGGATGACCCGGATACTGCGAAACGACAGCGAAGTCCGGGACCTGATCGAGGGAGGCTACATCTTCAAGGGCGGTGTATTCAACGAGACGGGAGAATCGGTAGCATTCATCTGTCTTCCTCCTCTCCGGCAGGCGGCGTCGGACTCCGGCCCTGCGGCACGGGAGAGTATTGATGCCTATAGAGTGGTTACCGCCGTTACTGATGCCGGCGGCGAGACTGTCGGCCGGGAGAGCACTGTCAATACCACCGGCTGGGAGAACTACAATATTATCCTCGACACACCCAACGGGACGGTATCATCCGTTGAACGGGTAGAACAACTGCCCGAATGGGTGAAACAGATCGATGTCACCGCTGTGCCGTGACGTTGACCGGAGCCCATGCGGGAGCGGGTAGGGTACCCCAACCGCGCCCGGTCAGCCCGAATGGTTGTAATCCGGGTGCCCCGGCCTTGCGGTCGCCGAAAAAAGCGTCTGAGGAAAGAGATGTCCGGCGGGAGCGATTCTCTCTCGACCGCTCGCGCGCAGAACAACAACCCTTAAGAGGAACCTTAAGAGAGTTACTACTCAAATGCTCGATCAGTTCAAGGGCTGTCTCCTCGGGGCCGCCATCGGGGACGCGCTCGGCATGGCGCGGGAGAGCACGCCGCCGGACTTCCAGCGCCTCCACGAGGGCTACCGCCGTGCCTGGCGGGGGCACCCGAACGCCGGGCTGAAACCCGGGCAGTTCACCGACGACACCCAGATGATGCTCCTTGTGGCAGAGATGCTCGTCGACGGCACCTACTCGGAGAGTGCCTACGCTGCCGCCCTTGCCCGGATGTACGCGAACGAGGAGCTCCGGTTCCCCGACGGGGCCGTGGACGCCGCGTGCCGCCATCTCCTTCTTTCCAGCGGCAAACCCGGCGGCGTCTCCTCCAACACCGCCGGCTGCACCGGGATCGCCGTCCCGTTCGGGCTTCTCTACGGTGACCCCATCGACGTGACCGAACGGGTGGTCCAGGCCTGCAGCGTCACCCACACCCACCCGGCGGCGCACGCGGGAGCGGTCACCGTCGCGATGCTCGTCCACCACGCCGTCCGCGGCCGTCCCGACGCCCTCTCCGTTGCCGGGAAGCATGCCGCCCTCGAGGACGTCGCCCTCGGCAACAAGATCCGCGACGCAGTGAATCTTGCAAAAGAAGGGATCAGCCTCGAAAGCGCGCTCACGGTGATCGGCAACGACGTCACCGTTTACCAGACCGTTCCGCTCGCGTTCTTCCTGATCAACAGGATCAAAGACGTCACGGCCCTCCTCACCACCGCCGCGCACGTCGGCGGGAACACCGACACCATCGCGCTTATCTGCGGAGCCTACGCCGGCGCCGTCTACGGGAGATCCGCCCTTCCGCAGGATCTCCTCGATGGACTCGAGGGGAGAGACGAGATCGAATCCATAGCCGCCCGGCTCTACGAACGCTACACCACAAAGCCTTAAGATTCTATAAACGACACCCTCTCTTATGGAAATTGCGATTATCGGTGCATCCGGATACACCGGCGGCGAGTTAATGCGGCTCCTGCTGCAGCACCCGTCCGCAGATGTCGTCGCCGCGACATCCCGGAAACTGGACGGCACCCCCGTCGCCTCGGTGCACCCCCACCTCCGGGGACTAACCGATCTCGTCTTCCGGAACACCGGGGCCGGCGATATCGATGCCGACTTCGTCTTCCTCGCCGTACCGCACACGGCGGCGATGAAAGTTGCCGGGACGCTTGCAGAGCGGGGGATCAAAACCGTCGACCTTTCGGCCGACTACCGTCTCCCGAAAGACATCTACGAGAAGGTCTACGGCGTCTCCCACGAAGCCTACTTCGAGGCCCCCTACGGTCTCCCTGAGCTCCACCGCGATGGGATCAGGGGCGCCTCCTTCGTCGCGAACCCGGGCTGTTTCCCGACCGGGGCGACGCTTGCGGCGGCGCCGCTCGCAAAATTCGCCCACACCATCATCTACGACTCAAAGACCGGGGTTTCGGGTGCGGGGACCTCCCCCTCCGCGACCACCCACTACCCGAACGTCGGCGACAACTTCAGCGCCTACAAGTGGACGGCCCACCGCCACCTCGCCGAGATGAAGCAGGAAGCCGCCCGGCTCGGTTCCGATGCCCGGTGCTACTTCACGCCGCACCTCCTCCCGGTGAACCGGGGCATCCTGACGACGGCCCACATCCTCCTCCGCGAACCGATGGGGCAGGACGAGGTCGAGGCGCTCTACCAGAAGTTCTACGCCGACGAGTTCTTCGTCCGCTACCAGAAACCGACCCTCGCGGCCGTCCGCGGGACGAACTTCTGCGACGTCGCCGTCGAGAGCGAGGGCGACCGGGTCGTCGCGGTCTCGGCGATCGACAACCTGGTCAAGGGCGCGAGCGGCCAGGCGATCCAGAACATGAACCTGATGTGCGGGTTTGCGGAAGACACTGGTCTGCGCACCGCCGGGATGCTCCCCTGAGGTGATAAAGATGAAGGTAAGAGACGTTATGACCCCGGACCCCGTAACCGTCCGGGTCGACTCGCCGGTGAGCGAGGCGGCGGGACTGCTCCGGAAGTACCACATCGGCGGGCTTCCCGTGATGGACGGTGACCGGGTGGCGGGAATCGTCACCGAGACCGATATCCTCTCGCTCCTCGATACCGGCGACCTCTCCGACGATCTCTGGCTCCCCTCGCCGCTCGAGGTGATCGAGGTGCCGGTCAGGGAGTTCATCAACTGGGAGCGGACGAAGCGTGCGCTCACCGATATCAGCAACATGGAGGTGCGGCGGGTGATGAGCAGCCCGGTCATCGCCATCGACGAAGACTCGGATATCGCCGATGCGGCATCTTTGATGCTCCGCGAGGGGATTGCACGCCTCCCGGTCCTCCGCGACGGGAACCTGGTCGGGATCGTCACCCGGGCCGACATCGTTCACGGCCTCGGGGCGTCTTCGGGGGAGGAATCGTGAAGAGTATCTGTGCGGTCGAGGGCGTCACCGCCTCGGGGATCAGGGAAGGAAAGTACGGGCTCGCCCTGATCCGGGCGAGCGGAACCGCTGCCGGGGTCTTCACGTCGAATAAGATGCGGGCGGCCCCGGTCGAGGTGATGATGGAGCGGATAGAGAGGGGAACCCTCGATGCCGTCATCGTCAACAGCGGGTGCGCGAACGCCTACACCGGCGAGCGGGGCTACCGCGACGCGGTGGAGATGTGCGGGATCGCGGCCGGGGCGCTCGGTCTCGACCCCGGGTCGGTCGGCGTCGCGAGCACCGGGGTGATCGGGCGCTACCTCGATCTCGCCCGGATCCGCGACCAGTGCGGGCGGGCGGCCCCGCTCCTCGCCCGGAGTGCTGACGCCGAGGATGCGGCGGCGAGGGCGATCATGACCACCGACACCTTCCCCAAACACGCCCTCGTCCGGACGGAGTCGTTTGCCGTCGGCGGGATCACCAAGGGAAGCGGGATGATCGCCCCGAACATGGGGACGATGCTCGCGTTCATCTACACTGATGCCGAGGTCGAAGCCCCGGTTCTGCAGGACATCCTCCGTCAGGCGACCCGGCGGTCGTTCAACCGGGTCGTCGTCGACGGGGACACGAGCACGAACGACGTTGCCTTCTGCACCGCGACCGGCGCCGCAGGCCGGGTTGACCGGGCCGAGCTCGCGAAGGCCGTCGAGGCCGTCTGCCGCGACCTCGCCGTTCAGATCGCCCGCGACGGCGAAGGAGCGACGAAACTCCTCGAGGTGACCGTCCGCGGCGCCCCCGACGAGGACGCCGCCGCCGCCGTGGCGCGGACGGTCGTCGCCTCCCCGCTCGTCAAGACCGCCGTCTACGGCGAGGACCCGAACTGGGGCCGGGTTGTCGCGGCGGCGGGGAGAGCCGGCGTGGAGTTCGACCCCTACGCCGTCTCGCTCCGGGTCGGGGAGATACCGCTCGTCCGCCGCGGCGAGATCGTCGCCGATCTCGGAGCGGCGAAGGCCGCGATGCGCGGTGCGACCGTCGCGTTCGACCTCGACCTTGCTGCCGGCGACGGAAAGGCGACGGCGTGGGGGTGCGACCTCACCGAGAAGTACGTAGAGATCAACGGGAAGTACACGACATGAAACGAGAAGACGTGCTGATGGAGGCACTCCCTTACATCCAGAAATTTTACGGCAAGACGATCGTGATCAAGCTCGGCGGCCACGCGATGGTCGACCAGAGCATCCTCGAGACGGTGATCCGGGACGCTGTCCTTCTCCGCTATGTGGGGATGAAGGTCGTCCTGGTCCACGGCGGGGGGCCCGAGATCACCACGAAGATGCAGGCGATGGGCAAAGAGCCCAAATTCGTCGGGGGGCTCCGGATCACGGACGCCGAGACGCTCGAGATCGCCCAGATGGTTCTTGTAGGCAAGATCAACGACGGCATAGTCTCCCTCATCGCGAACTGCGGCACCCGTGCGGTCGGGATCTCCGGCAACGACGGCAACCTCCTCATCGCCCGGAAGATGGAGCCGCAGCGGGTGAAGGTCGGGGAGGTCGAACAGGAGGTGGATCTCGGCCAGGTCGGCGAGATCGAGGAGGTCGACCCCGAGGTGCTCCACTGCCTCCTCGCCCAGAACTACATCCCGGTGGTGGCCCCGATCGCCATCGACCGGCAGGGGAGGAGCCTGAACATCAACGCCGACACCGCCGCCGCGGAGATCGCGATCGCTCTTGGCGCATTCAAACTGGTCAACCTAACAGACGTCGACGGCGTGATGGACGCCGACCGGACGACGGTCTACCACCGCCTCTCGCTCACCGAAGCGGAGGCGATGATCGGTGCGGGGGTCATCGCCGGCGGGATGATCCCGAAACTCGAAGGATGCATGAAAGCGGTCAGGAACGGTGTCGCGAGCGCCCACGTCGTGAACGGCAACCGGGAGCACAACCTGCTCCTCGAGCTCTTCACCGACCAGGGCGTCGGGACGATGCTCACCCTGTAACCTTTTTTTACGTGGCCATAGCAAAACGCTCTGGCCGATGCGGCCCCGGAGGCGCTTTGGGATAACCTCTATGGCAGGTTGCCGTCCCCGCTGCACTCCCGCTGCCGCTCTTCGTTCATCTCGATCAGGATCTCAAAGATCCTTCTGACGGCGACCGGGTCGATCCGGCTCTCGACGGCGTAGGTGAAGACCCGGTCGAGGACCACTCTCCGCTGCTCCTCGTCGCGGATGGGGAGACCGTTCTCCTGCTTGAAGCGGGCGATTCTCGCCGCGAGTTTCTGCCGTTCCGCAACCAGATCGATGATCCGCTCATCTATCTCCTGGACTCCGTTCCTGACGGCATCAAGGGACATATTACATGATTGAATCCGGGCGGGGAATAAACCTGATGGCCCGGCCCCCGGGAAGCGAAGGATATTATGATGCCGGGACAAACCTGGTACCAAATATGCTGGAACGAATACCGCCACGCGAACGCCGGGATCTCCTGATCGCGTGGCTTGCCATCTCGATCGCCTTCACCCTGATCTACGTCAGGGGTGGGATTGACGTCATGGGGTTGGTCTTCTTCTTCGTGATGTCGCTCGTCACGGTGGGCGTCGCCTTCGTCCTCCACGAGCTGGCGCACAAGTTCGCCGCCATGCGTTACGGCTACTGGGCGGAGTTCAAGAAGGATAACCAGATGCTCCTCGTCGCCGTGGTGCTGGCAGCGCTTGTGGGAGTGGTCTTTGCGGCACCGGGGGCGACTTACATCTACGGGAATGCGACACGGACCGAGAACGGGCGGATATCGGCGGCAGGGCCGATCACGAACCTCCTCCTCTGCATACCGTTCGCGGCCCTCATGCTCTTCGGCGGCGGGCTCCTCGCCGTCGTGGGCCTCGTCGGGCTCCGGATCAACGCGATGATCGCGACCTTCAACATGCTCCCGATCAGTGTTCTCGACGGGCGTAAGGTTCTCGCCTGGAACCCTGCCATCTTTGCCGTGCTCATGGCCGCCTCTGCCGGCCTCCTCGTCTGGTCGCTCATCTGAGGGACCTTCTCCTTTTTCAGGATCGTGGGCTGAGGAGCCCCCCGACTTCAGTCAGGGGTAGTTGACGCCTTCTTCAGGGTGAACCGGAACGCCGCGCCGCATTCAGGCCGGCCCGGCACCCGGCCGTCCACCCGGATCCGGCCACCGTAGCGTGTAATAAGCATCCGGGTGATGTAGAGCCCCAGTCCCTGGCCGCTCTTCCGGTTCCTGTTCTGCCCGAACCGCATGAATATGGTATCCTTCATCCTGTCGGGAACCCCCGGCCCGGTATCCTCGACAGAGACCACGATCTCGCCGTCGTTCTCCTCCACCCTGACGGTGACCTCGACCGCCGGCCCCCCGAACTTGACGGCGTTCCCGATGAGGTTCGTGAAGACCTCGGGCAGGAGCGGGTCGGCCATGACCGCGAAGTTCGTGCCCTCGTAGCGGATCTGGCACCCGGAGAAGATCGCGATCTCGTCCCGGATCACTCTATCGAGGTCGACCGGCGCGAGCACGGCCGATTCCTTGTGGATCCGTCGGATCGTCGAGACGTTCCGCAGAATCTCGATGCTCTTGCGGATACTGCTCTGGAGTTTCTGTGCGTAGGCCCTTCTCTCCCCCTCGAGCATATCGACGAGGAGATCGGTGTAGAGGCCCGAGACGTTCTCGGCGTTCCGGATGTCGTGGCTGAGGATGTCGAGGTAGAGGTTCGCCTCCCGTTCGGCCATCGCGAGCTGCCGGATCAGGATGGTGCGCTCGACGGAGGTGCCGATCTCCCTCCCGATGGCCGTAAGAAGAGACCGGTCGGCGTCGGTGAACGGCCTGCCGCCCTGGGAGGCCACGTTCAGCGCCCCGATGACCCTTCCCCGTGCCGTAATCGGGATGCTGGCATAGGGGTGCAGCGTCTCACCGCTCTCCCCCGGGTAGCGGAGCTCCGGGCGGTCTTCAAGGAAGAGAGGCTCTCCTGCAACCAGCACCGTTGCGTAGGGTCTGGCGGTGATATCCGGGATGTACGGGTGTGTGGGGAACCCCTCCGGGAGGCCCTGCACGCAGACGAGCCGTGCACTCTGCCTTCCCGGCTCGATCAGGTAGATGCCGCCGCCGGCGAGATCGAGGAGGGCGAGGACCGCTGCGAGCACCCGCTCCAGCACCACGTCGAGATCCGTTGCGGACGCCGATACCCCGATGATCCGGTTCAAGACCGAGAGCTCGCGGTTATGGGCCTGGATCTCGGCTTCGGCTTGTTTCTGGGCGGTTATGTCGGTGAGCGATGCCGTGATGCAGAGGGGGACACCGTCGCCGTCCCTGACCAGGCTTCCGGAGAAGGCGGCATAAAACGTCGTATCGTCCCGCCGTCTCCCGATCTGCTCGCCTGCGCACCTGCCGGTCCGGACGACCGTCTCAAGCGCACGTTGGGCCTCCTCCTCATTCTGCCAGAACTCCGTGGCCCGTCTCCCGATCACCTCGGTTGGGGAGTCGTAGCCCCACATGGAGAGGAACGCCTGGTTGACGTAGATCAGGCGGCCGTCGAGGTCGACGACGGTGAACGCGCTCGGTGACGAGGCGATCGCCATATCCCTGATCCGGAGTTCCTGCTCGGCCTGCTTGCGTTCGGTGATATCGATCGCCGATCCCCTCGTGCAGATCCGTCTGCCCGCCTCGTCGGTGACGAAGGAGAGGGAGAGGTGCATGGGGAAGATTGTTCCGTCTCTTCGCCGCCCCCTCACCTCGCCCGCCCAGGATCCGCTCCGGACGAGGTCGTCTCTGATCCGGTCCATCTCCTCCGGGTCTGCCCAGAGCACCGAGACAGGTTTCCCGACGATCTCCTCCTGCTCCCATCCGTGCATGATGAGGAAGGCGCGGTTGACGTAGATGATCGTTCCTTCAAGGTCGGTAAGAGAAATGGCTTCGAGCGCCGAGGCTATCGCCATATCCTTGATCCGGAGCTCGAGTTCGGCCTGCCGCTGCCTGGTCACGTCGCGGAGCGAGTAGAGCGTCCCGGTGATCCTTCCGGCATCGTCGGCCAGCGTGCTGAGGGTCTCGTCGACATACATCGCCTCTCCCTCCCTCGTGTAGTGGCCGACGACGCCGCGCCAGGTTCCTGATGAGCGGAGGGCGCTCCTCGCCGCCTCTTCGTCGCCCGGGCGGAGCCACTCGGTGACGAAGAGTTCCAAGACGGATCTCCCGAGAGCCTCGCCGGAAGGAACGCCGTAGAGCCGCTCTGCCGCCCGGTTCATGTAGGTGATCCGCTCATCCGTATCGGCCGCGATCACGGCGTCCTCCACCTGAGAGAGCACCTGAGCCTGGAACCGGAGCTGTTCTTCCGCCCGTTTCCGGCCGGTGATGTCGCGGCAGATCCCGAGCAGATTCCTGACGGTTCCGTCGGGTTCAGCCATCGGGATGAGGCGCACCTCGAGCCACGTCTCCCTGCCGTCTCCAGGAACCAGGGTCTCTGCGGTGACGATCTCTCCTGGAGACTCTGCTATGGTTCGAAGCGCCGGAAGCCATCTCTGAACGATATCGGGCGGGAACAGTTCCCGGATGTTCTTTCCTCGCAGGTACCCCGGGCTTGCGCCGACCAGACGGCCGCCGGCGCTGTTCACGAAGATGACGTTCCCATCCGTATCGACGAGGATGATGCCGTCCGGGGCGAATTCTGTAAGCGTCCGGTAGCGCTCCTCACTCTCCCGGAGCGCCTGCGTCATCCGGATATCCTTGCTGATATCGACGGCAGTGGCCATGATGCAGATCGGCTCTCCGGCATCGTCCCTGAGGAGTGTCGCGGTAACATAGGCGATAAACTCCGTTCCGTCGGCTTTTCTGCCGGTCAGTTTCCCGGTACACTTGCCTTGCTTCGCAATCGACGCAAGAACCTTCTCGACCCTCGCCGGCTCCACCCAGAATTCCGTGAGATGCCGTCCGATAACCTCTCCCGGGTCGGTCAGCCCGGCCAGCTCGAGCAGTGCCGGGTTGACGTGCGTGATGTAGCCGTCGAGGTCGGCGATGGCGATCGCGGCGAGCGACGACTCGAGTGAGACCTTCGCGATCAGGAGTTCTCGTTCCGCCTCCTTTCTCTTCGTGATATCGGTATGCGTCCCCGCGATCCGGAGCGGCGTCCCGCGGGCATCGCGTTCGACCACCCGGAGCCGGTCGAGCACGTAGACCCATTCTCCCGATGCGGACTTCATCCGGAACTCCATCTCGCAGCGGTCGTGAACTCCTGCGGCCATCCCGGTGAGGGCCGCCTCGACGCCGTCGCGGTCGTCCGGGTGGACGAGTGCGAGGATCGTGGGGATCGTGGGCACGAATGCTCCCGGTTCGTAGCCGAGCATCGTGAAACTCCGGGCGCTGTAGTAGACCGTGCCGGCGTTGACGTCCCAGTCGACCAGTCCGTCGTCTGCCGCCGAGAGCGCCAGGTTCAACCGTTCTTCGCTCTCCCGGAGCGCCTGCTCCGCGCGGTTTCGCTCGGTCACGTCGAGGAGCGACATCACGGAACGGGCGGTTCCCGGGATCAGGCCGACGGTGACCTCGACGGCGTGGGTGTTGCCGGCCCGGTCGATGAACGAGATGGCGTAGTTCCTCGGTGCGGCTGCCGGATCGTCTCGCCGGAGGGTGTGGTACTCCTTCAGTTGGCGGCGTTCGTCTGCGGATGCGACAAAATCGGTCAACTGTTTTATCCCGACGATCTCGGCGCGGGAATACCCGGAGAGCCGTTCGAACTCCGTGTTTGCCACCGATATGATGCCGTTCCCCTCGATGAGGACCGTCGCCGTCCCGGTGTACTCGACGATCTCCTCGTAATCCCTCTGTCCCGGCACTTCCCGGAGCCGGAGCACCCAGTTCTTCCCGGACGGTGTTCTCCATCCCGAGCAGAGGTATTCCCGTTCTTCTCCGCCTGGACTCTTGAGCCGACACTCGCATTTCGGGGTCCCGTCGCCGAATGCCGCAAGAACCTTATCGGCGAGTTCGACCACCGTCCCTGCCTGTCCGGGGTTGCTCTCGTGCACGCCAAACAGCCTCCGGGAGGCCGTGTTCGCCCAGATTATGCTGTCGTTCTCATCGAGCACCAGGATGGCGTCTTCAATGCCTTCCAGTATCTGGTAGTCCGGCTGCGCGCCGTGCAGGTCCTCCGGAGGTTCGGCGGGGGTCACACGTGGTCTCTCCTGCTGCCCCGGGATACATCGTGCAGGCTGGATACTGAATATGGAGATTGCCAGGACGTATTAATTAGTTCCGGTTTCAGGGCAACAGGAAAAATCGTTGACCCGCGCTGCCGGGGGCGGGGTGTAGAACCGTTCCAGGTGTAGTGGGCGAGGAAAAATTCTTCGTCAAGGGCCGGGAGGGGTGGGGGTCAGGTCTTTGCGATCCCGGGGTCCTCAATGTCGGCGAGAAGGTTGACCACGTCCCTCCCTTTCTTCCGTGCCTCCGCAAGCGCTGTCGGATGTCCCGCGATCCCCCCGTAGCGGTCGAGATCGTTGGCGATGACGTTGTCCCAGTACTCGAACCCGGTGGTGTTGAAGAAGGCGGTGATCGCCGGGAACGCCGCATCAAAGACGTTCTCCCATCCGAGCCCCGCGGTCGAGACGAATATCCCCTTGTGGCGGCGGGTGCGGTCGGGGGTGTGGTAGAGCGTCTTCAGGATGAACTTGCGCGCCCAGAGGTATTGCGCACGGTCGATCAGCCCCTTCGCCTCCGCCGTGATCCCCATCGAGTAGATGGGGGATGCGAGAACAAGGACGTCGGCATCGCCGATCTTTGTAAAGACCTCCGTGAGATCGTCTTTGATGACGCAGACCCCTGTTTTGTGGCAGGCGTTGCACCCACGGCACGAGGCGTACTCGAGCGACCGCAGAACGATCTTCTCGACCTCCCCCCCCGCCTCCCGGGCGCCATCGAGCACGGCGTCGAGCAGCGTCTCGGTGTTCCCGTGCCGCCGGGGGCTGCCGGAGATGCCGAGGACTTTTACGGTCATGCCGCCCCGACCTCCCGCAGGTGCGCGGCGACCTCCCGGGCGAGAGCCTCCGCGTCGGCTTTCGCGGTCGGGTGACGGACGATCGCGCCCTTCTCGTCGACGCCGTTCACCATCAGGTACTTGAGATCCCTGCTTGGGATATCGATGACATGAAAGAAGCACTTCACCGACGGGATTGCCGCGTCGAAGACGTAGTCCCAGTTCTGCCCGGCGGTCGAGAGGAAGATGCCCATACGTTTTCCTTTCCGCTCCGGCGGGACGACCGGGAGGTGGAGGACGTACTTCCGGGAGCGGAAGACCTGCGCCCGGTCGACCAGCGCCTTCGCCTGCGCGGCAAGCCCCATGCAGTAGATGGGGGACGCGAGGATGATGCAGTCGGCCGCGATGATCCGGTCGTGGACGTAGTCCATGTAGTCGTGCTGGACGCACCGGTTGAGCGTCTCGCAGATGTTGCACCCGCGGCAGGGCCGGATGTCGGCCTCGGCGACGACGATCTTCTCAACCGCGGCCCCTTCGGCCTCCATCGCGGCGAGCACCCAGTCGAGGAGGGTCTCGGAGTTGCCGTGGCGCCGGGGCGAAGTCGCAAACGCGAGGACGTCTATGGTCATATATGATGTGTTGTCCCGTCGAAGGCAAAAAACGTGCCGGGATTTGTTTCACTGCACCTTCTCCTGCGACAGCCCGATCGCGAGCGTGTAGCAGAGGCCGATCATCACGAGCATGAACGGGAACGCCGCGGTGATCGCCATCACCTGGAGAGCGTCAAGCCCCCCGGTGAGGAGGAGGACGATCGCGACGGCGGAGAGGGAGAGTCCCCAGACGACCTTCTTGTAGTTCGGGACGACCAGGCCCCCGCCCGATGTGAGCGAGCCGAGGACGACCGTCGCGGAGTCCGCCGAGGTGATGAAGAAGAC
>PGYH01000038.1 GCA_002839575.1 Methanomicrobiales archaeon HGW-Methanomicrobiales-6
CTGTGGAGATCGCGTAAGCCCTTTTCGAGGCAAGTTCGATGAAGCAGGAAGCCGCGCCCTTCAGGGCGGGGTAGTTCACTCAGCCTGAATTGTCCTGGCCGCGGTCCATGCCCGGTCGCGATAGTGCCGCTGTCCTGACGGGAAAATAGAGGGTAGTTACCCCATCGTCAGCACGAACCGCATCGCCGCGACGATCATCGGCATCGTGATGAGAAGGATCAGCATCACCGTCACAAAGCCGCTGATCGAAGCGACGACCCGTTGCGCATATTGAGACCAGCCCCGGCGCTCGAAGAACCGCTCCACCCCTTCCTTCATCATGTAACCGCCGTCGAGCGGAACGACCGGGATGGCATTGAACATCCCGACCAGTAGATTGAACCACCCGGTCCAGAAGAGAAGGTGGACCGTGCCCCAGAAGAGGGGGAACGGCTCCTCCCAGGCCATCTGCTCGGGGGTGTTGGTGAGCAGGATCGCAAGCTGCTGGGTGTTGCCCTGGATGAAGGCGTCGATCGGGGCTATCGTCAGGTAGAGCGGCGCGAGAAGGCCGAGGTCCGCGATGTTTCCGATATGCTCCTTCACCGCGGGTGCGCTGTAGTAATAGACCCCCATGAATCCGGAGTCCCGGTCATCGGCGAGGGCTTCCGGCCACTCCGAGAGGGTGAGCGTGTAGGTGCTCTCGACCCCGTCTTTTTCGGCCGTCACCGTGACCGTATCTCCCGGCTGCGTCCCCTCCATCATTGCCGACACCTCTTCCTGGCTGGTCACGGGAACACCGTTGATGCCCGTGATGACTGAATAGCCGGGGAGCCCCACGTCGGCAGCCGGGTAGTCCTGGTAGACCCCCTGGACGAGCGGGACGGCAAGAGGCGTCGCCATTCCCACGAGGAGGAACATCACCGCAAAGCAGGCGAGGCCCATGACGATGTTGTTCGTGATTCCAGCGCCGAACATCCGAATCTTTGGCATCCCCCTGGCCGCCTCGACGTCTTCCTCGTCGGGTTCGACGAACGCCCCTATCGGGACGACGGCGATGAGAAGGCCCATGCTCCGCACCCGCATATCCTCGACCCGGGCGAGGATCGCGTGGCCGAACTCGTGGATGACGATCGTGAAGAGGAGGCCAAGGATGACGGCCGCGGTGATCGGTATCGCCTGGTTGACCCCGGGTATCGCGAGGATGTTTCTCGGATCATAGATTCCGGTCGGCTCCGGGGTATGCACCAGATACTGGGGGACGGCAAGGATCAGGGCGAGCGTCATGAAGGCCGAGACCACCACGACCATGACGACCCCGAGCGTCGCGTAGGCCCGGAGCGGGGTCTTAAACTTCCGGAACCAGTCGAAGAAACCGACCCGGTCAGTCTTGATGGCGAGGATGGGGCCGAAGAACATGACGTGATCGCGAAACAGCCCCCGGTCGCGGATATAGTAGGCAATCAGGAGGTATGCCGCGACGAGAAGGAGGAGTATCTGGAGCCAGTTCATCACTCACGGTTGGCGCGCGGGAGGTTAAAATCTTCCGCGTTATGAGAAATCCCGCATCGTCTTCTGGTAGAGGTTCGTCACCGTCTTCCAGGTCCGGCGGGCGCAGGGCGGCGGGCTCCCGTAGTCATGGATGTAACTTCGGAGGAACTCGATGGTCGTCGGGTCGGAGGGGTAGCCGCTCCCGATCTTCCCGTACTGCTGCTCAAGTTCCCGGATCGCCCGGTCGCGGGTGACCTTCGCGACGACGCTCGCCGCGCCGACGATCTTGTGCCGGGCGTCCGCCCGGTGTTCGGCGACGATCTCACAGGGGAAATCGAGATGGGAGGCGACCGTCCGGCCGTAGCGTTCCGCGTTCACGTCACAGGCGTCCACGTAGGCACACTCCGGCTGAAGCCCCATAAGCGCCTCGGCGTGGAGCTCGGCCACACACTCGTTCATGGTTATCCTGCTCCGGGCTTCGTCGATTCCGGCGGCATCGATGGTTACGATGGCGATCGAAAAATCGCGGAAGAGGGCCTCGTAAAGCACCTCGCGTTGTTTCGGCCGGAGGGCTTTTGAGTCCCGGATGGGGAGAGCCGCAAGGTCCTCGGTCGCCCGGCATCCGACGGCGGCGACTACCATCGGACCGATTACTGAACCCTTCCCCGCTTCATCTACCCCGCAGATCACATCCTCTGGTTTATTCGCAAGGTATTTCAATGCAGACGATTGAATCCAGATGGATGTACACGATCATCGTCGGCCTTGGCGGAATTGGGCGGAACCTGACTGCAATTGCCGTGAACGCAGGCGACTCTGTGGTGGTGATCGACCAGGACGAAGAACGTGCGAGCGATATCCTGGAGCACTACGATGTTCTTGCCATAACCGGGAACGCAACCGACAAATCGGTGCTACAGGACGCTGGGATTGACCGAGCCGACGCCCTGGTCGCCACCACGAGCGACGATGCCGTGAACCTGATGACCTGCTGGCTTGCGAAACGCTACAACGTTGGAAACGTCGTCTCGATTGTGAACCAGAAGGAGCACTCCGACCTCTTTAACGAGGTTGGGGTGAGGATCAGCGAGAATCCCGACGAGCTGGTGGCGACCCGTCTTTACTACTGGGCAAAAAGCCCGAACCTCCAGCAGGTTGCCTCGATTCCCGGCGGCACCATCTTCGAGATCGTCGCCGAAGAGGGCGCGCCCATCGTCGATCACGAGATCCGGGATCTCGAGGTCCGGGACTTCGTCTTCATCGCTATCCGGCGTGCCGGGGGCGATCTCATCATCCCGAGCGGCACCGTCCGTATCCGGCCCGGCGACGTCATCACGGTGTTCACAAAAAAGGAGGCGGAAGCGGAGACCTTGAAGACACTCAACAAACAGCTGATACGGTCAGGCTAGAGTGTCTTTGAGCGCTTTCAGCTCGAGGAGCATCTTCGGGTTGCGCTTGATCAGTTCCCTGATGAGTGCCGCGACCGAGAACTCACTGAAGCTGATGCTTGCAATCGAGTCCGCGAGGGTGTTGAGTTTCGTATCGTCGAGGGTGATGAAGTACTCTTTGACCTTGTAATTCCGCTCAAGGATCGTGCCCATCCGGGATGCACGCCATTCGGTGTCATAAGGCATCAGGGACTCCTTTGAGCAGTTGCCCGCCTCGATGCACGTTGAAGCCACCTCGCCGGCGAGCCTTCCGGTGTACATGGCGTTCCCGATCCCGCCGCCGGTGATGGGGTCGACAACCCTTGCCGCGTCGCCGGCGACGAGAAGGCCGTCGGCGACCGTGCAGGCGAGCGGCCGGCAGACCGGGACGCCGCCCGCGATCGCCTCGATCGTCTTGCCGTTTGGGAAGCTCTTCGCGACAAACCGGTCCAGGTAGTCCTTCGCCCGGGACCCGTCGCGGCTCTTCCTGCCCGTGATGCCGATCCCGACGTTTGCCGTCCGGTCACCTTTCGGGAAGATCCAGAGGTAACCTTCGGGTGCGATCTCGTTGCCCAGGTAGAAGTCCGTCGAGCCTGCGTCGATATCGATGTCGGTCATCAGGTATTGTGCGCAGCTCATCATCTCACGGAGGGGCACGACGGTCTCGAGCCCGGCCCGGCGGGCGAACTGCGCCTCCGTGCCGTCGGCGGCGATGACCACTTCGGCCCGGATATCGGCCGGTGTCCCGGCCGAAAGCACCTTCGCGCCCCGGACCGCCCCGTTCTCCATGATCGGTGCGGTCGCCCGGGTCTTGACGATCACGTCCGCCCCGGCCTCGGCCGCCTGCCAGACGAGTTCACGGTCAAAGACCTTCCGGTCGAGGACGTAACCGACCTCGCTTCCGGCTCTGTCCTGGTCGAGCCTGATGGCGGTGCCGTTCGGGGCAATGATCCGGGCACTCTCGATATCGGCGGATATCCAGCGGGGGTCGGGCTTGATATATTCCTTCAGGAGTTCTTTGCCGATCCCCTCCGCACACCGGACGGGCGTGCCGATGGCGGGACGCTTCTCGATGAGGCAGACCGAGTTCCCGGCTTTCGCCGCCGTCTTCGCGGCAAGAGCGCCGGCGGGGCCGCCTCCGATGACGAGAATGTCGTAGTTACTCTTCATGGACGACCTCCAGTGCTCCAAGCGGGCACGCCCGCGCGCAGATCCCGCAGCCGATGCACTCCCGCTCAAGGCTGAGGTAGGCGTCGATCAGCTCGAGCGCGTCCTCGGGACAGACTGCAACGCAGGTGCCGCAATATCCACACTTGTCTCGGTTTATCCTGAGCATTGTACTCATAATGTCGTCGTCGTCGCAAAAACCTTTATGCTCCTCGCAGCAGTTGCTGCACCGGCATATCCGCCTGGACGCATGACTGGCGGCCCGTCGTCCCGTGCTGCCCCGGCCCGGGCGGCGAGACGGCTCACTGCTCCATTAAATAGGAGTTAGCACAAATTTATCTGGTTAATGGGGATGCTATGGGACTGAAGGGTGGACCTACGCAGGACGAAGTCATGGCCGTTTCGCTCGCGAAACTCGGCATCCGCCCGGGCGACCGGGTGGCCGATGTCGGGTGCGGGACCGGGAAGATCGCCATCGCTGCTTCAAGGGTTGCGGAATGGGTCTACGCGATCGACCGGCGATCGGAGGCGGTCGCCTATGCCCGGGCCGAGGCCGCTCGCGCCGACGCTGAAAACGTCGAATTCTTCGAGGGCGACGCGGTGGATATCCTCCCGGATCTGGGGGCGCTCGACGCCGCCTTTGTCGGGGGGTCCGGCCGCCTGCCGGAGGTCCTTGACCTCCTCGCCGATCGGGTGCGGGGGAGGATCGTCGTGAACGCGGTTATGGTCGGGACGCTTCATGAGGCGATAGCGAGCATGCAGCGCCTCGGGATCTTTGAGGAGGCCGTCCACCTTCAGGTCTCCCGGTCGGCCGGGATCGCCGGCGGAGTGATGTTCAAACCCATAAACCCCGTCTACATCGTCGTCGGGGGTGCCGGATGCTCGTAGGCGTGGGGCTCGGTCCCGGCGACCCGGAACTCCTGACCCTGCGGGCGGTCAGGCTCCTTTCCGAAGCTGCGGCGGTCTTTGTCCCGGGAAACCTCGCCTACGACCTGGTAAGGTCGTACCGGCCCGACGCCGTCGTCCTCAACTTTCCGATGACGAACGACGAGGACTACATCCGCAAGTGCCTGGAGGAGAACGCCGACCGGATTGCGCCGCACGCAATGGATGGTCTCGCGGTCTTCGGGATCATCGGGGACCCGAACTTCTACTCGACCTTTTCACGGCTCTGCGAGGTGATCGCTGCCCGCTACCCGGAAGTCGCGTTTGCGACCGAGCCCGGGATCAGCTCCATCACCGCGTTCGCCTCGGTGGCGAACGTCCCGGTGGCCGGGGGGTTCTTCGTCTCGGACGGGAACGGGCCGGAATCCCGGATCTTCATGAAGGTCCGGCGGCCTGCGGCGCTCGCGGCATCCCTCTCGGAGGAGGGCTACTCGGAGTTCGTCCTCGTGGAGCGGATGTTCATGCCGGAGCAGCGGGTCTACCGGGGAGGCGAACTTCCCGAGAAGAGCGACTATTTCTCGATCCTCTTTGCGAGGCGGCCGCATGCATAAGTTCTATATCGTGGGTGCGGGGCCCGGGGCTCCCGATCTCATCACGGTCCGGGGGATGGACCTCCTCCGGCGGGCGGACGTCCTCATCTACGCGGGCTCGCTCGTGAACCCGGCGCTTGTTGCGGAGTCCGGCGCGGGCGTGAGACTCGACAGTTGGGGAATGGCGCTTCCGGAGATCGTGGGCGCCATTGAGGAGCACGTCCGGGCCGGAAAACTCGTCGTCCGACTCCACTCCGGCGACCCGGCGCTCTACGGGGCGATCGTGGAGCAGATGGCGGAACTCTCCCGGCGCGGGATCGAGGCCGAGATCGTCCCCGGGGTCTCGTCCCTCTTTGCGGCCGCGGCGGCCCTCAAGACCCAGTTCACGCTCCGTGACGTCTCCGAGAGCCTGGTCGTCACCCGCCCGGCGGGAGCGACGCTTGAATCGGACCTGATCCCCGAGTTCTCCCGGCTCGGGCAGACAATGGTGGTCTTCCTTGGGACCGAGCGGATGGAAGAGGTCCTTGCCCGGGTGGAGTGCCCGCCCGAGACCCCGGCGGCGATCGTCTACCACGCATCCTGGCCCGACCAGAAGATCGTCCGGGGGACGGTGGCCGACATCGCACAAAAGGCCCGGGCTGCCGGGATCGAGCGGACGGCGCTGATCGTCATCGGGAAGGTGGTCGAGGGGGCAACGTCCGGATTCGGGAGGTCGGTCCTCTACTCATGACCGGGACTGTCGTGATCGCGCTTGAGCGGTTCCTCCCCGACGCCCGCCGGATTGCGGACGCTCTCGGCGCCGACGTCCTTCCTTTCGGCCCGGACGCGTTCCGGGTGGCTTTCGCCGGCTACGGCCGGATCGTTGCCCTGATGTCGGCCGGGATCGCCGTCCGGGGGATCGCTCCCCTCCTCGCCGACAAGTGGCGCGACCCCGCGGTGGTGGTGGTCGGCCCGGATCTCGGCTACGCCGTCCCGGTCGTCGGCGGGCACCACGGCGGAAACGACCTCGCCCGGGAACTTGCCGCTCTCGGGGTCACACCGGTGATCACGACCGCTACCGAGACCCGGGGCAGGGAATCTGTCGAGGGAATAGCCGCCCGCACGGAGTGCGAGATCGTGAACCGTGACTCCACCCGGGCGGTGAACGCCGCCGTGCTGGACGCCGACGTGCCCCTCTACGCCGTCACCGGCCCCGGGATCGTCGTCGCGGGACCGGGTGTCTCCTTTCTCGTCCGGAAAGGCGAGTATGTCGTCGGCGTCGGGTGCCGGAAGGGTGTTCCGGCCGCCGATGTGGAAGAAGCCATCCGGCAGGCACTTCGTGAGGCCGGGATCGCGCCCGTTGAGGTTCTCGTCTACGCGACGACCGCACAGAAGCGCGGAGAGGCGGGACTCCTTTCCGCCGTCGCGGATCTCGGCGGCAACCTCGTTTTCTTAGGCGACGATACGCTGAACGCAGAGGAGGCCCCGTCGCCCTCCCGCGCCTCGCTGATCGGGCTTGCCGGGGTCGCGGAACCCGCGGCGCTCGCGATCGCGAAGCGAAAAGAACTGGTTCTTGCCAAGCAAACGTATGGAAGTGTTACCGTTGCAATCGCACGATAGCGGAGGAAGACTGTACATTGTCGGCACCGGTCCCGGTGACCTGCTGCATATGACGCCCCGGGCCTTAAAAGCTCTCGGCGAGGCTGACTGCGTCATCGGCAACGGGTTCTACCTCGATCTGGTGATGCCGATGCTCGGCGGAAAAGAGGTCATCCGGAGCAGCATGGGCAAAGAGGTTGACCGGGCTTCACGCGCGCTTGCCCTTGCAGAGGACCGCATCGTCGCGATGGTGAGCGGCGGCGACGCCGGGGTCTACGGGATGGCGAGCATCGTCCTCGAGGTGGCCGAACGGTCGGGCTCGACGGTCGCGGTCGAGGTCGTCCCCGGGATCACGGCAGCGGTCTCGGCGGCGGCACGGCTCGGCTCGCCGCTCTCGGGCGACTACGTCACGATGAGCCTCTCGGACCTCCTGACGCCCTGGGAGGAGATCGAGCGGAGGCTCGACCTCGCGTTCCGGATGCGGGTGCCGGTCGTCCTTTACAACCCCCGCTCGAGGGGGAGGCCGCACAACCTTGATGCGGCGGTCGCTATCGCCCGCCGTCACCTCCCGGACGCCACGCCGGTCGGTGTGATCAAAAACGCCTACCGGGAGGGGGAGGGGCGGTTGATCACGACGCTTGGGGAATTCAAAGACCACTTCGCCTTCGTGGACATGCATTCGATCGTCTTTGTCGGCGGAGAAGAGACGAGGATCTGGAGGGATGAGACTGATGGGAGAGGAATCATCACGCCCCGGGGATACCACCGGAAGTACGTATACTGACCTTGCGGCGGTCACGCCGGAGGCCTACGCGATAGCGAGCAAGAGTCGGAACCTGGCCCGGGAGCAGGTGGGAAACGCCACACGTGAGGACCGGATCCGGCAGCGGTGCTCGGTCGCGGTCGGCGACTTTGCGATGGCCGATCTGATGCGCTTCGCCGGCGACCCTGTCGGAGCCGGGGTCTCTGCACTGGAGCGCCGGGCACCGATCATCGTCGATATCCGGATGGTGCAGGCGGGCATCCTGAAACGCGGGCATGCAAGCGAAGTCGTCTGCGCTCTCGACTACGGCGAGGATATCGCCCGCGAGCGCGGGATCACCCGGACGTCCGCGGGATTCCTCGCCCTGCGCGACCGGGTGGAGGGCGCGATCGTGGTCATCGGGAACGCCCCCTCGGCGCTTCTCGTCGTCTGCGACATGATCCGGGAAGGAGTCCGGCCGGCGCTGGTCGTCGGAACCCCGGTGGGGTTCGTGAACGCGGCGGAGTCGAAGGAGGCGCTCCGTGCCCTCGACGTGCCGTCGGTCTCGAACGCCGGCACCCGGGGCGGAACGCCGGTCGCGGTGGCGGCAATGAACGAGATCATCACGATTCTTGCCGAGCGTGCAGGCCATGCGGGACCCGGTTACTGACTTTGAGTACCCCGAGGCGTGGGTGGCGGCGTGCCGCTCCCCTGCCCTCCTTGAGGATGTCCGGCGGGGTCTCGCAGTCCTGACGGCGTCGGGGACGGTCCTCCGCCGGGGGTTCACGACCGGGACGACGGCGGCCGCGGCCTGCAAGGCGGCGGTTCTCTCGCTCGCCTGCGACACCGTCGAGGAGGTGGACGTCACCCTCCCCTGCGGCATCGCGGTGAGGCTCCCGGTGGACGGCTACCGTGGGCAGGCGTCCTGCCGGAAGGACGCCGGGGACTACACCGCGGATGTGACCGCGGGGCTTGAATTCGTCGCGATGGCGGCCCCCTCTCTCTCGGGCGGGGTCCAGTTCGTCCCCGGCGAGGGTATCGGGAGTTTTGCCCGCGACACCCCCCGCCACCTGCGGGGGACACCGGCGATCAGCGCCCCGGCGCTCGACTGCATCCGCCGCTCTATCGATGAGGCGGTGGAAGAGGCGGATCTCTCCGGGACGACGGTCATCCTCACGGTCCCCCGGGGGGCGGAGGTGGCACAGAAGACGCTTAACCCGAAGATCGGGGTGCACGGCGGGATATCGGTCCTCGGGACGACCGGGTTCGTGGAGCCCTGGGACGATCACATGACGGAGGGGGTGCTCGACCGTATTGCCCGGGCTCCTGGAGCAGTCGTGCTGACGACCGGGCGGCTCGGGCTGCGCTACTCCCGTCTCCTCTTCCCGGAGCACGAGGCGATCCTGGTCGGGAACAAACTCGAAGAGGCACTCGGGGCTGTCGACGGCGACGCGGTCATCTGCGGGCTTCCCGGCCTGATCCTGAAGTTCATGGACCCCGATGTTCTCGAGGGGACCGGGTGCGTGACGGTGGAGGAACTCTCGGCGACCCTGCTCTGGAAGGAGGTGGCCGGCCGGGAACTTGCGTCGTTCCGGGTCCGCTACCCCCGCGTCCGGGTCGTGATCGTCGATCGTTCCGGCCGGGTCATCGGAGAGTCGCCATGAGGATCGTCGGCGTGGGCTGCGGCCCCGGCATGCTGACCGCGGAGGCGGCGAGGGTCATCGCGGACGCGTCGCTCGTCTACGGCTCGGTCCGGGCGATCGCGCTTGCGCGGGACGCCATCCCGCCGGGGTGCGAGGTGCACGAGATCACGGATTACCGGAGCCTCCGTTCCCTCCCGGACCACGCGGTCGTCCTCTCGACGGGGGACCCAATGCTTGCGGGGCTCGGCTACCTCCCGGGCGACGTCGTCCCCGGGATATCTTCCCTCCAGATCGCCTTCGCCCGGCTGAAAGTTCCGCTGACGCGGGCCGCTGTCGTCTCGGCCCACGGTAAGGATCACGCCCGGGCGATAGCGGAGGCCCGGGAGGAGACCATGCGTGGCCGGGTCGTCTTCCTCATCGCCGACCCGGCCTTCGACGTCGGGGCGTTCGCGGCCGCCCTCCCGCCCCGGATCCGGCTTGCCGTCTGCGAGGATCTCGGCTACCCGGCGGAACGGATCGCTGTCGGCACGGCGGCACAGCCCCCGGCGCCCCGGGGTGACCTCTTCGTGGTGGTGGCGGGGGAGTTTTAAGACCCCGGCACGGGAGCCGCGAGACCCGCCGCGGTGCTCTCTTTCTTCCGGAAGTCGTAGCCCGACCGGAGGAGATCGAGGAAGATCGCCTGATACACCCCTCGCTCGCAGAGTTCGAGGTGGTAGCGGTGCACCGTCGATTTCGTCCCGTAACTCGCCGGCACGTCGCTCCAGGTGCACCCGGTAGTGAGGACATACAGGACACCGTTGAAGAGGTGCCGTGGATCACGCCGGGGCCTCCCTATATGGGGCTTCTGGGGCGGGAGGGGTCTACAGACAATCTCCCAGAGGTCGTCATCGATCTCCCGGAATGCCATGAGCATCGCATACTTCCGGGAGGACTTATAGTTTTGGGACAGTTTCCCTGTGTCACGCCGGGCGGTAATTCGTGACGATGAGCTCGTGGATTTCTCCCCGTTTCGTCCCGTCGCAGTTGATTGCCCTTCTCGCCGGGACCCGGTCTACACGGTACCCGGCATAGAGGTCGTCGAAGAACCTGTCTTCTGGGTCGACGTTTTTCGGGTCGGAGTTGCTCAGCATGAGCCTTGCGCCTTGTGCGTCACATCGTGCGTAAAATGCCGCAAGACGCCTCTGCTCTTCGTCGGAGAACCTGTTCTTCGAGTATTGCGTGAACGATGACGTCCGGTTCAGGGGACGGTAGGGTGGGTCGAAGTAGACGAAGGAGTCCTGTGATATGCAGGGTTCCGACTGCGTGAAATCGCCGAGGTGGATGGTCGTATTCCGGAGCGCAATTGAATCGGCACGGAGCACCTCCTCGTGCAGGATCCGCGGGTTTTTGTACCTGCCGAACGGGACGTTGAACGCGCCCCGGGAATTTACCCGGTAAAGGCCGTTGAAACACGTCCTGTTGAGGAAGATGAACTGTCCCGCCCGTTCGATCCATTCCTCACCGTAACGCCCGAAATAGATCTCCTCGCGTTCGCGGTTGAACGCATCCCGCATGGCGTAGTAGTAGTCCCTGCGCCTGGGCTCGTCTTTTGAGAGGAACTCGTCCTCAACCTCGCGCAGGTACCCGATGAGGCTGGAGACGTTGTTTTTTACGACACTGTAGGCGAGGACAAGTTCCGCGTTGATATCGAAGAGGTGGCACTCCCTGAACCCGAAGATGCTATTGAAGTGAAAATAGACCGCTCCACCGCCCATGAACGGTTCGACAAAGACCGGAAGGGTCCCCTCGGCGAGCTCCCGGGGAACTCTCTGGGTGAACGCGTCGAGCAGCTGGGCTTTTCCGCCCGCCCACTTGAGGAACGGTCGTGCGGTGGATGTTGCCATCGATCTCTCCTATCCTGCGTTAATTTCGCTATTGTAAGTATTTGTTTTGAAACACGTTAGCGTTGTCCGTATCCCACGGCCGTGCCCTTCGTGATGCCCGGGCCGGGCTCAGGTCTCGTCGCCCCGCCTGGCACCGGGCCGGACGCCCTGCTGCTTCAGCATCTTCTCGATTGCCCACCTGCCCCGGCCGAGTTCCCTCCCCAGCGTCGCAATGGCATCCTTCTTGGTCTCGCCGGATGCAATGAGCCCGGTAAAGCGGGAGACCAGGGTTGTGCGGTCGGCATCCGTCCAGGGCCTGCCCTGGTTGACCGGCTCCCCGGTTCCTGGGGTTCGCAGCGTGGAGAGCAGGTAGCCCGGTCGGGTATCCCGCAGTTCCGCGATCTTCAGGTCGAATACCTCCCCCGAGACCTCAAACCCGATTGCCCGCCGGTTGAGGCCGATGGCGACCTTTGCGGTCGAGAAACCGCCGAGGAACATATCACAGACGAGGTCGTCCTCGTTGCTGCTGTACTGGATCATCTTTACGAGCAACTCCGTTGGCAGTTCGTTCTTGTTCTTCGCCTGCCCGGGTTTGTACTCGCGATTGATGTACCAGACGTCTTCGCGGTCGCGGTAGTTCAGCGATCCGTTGTCCGGCCCCTTCTCCCCGACCCCGTAGCGCGACTCCAGGTTGAACGTCCTCTCACCGCCCGGTTTTTCGTAGAAGAGGATGTGGTAATGGGAGGAGACGTACTTTCTGCTCGTGTAGACGCCGAAGTTGTAGCGCCATATGATATGGTTGACCTCGCGAAGGCACGTCTCGCGCAGCGCGTAGAGTATATGGTAGAGGTTCGTGTAGCCCGAAACGATGTAGATTGTCCCGCCCGGCCTTAATATCCGTTCGGCCTCCCGGATCCATCTCAGGCTGAACTCGCCGTAATCGGATGCAGGAACCTCGACATAGCCCCCGACGACGAACCTCTCGTCCCGGTTGTAGTGGTGGTGCAACCGGTCGCCGTTGATACCGTAGGGGGGGTCGGTGATGATCAGGTCGACTGAACCGTCGGGGATGTGCGTTCTTGCCCCCGTGATGCAGTCGCCGTTGTAGAAGACGTTCCCGTTGATCTCCTCAAACCTCATAATTTTCCCTCAGCGGCATGTTGCGGGCTGTACGTACAGTACATTGGCTGTACAGGCATAAGTACCCGTTGTGATTACGGCTCTTCTCCCGGTTTGCGCGGGCCCGCAACAAAGAGACGCACTCCTGCCTGTGAGGGTATCATTAATACATTTCAGACAAACCCAGGTTGATCACTAGTAGTGATACAGCCCCGGGAGTTCGGATGGCAGCACATTCAGGAGAATCAGGGAGTTCGTCCCGCACCGGAGCGGGAACGGGGGGGCAGCGGGCCTTTGCAGCGGGAGAACGGCCGGTCCATGAACGCATGGCAGAACTCCTGGCCGAGAACGCAACGCTCCGCCGTGAGAACGCCACGTTGCAGTCGGTGAAGGAGGCTCTCCAGGAGAGCGAGGAGCGCTACCGGCGGCTCTTTGAGGATGATCTCACCGGGGACTTCCTCACCACACTGGATGGCCGGATACTCGCCTGCAACCCGGCGTTTGCCAGGATATTCAGATTTGCCTCCGTGGAAGAAGCACTGAGCACCAATATCCGGGACCTCTACGAAGATCCCGGTGATCGTGACTTGCTCCTCGCGCGCCTCCGGAATGAGGGGAAGGTCGAGAACGAGGGCAGGGTCCGGAAGCGCCGAGACGGCACCCGTATCCATGTCGTGGAGAACATGGTCGGGCATTTCAGTGCGGACGGCGAACTGATCGAGACCCAGGGTTATGTCTACGACGACTCGGAGCGCAAACGGGCGGAAGAGGCTCTCCGGGAGAGCGAGGAGCGGTTCCGGGCGGTCCTCGAAAACTCGCTCGATGCGGCCTACCGGCGCAACCTGCAGGCGGACTGCTACGAATACATGAGCCCGGCCATCAAGGAGATCCTCGGCTTCACCCCGGAGGAGATGGCTGCGATGGACATCGAAGAAGTCATCGACCGCGTCCATCCCGACGACCGCCCGCCGATTGAAGCGGAACTGAACGCCGCTGCCGCCTCAGGCAAGGGGCTCCTCCTGTACCGGTTCCGGACGAAAGCCGGCATGTATCGCTGGCTCGAAGACCACTTCACGGTGACGCTCGACCCGGGTGGCCGGCCGCTCTACCGGGGCGGGATCGTCCGCGACGTCACCGAGCGGAGGCGCACGGAGGAGAAAATTAAGCGCCACGCCGCCGATCTGGCCCGGATCCACCGGGACCTCGAGTCCGCCCACCGGGAGGCGAACCTCTACCTGGATATCCTGACCCACGACATCGGGAACACTGAGAACGTCTCGAACCTGTATGCTGAACTGCTCATCGGCTCCGTGAAAGGGGAGGCGGCCTGTTACATGGCGAGCCTGAAGCGGAGTATAGCAAAAAGCATCGAGATCCTCGGGACCGTCTCGAAAATCCGGCAGATTCACGCCGGGCCACCTCTCCTCCAGCCGATGGATCTCGACGCGATCATCAGGGCGGAGATCGATCACTTCCCGGATATCCCCATCTCCTACGAGGGTGTTTCCCGGCGGGTCCTTGCCGACGACCTCCTTCCCGAGGTCTTCACGAACCTGATCGGCAACGCCATGAAACACGGGGGTCCCGGCGTCACCGTAACCGTCAGGACGGAAGAGGAGGGGGGTTTCGTCCGGGTGACGGTAGCGGATACGGGTCGAGGCGTCCCGGACGGCCAGAAAGAGGAGATCTTCCACCGCTACGAGAAGAAGCAGCGGGGCGTCGGCGAGGGGCTCGGACTGTACCTCGTGCAGATCCTTATCGACCGCTACGGCGGCAGGATGTGGGTGGAGGACCGGGTTCCGGGCCATCCGGAAGAAGGGGCGGCGTTTGTATTCCTGCTCCGGAAGGCGGACGGTGTGCAGGGAAGAGAAGCGGGAGTTTGAAGGGGGAGGCGATGGCCGTGCTGCCGGCCTTCTCGAACGATACCGTCAAAGCACCCCCGGTCACGCCAGAGGCAACTCCAGGACTCTTCACGGCGACCACCCTCTCAGCAGTTGTTCTGGGTGTTGCCCTTCTGCCGTATCGCTGTTCCTGATCGAATATGTGCGCGTAACCTCGCACACTTTTCTTTTGCAACGAGAAGGCGGGGCGGGTATAGTGTAGCAGAGGTGGCGGAGAGAATCCAGAACGCATATTATCCCCATCCTGCAAATAACCATACTGATGAGCGAGAGTGAGCAGGAGCGCCGTCGGATCAGGATCTCGGTTCGAACCAAGATCCTTCTGGTATTCCTGACTCTCTCGACGGTCGCCCTCCTCCTCGCCGGTTCTCTTGCCTTCGTGCAGATGGACGACGTCGGCCGCTACGCGCTTGAGCGGAGCACCGATCTCGGGACACGTGCTATGAACGACAGCACCGCGGCGCTCGAGCGCAACGCCGAGGAGTCGCTTCTCCGACTTGCGCAGGATCAGGCCTACATCAGCAATATCGTCTTCGAACAGGTGATCGGGGACCTTGAGGTCATGGAACGGTACGCCGCGACTGTCATGGAAAACCCATCCATGGTTCGGCCACGGCACTTCTACCTGCAGGACGAAGAGCCAGCAGACCGGCGCGCAACCTCCGTCCTCTTCCTCTCGCCCGGCATCGATGCCGGCCTTCTCAGCGAGGAACGGAATGCTGCGGGGATGATGGACGACATCTTCATTCCAGTCTCCGCTACGAACCGGCATCTTGCCGGCGTCTACGTCGGGACGAGCTCCGGGATGGCGATGATCTACCCCTGGACGACCGGGCTCGATGCCACGTGCGATCCCCGGCTCAGGAGCTGGTTCGTGCAGGCGAATGAGGGGGGCGGACTGGTCTGGTCTGAGCCGTACGTCGACCTTATCGGGCACGGCCTGATGGTGACCTGCTCACGGCCGGTCTACGACCCCGACAGGGGCTGGGTCTGGGTGGTCGGTGCGGATGTGACGATCGAGACGATCAACCAGCAGATCGTCGGGACCCAGGTGGGAGACCGGGGCTATGCCATGTTGATTGACCAGCACGGAAACGTCATCAGCCGGCCCGGCCTCACGTCGGGAGATATGCGGTGGGACGAGTCGTTCGTCACCGAGAACCTCCTCGCGAGCGAGAACCCGGACCTGGTCGCAGTTGCCGGGAAGATGATCGCGGGGGAGACCGGGGTCGCCCGGGCCGGGTTTGAGGACGGCGAGCGGTTCATCGCGTATGCTCCCATCCGGAGCGTGAACTGGAGCATCGGGGTGGTGATGCCGGTCAACGAGGTGCTCGCGCCGATCCGAACGACGCGGGAGAGTATCCTTCAGGCATCGGAAGACACTGCGGCGCACATCAGCGCCCAGCAGGACCGGATGAAGACCGTCTTTACCGGGGCGTTCCTGGCACTGCTTGTCATCGTCGCCCTCCTGACTCTCGCCGTCACCCGTCACATCACCCGGCCCATCGAGGAACTGCAGAAGGGCTCGGAGGCCATAGGCCGTGGCGATCTCGGGTTCACGGTGAACGTGGAGACCGGGGACGAGTTCGAGGACCTCGCCCACTCTTTCAACCGGATGGCGGCCGAGCTCCGGGAGCATATCGAGAACCTCCGGCGGACGACCGCAGAGAAAGAGCGGATCGCGAAGGAACTCGAGATCGCAAAGGAGATTCAGCAGAGCATCCTGCCCGAGTCGGCGCCGGTGCTCCCCGGGTTCGATCTCGCGGGCTTCAACCTCCCCGCCCGGGAGGTGGGCGGGGACTTCTTCGACTACATCCCGGTCGGGGAAGGCTGCTGGGGCGTTGAGATCGCCGACGTCTCGGGAAAAGGCGTTCCGGCCGCCCTGTTCATGGCGCTCGCCCGCACCCTCGTCCGGGCGAGCGCCTCGCAGAGCCTGGACCCCGCCGGGTCGATCCTTGAGGCGAACCGCTACATCTGCATGGATTCAAAGACCTGCATGTTCGTCACGCTCTTCTACGGCATCCTGGATACCCGAAAAGGAACCTTCTCTTACGTGAACGCGGGGCACAACCCTCCTCTCCTCTTCAGGGAGGGATCGAGCGCGGCAGAACTCCTCAGGGGGAAGGGGATCGCACTCGGGATCTTTGATGACATCGAGCTGGAGCTCGTGGAGCTCAAACTGCATCCGGGCGACACGGTGGTCTTCTACACCGACGGAGTGACCGAGGCCACAAACGAGCATGAGGAGGAGTACGGCATGGGGCGTCTTACCGCACTCATCTCGGGACTGCTGGACCGCGGGGCACGGGAGATCATCGATGCGATCGTGGAGGATGTCACCGCCCACGCCGGCAGTCAACCACAGTTCGACGATATCACGCTGGTGGTGCTGAAGGTCGGGTGACGGGGCCCTGGGGGATCATATCTCTCCTGGTCCGTGTATTTTTCACCTTCCCGTCCCTCCTGTGCCGGACAATAGCGGAACGTTTATTTTACACGGCGCAGGATGAACTTCTGCGCACGGGATGACGGGTTCTAACGGTTTGGCGTTCTGTATTGTGTTCAAACCATCCGCAGGCGGCATGTCCTGCCGGTTTCAACCTCTTTCGGTGACGCATCATGCGGAGTGGAGATCTACCATGATCAAACGAACGGCATTTCTGGCGGCGGTTGCCGTGGTCCTCCTGGCCATGCTGGCTGCGTCCCCGGCTACAGCACGGAGTGTTTACAACGGTGATACTATCTACGTTGGTGAAGAGAGCCTCGACCTGAGTCCTGTCTTCAATGCCCCTCCGGTCGTCCTTTCCGGAGAAGGAGACCTGCCCGATCAGCCGGGATGTGAGACGACGGCATCTTATGAAACCCTCAGTGTCTCGTCCGGGACACTGGTTTACTACAGCAGCATATCAACGCCGGGTTCCGGGACCGTCGGGCAGACCATCGCGGTAGCCGACGTCTCGAAGTTCGAACTGACCGCTTCTGCGGTTGGAACGGCGACCGGTACCTGGTATGCGTTCACCGACGGCACCCCCCTCTTCGATCCGAGCCGGGCTGCCGGTGTTGTCTTCATCG
>PGYH01000039.1 GCA_002839575.1 Methanomicrobiales archaeon HGW-Methanomicrobiales-6
GATCTGCACCATGGATTGCTTCACGCGAAGCTACGAAATTTCAGTTCTGTTATAGACCCGGGATGAGGAATCACCCCGGAAACGGTCTTGTTCCCCGGGCATGCCCCTGCAGTGGGCCGTGGGATATCGCCATTGGGGTGGCGGCTCGCGGGGAGGGGGTCTCCCCCTCCCCTGTCTCTACTGCCTAATGGGATACCTGGAACCCCCACCCCACCCGGCCTCCGGCCTCCTCCCCCGCCCCAGGGCGGGGGCAGTCATGGCGATACCCGGTGGAAAGCCGTGCTCCTGATTACCCCTGATTGCGGCCGTCTGGAGCAAGCAGGGGGGTTTCAACAGAGCCCGCACGACCGCACCGGGGGTTCGGGTATCGAAACCTATATCGTTCAGGGTGCCAGACCACCGCCGCGGTGCATGCATCATGAAGGTAAGTGCAAGAAACCAGCTACCCGGAAAAGTAACGAAGATTGAGCAAGGGATGATCCTCGTGGAGATCACCATCGAACTGGACGGCGGCGGCGAGCTCGTTTCGGTCATCACTAAAGGAGCCGTGGAGAACCTCGGGCTTGCCGTCGGCAAGAAGGTCTACGCCGTGGTCAAGTCGACCGAAGTCATGGTCGCCACCGACTAAAAATCCACCCATTTTACCCCGGCCTGCAGTTCCCCAAACAGCAGAGCAGTAACGCATAAATACGCCGGCAGCCGTTCTGCCGACATACCCCGTGGGAGTACCGGCACCATGGTACGAGAATATCCTCCCCTGCTGATCGCAGTCCTCATCTGCGTCATGCTCACCAGCACCGCCTTCGTCTACGGCCTCCTCATGGACGGAAGCGCCCCACCTCCAGGACAGCCCGGCCCACCTCCTGCCCCGACAGCAACGCCGGGAACGCCGGTCGCGACCGGAATCCCGGTGCAGGTCACTTCTCGCTCGTTCTCCATCAGCGTTACGCCCGCAACCGCCACGGTTCGGCCCGGTGATACCATCAGGTTCACGCTCATGGTGCACCCCGAAGGCAGCTTTACCGGACCCATCGAGGTCAGGGTCTCCGCTACGGCGCTCGGGGGCGTGTTCCGCGACAACCACGACCTCGGCACGGTCACCCCGCCCTACCCGCCGCTCACGTACGACGTCGTGGCGCCCGACCTCCCACCCCTCGTCTCCACCGCGACCGTGGACGCCACGGTGACGGCGACCGGAGGGGGCATTGTGCAGACAGAGCAGGTGCAGCTGGTCATCCGGCGCTAAAACGCCGGCACGGTATACCGGCCGGCATGGCCTTTGCAGGGGGATCGCGGGATGTTCCGGGCAATATCCCCGCTACCATGTCCCCGCGCCCCTGATGGCCCGATGCGATCTCCCTAAATTGTCCTTGAATCCCTGAAAATTCTTCAAACTGAAGGGCATTTCTGAGCAACCCGCAGGGCCGGCGGGACGGTTACAGGGGTCGGCAGACATTACGGGCGATCAAGAGAATCTCTACGATCTGGAGAGATTATGGCAAACCCCTTGATTTCCACTGGAGATCCGGTCGCGCACCCCGAAGCGGCCCGGGAGGTCCGGGGCGCTGCCTCCACCCCCGGCTCCCGGTGCCGGTAAATGCCGCTGCTCCTCCGGCAGCAACCGCACTCCAGCGCCTCCGTGGGAGCGAACCGCAGCAAATACGGGCGTTACGGTGACGCCGTCCAGACACAGGAGAACTCACTCCTCCACCGCATCGAACCAGACGGGGTCGGGGCAGTCGGGCCGGCCGCCGTAGTTGATCGTGATCTCCTCGCCCCGCCGGATGGCACGGTGGGCCAGGATGCGGATCTCGCCCCTGAGGACGTCGCAGACGTGGTCCGCGTTCGCGTGGCGGGAGTGGTTGTAGAGCGACCCGTAGCCGAGCGCCACGGCGGCAAGCTCCCCCCATGCGAAGTAGTAATCGAAGAGGCGCGTCTTATCAAGGAGTCTCTGCTCGTCCGCTCCAGTGAGCACGATCACCGGGCAGACCTCGATCACCTCGCCGGCAAAAAGATCCCTGCGGGCGAAGACTCCCCGCCCGCGGCTGTTCGATGAGCCGACATACACGGTCTCTGGAGGATAGACGGCCCTCCCCGTCCCCACAGCACTATCGGTCATGGTATCGCTGCAACTTACAAAGGTGGACTCTCTCCGGGCAAAAAGGATATGGGCCCTCTGTCCGGGCAGACTGAAATCCCGGCCGAATCCTCCGGAAAAAAAGGCGTGCAGCCGCCTGCGCGGAGGAAGGGTTCCGCCCCTCCCGGAGCGGAAGGAGCAAGCGAAAAGATGTTGTATTCTCACAACCCCACAGACTCATCAGGAGGAAGAAACAATCGGGGATGTCATCGTAGCACGCGACCTCTTGAAGCAATTCGAGGACCTCGTCGCGGTCGACCGTATCACCTTCCAGGTCAGGGAAGGAGAGGTCTTCGGGTTTCTCGGCCCGAACGGGGCGGGGAAGACGACGACCATGAAGATGATCCAGTGCATCTCCCCAAAGACCGGCGGCACCCTGGAGGTCCTTGGCATGGACGTGGAAACCCACCAGCGGGAGATCAAGAGCCGGCTCGGCGTGGTGCCGCAGGAGACCAATCTCGACCCGGACTTCTCGGCCTACCGGAACCTGCTGGTCTACTCCCGCTACTTCGGCATCCCGCAGCGGGAAGCGGAGAAGCGGGCGGAAGAACTCCTCGCGTTCATGCAGCTCGAGGAGAAGCGGGACGTCCTGATCGACAAACTCTCGGGCGGGATGAAACGGCGGCTGATCATCGCCCGGGCCCTGATCAACGAACCGGAACTGCTCATCCTCGACGAGCCCACCATCGGGCTCGACCCGCAGGCGCGGCACCTGATCTGGGAGAAACTCCGGAGCCTCCAGGCCGAAGGAAACACCCTCGTCCTCACCACACACTACCTGGACGAAGCGGAACGCCTCTGCGACCGGCTGGTGATCATGGACCACGGTAAGATCCTCGTCGAGGGTGCCCCGGCAGACCTCATCCGGGAGCATGCCGGAAACGACGTCGTCGAGGTCGAGCGGACGGAGAAGGTGGTCACCCGCCTCGACGAACTCGGCGTGAACTACGATCTCGCCGGCGACGTGCTCCAGATCTTCACGGACCGTCCAAACGACGTGGCACGCGAACTGCTCGAGGTCTGCCGGCACGAAGCGGCGGTGACGGTCCGCCCGGCAACCCTCGAGGACGTCTTCCTGCGGCTGACCGGCCGAAGCCTGCGGGAGTGAGCGAGCATGATCGACATCACCGCGAGGGTACAGAGCGTCTGGCGGAGGAACTGGGACGCCTTCCTCAGGACCTACCGGGTAAACTTCATCCCGCCCTTTATCGAGCCGGTCCTCTACCTTCTGGCCCTGGGATTCGGGCTCGGGACCTACATCGAGGCGGTCGACGGGATACCCTACCCCGTCTTCATCGCACCGGCCCTCGTCTCAATATCGGTGATGTACTCCGCCTTCTTCGAGTGCACCTACTCGTCGTTCGTCCGGATGTACTACCAGAAGACGTTTGATGCGATCATCGCGACGCCGGTCAGCATCGACGAGGTGATCGCCGGGGAGATGCTCTGGGGCGCCACCCGGGGGATGATCTACGCAACGCTGATGCTCCCGGTGCTCCTTCTCTTCGGCGTCGTCGCCATGCCCTCGTCCCTGCTCCTCATCCCCTTCGCCTACCTTGCAGGCCTCCTCTTTGCGGGCATCGCAATGTGCTTCACGGCGATAACGCCGAGCATCGACGCGCTGAACTACCCATCGTTCCTCTTCATCACCCCGATGTTCCTCTTCTCGGGGACGTTTTTTCCCCTTGACCTCTTACCGCAGCCGATCCAGTACTTTGCCCTCGCCGCCCTCCCGCTCACGCACGTTGTCGGCATCAATCGGGCGATCACGCTCTCGGCGTTTACGTCGGTGAACCTCTTCAGCCTCGCCTGGATCGCGGTGGCGACCGTCTTCTTCTTCGTCCTCGCGATCAGGCTGATGAGAAGGCGGCTTATCGTATGACACGTCCGTGGAGCAAATGATGTTACGGGCTATTCGCTCGAGGCGCGGACGTCTTATGCAAAAAAAGGGTTAGAATCTGGGTTTTCTGTGCTTCGGGAGGCAGTCGCGGCAGTAGACTGGCCGACCCTCCGTTGGCTTGAAAGGAACTTCGCACTCTTTGCCGCAGTCGGAACAGACCGCCTTGTGGAACTCGCGGGGACGGTCCTCAAACGAACGGGGGCCCCTGCGGGGGTATCTCTCTTCCATATACTTCAACCATGCAGATAATCTGCACATACACAACTACCTGCCTGCATATATAGGTGCGTCTCACGATCCCATGAACGCAGAGCAGCACGGAACTCCTGCTTCCCGCCACACACCATCCAGTGCGGGCCCCCTCCCCCGGGTGCGTGCCCGGGCTTTCGGGGGAGAGAAATTCCTCTGCAGTGCGGCCATTGACCACCGCAGGGAGAACTGTGGCACAACCCTTTTATCGATACTATCCTACCGAATGATCATCCAACTATGGCACATGATACTCGATCTCTTTTGCAGCCCGGCATAACACCGATCCTGTTCCGGAAACACAACCGGGGGAGTGACCCGGCATGACCGAGGACAGCCACACAGACGAGCCCCCCGATAGCAGGCGCAAGGGAAAGCGCCGGGACAGGAAGTCTATTGGTCCAGTCCCGAACCTTGAAGAGCATGTGAAATCCGACTGGTGGAGGGGTATCTTCAACCGGCTTTACTTAAAGACCGATGGGGATGTCGTCGACGATCCGCAGATCACCGAACGAGAGATTGACCGGATAGCCCGGATCCTGCACCTTCAGCCGGACGAGAAGATCCTCGACCTCTGCTGTGGCCAGGGGAGGCACACCCTCGAACTCGTGCGCAGGGGCTACAACGCCGAAGGCCTCGACCAGTCGCACTACCTGATCCAGCGGGCCCGGTCGACCGCGAAGAAGGAGGGGCTCTCCGTCCGGTTCCGGGAGGGGGACGCCCGCCGACTCCCGTACCGCACCGACACCTACGACGTCGTCCTCGTCCTCGGGAACAGCTTCGGCTACTTCGATTCCGTCGAGGAAGACCTGCGGATCCTCACCGAGCTCCGACGTATCCTCAAACCCTGGGGGCGGGTGCTCCTGGACGTTGCCGACGGCGAGTACTTGAAAGAGCACTTCCTGGCGAGGTCGTGGGAGTGGATCGACGATACGATGTTCGTCTGCCGCGAACGGTCGCTCTCGCTCGACGAACAGCGCCTGATATCCCGGGAGGTGATCACCGACGTCGAGAAGGGCGTCGTGGCCGACCAGTTCTATGCCGAACGCCTCTACACCCCCGAAGCGCTCCGGCGGCTCCTTGAGAAGGCGGGGTTTTCCGGGATCGCCTTCCATGAGATCGCGACCGAGTCGCAACGGAACCAGGACCTCGGCATGATGGAACGCCGCCACATCGTCACCGCGGTCGTCAGGAAGGAGTGGTCGCCAGTGAAGGCGAGAGGGCAGGCGAAGACGAAACACGTCGCGGTGATGCTCGGCGACCCGGCCAGGCCCGACGCCCTGAAACCCTCCTGCGCCTTCGACGACGACGACTTCTACACCATCGACCAGATGAAGGCGGCTCTCCGGGAACTCTCCGGCTACCGGTTCACCTTCCTGTGCAAACACGACACGCTGATCCAGGACCTTCCGAAACTGAGGGGAAAGGTCGACTACGTCTTCAACCTCTGCGACGAGGGGTTCAACAACGACCCGAGGAAAGAACTCCACGTGCCGGCGCTTCTCGAGATGTTCGATATCCCGTACACGGGATCCGGGCCGCAGTCGCTCGCGTTCTGCTACGACAAATCGCTCGTGCGCGGCATCGCGAAAGAGATGGGAATCCCGGTGCCGGACGCCTGCTTCATCACCCCGGGCGACCGTACCTACGACGTCGGCATGAAACTCCCGGCGATCGTCAAGCCGAACGCAGGCGACTCCTCCTACGGCATCACGCAAAAGAGCATCGCCCACACCATCGAGGAACTCTCCGACGTCATCAGCACGCTCCGGACGACACTCGGGTACGACCGCTCGCTCCTCGTCGAGGAGTTTCTCACCGGAAAGGACATCAGCGTCGGCATCATCGGCAACCCCCCCGGATACAGCATGGTGCTGCCTGTCATCGAGGAGGATTACTCCGCGCTGCCCCCAGAACTCCCCCGCATCTGCGGCTACGAAGCGAAGTGGCTCCCTGACTCGCCGTACTGGAAGATCGTATCGAAGCCGGCGGATCTCCCCGAAGAGACCGAGAAGGTGATCGTGCGGTGCTGCCTCGCCCTCTTCGAGCGCCTGGAATGCCGCGACTACTGCCGGTTCGACTGGCGCCTGGACGAGCACGGCAACCCGAAACTCCTCGAGGTCAACCCGAACCCCGGGTGGTGCTGGGACGGTCACCTCGCAAAGATGGCGAAGTACGCGGGCCTGTCGTACCCCGAGATGCTCCGGCGGATCCTCAAAGCCGCGGAGGAGCGGTTCGGCATGGAGCCGGAGAGGGATATGCGGGAGACCGGCAAGGAACCTCTTCCGTTCGACTTCAGCCGGCAGACGGCCTGACCCGTCCACTTTTTTCGGCGAGCAGGAACGGCCCGGATCCTCACGAATGCATTTATTCCAAAAGGGCTATTGTCTCCCGCAGATGGCGGTGCCGGAGAGAGATTCTGCCTTCGCGAGGTACGCCCGGGAGGCGGAGGCGCTCGCAAGAGACGTGGAGGACGAGATCGCACGCGAGGAGCAGCGGCAATCAGTCCTCCTCGCCTGCGACGGCCGGCTCCACGTCACCGGGCTCTTCATCCTCGCCGCGGTGCTCGTGAACCTTCTCTTCCTGCTCCTCCTCCCCCGGTACATGCTCTACTGGATCGCATCGAGTTTCATCCTTTACATGGTGAATCCCTTTATCCTGATGATCCCAACCGGGGGTCCGAAAACGGCCTTCCCGGACTGGACGGCGATTGTGGAGTTTCTCGGGTCGATCCGCGGTGCGGGGTGGATATCCTTTCTTGCGGCCGGAGACGCGAGGGTCTACTGGAAGGTCTTCTGGGACACCTTCTTCATCAACTGTCAGCCCCTCGCCGCTGGGTTCGGGCTGGTATTCGGCATCAACGTCATTTTCGCACTCTTCGGCGGGTACATGGCCGGGTCGCTCAGGCCCGGGGCGGCGGCACTGATCGTGCTCCAGTCCCTTGCAATCATCCTCTTCTATGCCGGCATCCTCTACGTCAGGCCCTACACGACGAGTTTCTTCCTCTCGCTCGACGGCATGTGGACGACCCTGCAGGAGAAGGTCCGGGCCGGGTGGCGGGCGGCGATGCGGGTCATCCTCCTCGTCGCCGCCCTGGGGGCCGTGAGCGGGGCCCTCGCCGTATCGGCGATGCTCCTCCCCGGGATGACGTTCTCGACGTTCCTCGCCTCGGCCGATCTCGCCCTCGGATGGGACCTCCTGCCGCTCGCAGCCGTATTCGTTTCACAGGTCGTCATCGTCAGGTACCTGCAGGGGGCGTACAGCCGGGAACTCTTCATGCAGGTCGGCGACTATAAGATCCATGTCTGGCGGGACGGAATCCTGCGCCGGCTCGCCGCATTCCCAAAAACCCCGGAGGTGATCCCGACAGAGGAGCGTCTTGCGGATCTCGTGGCAAACCTGGCGCAGATGCACGGCGACTACCGGCGGATGAAGGCATACACTTCGGAGTATCACAGCATCTTCGGTTTCTTTCCGGTCTACCTCGTCCTGCCCGACGTCGGCCTTATCCTTGACCGGAACCGTGATGCGCCGCGGAAATCCGTGCAGGAACCCGGCGGCAAGGTGCGCACGGACCCGGCCGACCGGACTTCGGGGTATGCATGAGTGCCGCCACCCCGCCGGTACCCATCAGTATATAATATCCTCTGTCGCATAGATCTTATTATATGGCCGATGAGTATCGGACCGCGACGGTCCAGGGCAGGGATGTTCCTTACGATCCGGAGCAGTTGCGCAAGATCAGCGAGCACCCCTGTTACTCCGAGAAGGCGTGCCACGCTTTTGGGCGGTGCCACGTCCCCGTCGCCCCGAAGTGCAACATCCAGTGCAACTACTGCATACGGGACTTTGACTGCGTGAACGAGAGCCGGCCGGGCGTGACGAGCAGGGTCCTCTCCCCGGAGGAGGCGCTCGATCTCGTCAGGAACGTCGTCAAGGAGTACCCCTACGTGAAGGTGGTCGGCATTGCGGGGCCGGGAGAACCGCTCGCAAACCCGGAGACGTTCGAGGCGCTCAAGCTGATCCACGAGGAGTTCCCGCACCTGATCATGTGCATCAGCACAAATGGCCTCATGCTCCCGGAATCGATTGAGGAACTCGCAAAGTACGACGTCGGGAACGTTACGGTCACGCTCAACGCCGTCGATCCTGCTGTCGGCGAGAAGATCTACTCCTGGGTCGAGTACGACGGGAAGAAGTACCACGGGCGTGAGGCGGCAGAACTCCTCCTCTCCCAGCAGATGAAGGGGATCGAGATGGCGGTTGCAAAGAAGATGTTCGTCAAGATCAACACCGTCTACATCCCCGGGATCAACGACGAGCACATCCCCGAGATCGCGAAGAAGGTCGGGGAGATGGGAGCGTTCACCTTCAACGTCATCCCGCTCATCCCGCAGTACAAGTTCGCCGGCATCACCCCCCCAACACCGAAGGAGAAGCGGGAGATGCAGGATCAGTGCGCCCCGTACATCAAGCAGATGCGCCACTGCGCACGTTGTCGGGCGGACGCGATCGGGAAACTGGGCCAGGACGTTCAGTCCTGCGTCTACCAGCAGATGAAGGATGAGAAGGCAGAATAACCTACTTTTTACCTGCCGGTGCTCCCGGCCATGACAACACTCACGCTCGGACCGGATCAGCCGTTCGACCTCGACCTGACGCTCTCCTGCGGGCAGGCGTTCCGCTGGGAGAAGGCGGACGGGTGGTGGCGGGGCGTCGCCGACGGCCGGGCCGTCCGGATACGGCAGGACGAAAACAGGCTCACGTTTGAAGGGGCGGACGCGGGGTTCGTCCGCAACTACTTCCGGCTCGACCAGGACCTTCTGGCCATTCTCTCGTCGATCAATCACGATCCGGCGATCGCTGCCGCGATCCGGGATTGCCGGGGTCTGCGTCTCGTCAGGCAATCACCGTGGGAGTGCCTGGTCTCCTACATCTGCGCCACGAACACGAATATCCCGGCGGTGAAACGACGGGCCGCGCTGATGGCGGAACGCTGCGGAAGGCCGTTAGACGGGCCATTCGGCAGGGCGTATGCGTTCCCGGACCCGGAAGCGTTCGGCGCAGTCTCCCACGCGGATCTGTGGGACTGCAAACTCGGTTACCGGACGGATTACGTCTGCGAGGCAGCCGCATATGCAACAGAGCACCCGGACTGGGCGGAGCGGGTGGCCGCCCTTCCGTTCGAGGAGGCGCGGCAGGCGCTAATGCAGTTCAAGGGTGTCGGGCCGAAAGCGGCAGACTGCGTGCTGCTCTTTGCGTTCGGGTTCTTCGAGGCGTTCCCGGTCGATGTCTGGATACGCCGGATCGTGGGGGAGACCTACCTCTCCGATCTTACCGGCAAAAACTGCACCCCGGCGGAGTACGACCGGATCCGGCGGTTTGCACGGGACTACTTCGGGGAGTATGCCGGATACGCGCAGGAGTACCTCTACTGCGCCCGGGGCCCGGCACGCCGGGCGCAGTGATGCTCACTTGTTCCCGTTGCGGATACGCTCCCGGACGAGCAAGGCTCCCACAAGCAGGATGAGGATGCCGATACCTGCGAGGCCGATGGCGACGATGGTGACGAGGGCAATGGGCACTCCGCACACCATGATCACGGGCGAGGCGATCCCGATGGCGACCTGTTTTTCGGGAGGCACAAACGTCCTGTTGTCAGAATCCTGGTGCCGGGAGAGCGGCACACTGTAGAGATGCGCCCTCGTCTCCGGGGGCATGTTCTCCAGGAATTCGGGGCAGATCCTCTCATAGTATTCCCCTACGGATGCGTTCCGCTCAAGCATCTGCTCATATATCTCGGAGTGCGACTCGTTGAACGAGTACTCGATGGCGGTCTCCCCTGCGGCCGATCCCGGCAAAAGTGCGGCAACCGCGAGCAGTGCCAGGAACAGCACGTAGCCTTGCTTCTTCATGGTCGTCATCAGAGGGGCCAGGAGTCCGGCGGCCCCCCGCAATGACCAGTGATTGGCGCCCGGGGCATAAGACCATTGTGGGGCCCCGGCCCGGCAAAGCTCGCGATAAACCCGTTATCCCGCATGCTGAGCACTTCCTCCGGCGCACCGTCGGCCACCACCCGCCCTTCCTCAATGAGGCAGATGCGGTTCCCGAGTTCCAGGGCGTCGCCAAGGTTGTGGGTGACGACGATGCAGGGGATGCCGGCGTTCCTTATCCGGTCGTGGAGTTCTTTCCGCATCGCTCCTTGAGCCCGCATATCGACGGCGGCAAGCGGTTCGTCGAGGAGGAGGATGTCCGGGTCGAGCACCAGCGCCCGTGCGAGGGCCACCCGCTGCCGCTGCCCGCCCGAGAGTCTGCCGACGTTGACGTCCGAAAGATCGGCGAGGTTCATCGCAGCAAGCTGGTTCGCCACGGAAGAGGCGATCTCCGGCCGCGGGACCTTCCGGCACCGGAGGCCGAACGCCACGTTCTCAAAGACGGTCATGTGCGGGAAGAGCGCGTAGGACTGGAAGAGGTGGCCGATCTTGCGGCTCTCGGCAGGGACGTCGATCCGCTCCTCGCTCGAGTAGAGTGTCCTCTCCCCGAGCGCAATCTCCCCCGCATCGGGCGTGAGGATGCCGGAGATCAGGTTCAGCACCGTGGACTTGCCCGCCCCGTTCTCCCCGATCAGGACGAGCGTCTCTCCCTGCCTGACCGAGAGCGTGACGTCGAGGGTAAAGTCGCGGAGGTGCCGGACGGCACGGACGGAGAGCATCAGAGTCTCCTCCGGGTCATGATCTTCACCGAAGCGATCACCCCAAACGATATCGCGACCAGGATGATCGCGAGGCTGATCGCGGCATCGAGGTCGCCCTGCATCGTCGTATAGATGGCAAGCGGCATCGTCTGCGTCCGGCCCTGGAAGTTCCCGGCAAACATGATCGTGGCACCGAACTCCCCGAGCGCCCGGGCAAACGAGAGTATCGCACCGGAGACGAGCCCGCCCCATGCAAGCGGGATGGTGACCCGGAGGGCGACGGTCGCCGGGGATGCCCCGAGCGTCCGCGCCGCATCCTCGTAGAGGCGGTCGACCGCCTCGAAACTCGCTCTCGCCTGCCGGATGTAGAACGGCGAGGCCACAAAGACCTGTGCGAGGATCACCGCAACTGTGGTGAAAGCGATGGAGATGCCGAAGTGGTCGAGGTACTGCCCGACCACGCCCCGGCGGCCGAAGGCCATCAGCAGCGCGATGCCCGCCACCGCCGGCGGCAGGACGATGGGAAGGTCGGTGAGCGTATCGACGATCGCTCTCCCGCGGTAGTCGTGCCGGGCATTCACCAGGGCAAGAGGCGTTCCGAAGATGACCACGATCGCCGTGCTCACCGCCGCGGTGACGAGTGAGAGGGAGAGCGCGTCGAGCACCACCGGTTCGGCGAGCGACCGGAGGAACGCCTCAGGCGATATGCGCAGGAAGAGCGAGGCGACCGGCAGCGTGACGAAGAGGAGGAAGAGGGCGACGAGGGCGGCAACGAGGGGGGTGAGACCCGCCCTCGAGACTCGCGCCAGGCCGCCTTCGCGCCGGGTCACCTCAGGACTCTGCCGGAATGGGGTCGAATCCATACTCCGTCAGGATGGCGCTGCCGTCCGGGCCCCGGACGAACGCTATGAAGGACTCCGCTTCGGTCTTGTGTAGCGACTCCGCAAGGATGCCGAGCGGATACGTGGCCATGACATTATACTCCGCCGGAACCTCGATCCGGGACACCTTCTCGAGGTCGTCCTTCGAGACGTCCGATTTGTAGACGAACGCCGCGTCCGCCTCCCCGAGCGTCAATTTGGGCACCACGGAACTCACCGCAGTCTCCTCGGAGATGACGTTGTTCATCACGGCCTCCCGGTATGCCTCGCCGTATGCGGGATCGGCAGCCATCTTATCGAGCACCTGCCGGGTGTAGTCGCCGAAGGGGACGTCTTTGGTGCCGATGACAATCTTCGTGCCCGGGTTTGCCAGGTCGGGAAGACCCGTGATCCCGGCCGGATTGTCGACCGGGACGATCAGGGCCATGCTGTTCCCGAGGAAGACCGCCACGGTATCGTCATCCATGAGCCCGCCGTCCTGGAGGGCCTTCATGTGCTTTTCGCTCGCGGAGACGAAGATATCGGGGTTCGCTCCCTGCTCGATCTGGGTGCGGAGGGCCTGCGATCCGTCGAAGACCAGGTCGATCGTAAAGGCTCCCGTGAGCGACGCGGCCGTAAAGACGGTCAGAGTTGTCTCTCCCGGAGTTTCTTCTGTGGTCGTGCATCCCGCAACCAGGAGGCCGGCGATGATCACGAGGGTCAGGGCAACAAGGGTTGCCGTGGTAGGTACTTTCATACTAATGACACCTTGCTATAGAGGATTGCGGCACGGGATATTTAATTTAGCTTATTTTGGACCCAAATTAAGGATATTTGATTTACGCGCCCGGCGAGTATAAAAACATGTTGTGCTGCCGGCTGCCGGAACGGACGATAAAAGAGTTCGAGAAGGCTCTGCCGGGCGGTCGGGCGAGAACCGGCCGGCACCCCGGCTGTGCCGGTCACGCGGAGGTGGAGCGATAGGTCCGGATCAGGTACGCCGCCGCTTCACTTCATCCAGGAGCTCGCGGCGGACTCCCTCGATACGCTCGTTCACCATCCGGGCAAGGGGTTCTTCCCCGGAAACATCGTAACGTGGAGTCTCCCGGCATCGCATCTCTTCGAGCGTCCTCGCCTTCGTCAGCTCCCCGATGACGGACTGGGCCATATTCGAGTACTCGCCGCTGTCGACCTTCTCCTTCAGCCACCGGTAGAGATGGCCCGGGAGCCGCACACCCACCTGCTTGCTTGAGACGTTATCGGGAGACTCCATCTTCCTATTCAGGTATCCCGGCAGGACAATTATATTATACCGTTTTTATTTTTCCAATCAGATACCTATAGATACCGATAGGTATCATTTAAGCAGTAGGAGCCCCTATAGGGGTGCATGAGACAGAGCAAGCCGACCGGGCGGTACCTGCCCGGCGATCGCAGGCGGACCCAAAAGATATGGGAGTGTGGCATCCCGTGGAGAGACAACCGCACTGTAACCAGGGGGACGGGCGTGTGCGCGGGTTAAGCGTGGCTGAAAAGACGATGTGCCCGCCGTGCGACACCGGTGATACCGGAGTGGATGGATCTGCCCCCTGCCCATTCTGCGGGTGCCGGGACCACGTCAAGGAGATCATGACCGCCAACCCGCGGGTCCATACCGTCCATCAATGCCTCAAATGCGGCCACTGGTTCGACGACCGGGGGCCGGCATGCCCCCGGTGCGGCTCCCCGGGGGAACTCCTGGGGAATGTCGACGCTCCCGGGTGCGGCATGTATGCGCAGTACCGCTGCTGCGAGTGCGGCCACGGGTTCATATTACGAATGAATTGTGACGGAGACACCTGTCAGACCTGACGGCGTATCGGTCCCGGCCCTTCCGTTTTTCCCACCCCGGATATTGCACAGGGATTTGTATTAAAAAAAGTGGATTTACGTCCCGATCGTCCAGCTGCTCATATAGGTTTCCTGCTCGGGCGTCAGCCGGTCGATAGAGAGGCCGAGCGCGTCGAGTTTCAGCCGCGCCACGGCCTCGTCGATGACGGACGGGACGTCGTGTACGCCGGGAGCGAGTTCGCGGCCGTGCTTCGCGATGAACTCGGCGGAGAGCGCCTGGACCGCGAAGCTCAGGTCCATGACCTCGACGGGGTGGCCCATGCCTTTCGGCGTCGCGAGGTTCACGAGCCTTCCTTCGGCAAGGACGTGAACGGCTTTGCGGCCGAGAACGTAGGTGTCGACACCGTCCCGGTGGACGACGGAGTCCGCGTGCGATTCGAGCCAGTCGACGTCGATCTCCACGTTGAAATGGCCGGCGTTCGCGAGGATTGCCCCGTCCTTCATCTTCGGGAAGTGCCGCTCCGTGAGGATGCTCGTATTGCCGGTGGTGGTGACGAAGATATCGCCGAGGCGTGCCGCGTCATCCATCGTCATGACGTCGAACCCGTCCATATGCGCCTGCAACGCTCTTCTGGGGTCGACCTCGGTCACGATGACGCGGGCGCCGAGGCTCCGGGCCTTCTGGGCAAGCCCCCGGCCGCAGTAGCCGTAGCCGGCGACGACGAACCTCTTCCCGGCGATGAGGATGTTCGTCGTGATCATGATCGACGCAAGCGAACTCTCCCCGGTGCCGTGAACGTTGTCGAAGAAGTGCTTCATCGGGGTGTCGTTGACGGCGATGACCGGGAACCTGAGCGCCCCCTCCTGTGCCATCGCGCGGAGCCGGTGGATGCCGGTCGTGGTCTCCTCGCACCCGCCGATGACCGAGTCCAGCACCTCCTGCCGCTCGGTGTGGATGCGGTGGATCAGGTCCATGCCGTCATCGACGGTGATCGCGGGATGGGCGTCGAGCACCCGGTCGATGGCCGCGTAGTACTCCTCAACGCTGGCTCCCCGGCGGGCATAGGAGTGAATCCGCTCCCGGGTATCGAGCGCCATCGCGACGTCGTCCTGGGTCGAGAGGGGGTTGCACCCCGTGATGTGCACCTCGGCGCCACCCGCGGCGAACGTCTCGACCAGCACCGCGGTCTTCGCCTCGACGTGCAGGGCCATGCCGATAGTCATCCCGGAAAACGGCTTCTCCTCGACGAAACGCTTCCGAATGGACGAGAGTACCGGCATGTACTGCCGCGCCCATGCAATTTTTAGATCTCCAGACTCCATAAAAACCACCAGACCGTTTATCCCGCCCGGATATTCTCCGGTTTGTCTGTAAAGGTGTCTTTCGTGAGTACTTAAAAGTAGGGGAGCAGCACGGGCTCCAGGGGATCCGGTTCGCCCGAGGGTATGTGCAACCTCTATTGACGGAGATCCTCCAAGGAGCCCCGGAGTGTTCAGCCATTTTCCAGTCGCAAAAATCGGAAACGGATTTCCACCGGATATCGCCATTGGGGGAGGGGCTGACGGGGAGGGGGGATGCTCCCCCCTCCCCTGTCTCCAACCCGCTCCTCCTGTGTTCGTGCTCCGGTTCCAACGAAACTTCGCAAGTCGAAAACGCTACGCGTTTTCTCCTGCTCCTGCCCTTCGGCCAGTCGCATAGGCAAACCCTCATCATCTCCGCCTCAAAACCACTACGCATGGTTTTGACCAAGCGGATCATCCCCTGTCTTGACCTCAAGGACGGGCGGGTGGTCAAGGGCACGCACTTCGTCGGCCTGCGCGACGCGGGCGATCCCGTGGAACTCGCCCAGCGCTACAACGAACAGGGCGCGGACGAGGTGGTCTTCCTCGACATCACCGCCACCAGGGAGGACCGGGGCACCATCATCGACGTCGTGCAGCGGGCGGCCGACCAGCTCTTTCTCCCGCTCACCGTCGGCGGCGGCATCCGGACGATCGAGGACATGAAACAGATCCTCCGGGCGGGCGCGGACAAGGTGAGCATCAACTCGAGCGCCGTCGCCGACCCGAACCTGATCTCGCAGGGCGCCGAGCGATTCGGCACCCAGTGCGTCGTCGTCGCCGTCGATGTCCGGCGCAACTACGAGACGGCACCGGGAAAAACGCCGATCACCCTCCCCGACGGCCAGGAGTGCTGGTACGAGGTCGTGACCCACGGCGGAAGCCGGGGGACGGGGCTTGACGCCGTCGCCTGGGCGAGAGAGGCGGAGGAGCGCGGGGCGGGCGAGATCCTGCTCACCAGCATGGAGGCCGACGGGACGAAGGAGGGGTTCGATATCCCGATCACGAGAGCGGTCTCGGAGACGGTCGGCATCCCGGTGGTCGCGAGCGGCGGCGTGGGGACGCTCGAGCACTTCTACGGGGGGTTTACAGATGGGAAGGCCGACGCCTGCCTCGCGGCAAGCGTCTTCCACTACGGCGAGTTCACCGTCCGCCAGGTGAAGGAGTATCTGGCAGGGCGGGGTATCCCGGTACGGCTGTAAGGTCGAGCGCGAACGCCGCGACCGAATGCTCGAGGTCGAACGCCCCGAGAACGGCGGGGTGAACCTCCCCGAAGACCCCGACTATTTTCCCGTTGACGACGATATCCCCGCGGCGACCGTCGAGGAACGCCGGATCGGCCGATTCCGTGACGGTATAGGGGAGCGAGAGTTCCCGGCAGAGGACGTCCGCCGCCGCGTATGCCTCCGAGAAGTCGGCCGCCGGGTGGATGCTGACCGCCGCCGCTTTCTGGGAGGTGATGCAGTCCACGACCACGTCGCCCACCGCAAAGAGCCTCTGCGGGAGTTCGCGGTGCTTGTTCGCCTGGAGCATCTCCATCAGCAGGGGGAGGAGATCGGTTCTGACCACCGTCTGCTCCTCGCTGATCGGGTGGAGCAGCCGCAGGGTTCCGGGCGCGGGCTCCCGCTGCATGTTCGCATACAGCACCCGGTCGTTTGAGAGGGTGAACGGGATCGCCTCGAGGTACCCAAGACCGGTCATCACCGACCGGACCGCTCCCGTGATGGCACTGATCGGGTGCTCCTGTGCGACCGTGGAGGTCGCCGGGAGGGCGGCATCGAAGTTCTCGATGCCGTAGGCGATCGCCACGTCCTCGAAGATATCCCAGTCGTGGAGGATGTCCGAGCGGTAGCAGGGGACGAGGATCCGGACCCTTGAAGCGCCGTCGGGCTCGGCGTCAAAGCGCATCCGGCGAAGGAGCCGCGACATCTCCTCTGCCGTGAGGGGGAGGCCGAGGAGGCGGGAGCACTCCCCGACCGAGACCACCCGCTCTGCGGGGGCGAGCGTCGGCATCTCCTCGCCCTCGACGGTGACGGTCTCGATCGTCGCCCCGGCCTCGGCGAGCGCCGTGCAGATGATGTTCACCGCCGTCATCACCGCCTTTCTGTCGGTGCCGGTGCAGTCGAGCAGGATGTTCTTCGTCGCCGCCGTGACCCGCGTCAGCTCGCCGTTGATGATCGGCGGGAAGGAGAGCACCCGGTTCTCGGCATCGACGATCAGCGGGAACTTATCGAAGTTCTCCACCAGGTGGGCGTAGTCCCGGCCCTTCGGGTGGTCGGCGAGCATCTCCTCCATCGTCATCTCCCGCTCGAAGTCCAGCGGGACGAAGGAGCGGTTCCGGGGCGAGGCGACGTAGCGGAAGGGAGGTTTGACCGTATCGAGGTCGTGGACGCCGATCGCCACCTTGCCCCGCCCGCGCCCGACCGCCCAGTGGAGGGCTTCCTGGAGTGCCATCAGGCTCTCGATCCCCTCTTCGTCGAGGGCGACGTTCCGGATCACGGCCGAGCCGAGGAACGGCCGGATATCGGCAAGGTTCGGGTCGACCGAGAAGGTGATCCCGGAGGGGCGGACGGTGTAGTTCGGAAGCCCTTCCTCGATACCGAGGAACCCGCGCATCGCCCGGGCGACACCCTCGGGCGAGTAGAGGTCGGGACGGTTCGGGAAGAACTCGACGTCCACGTGGTCTTCCTCGATCCTCTCGATGTCGGCCCCGATCATCGGAACGCGGTCGATGATCGTCTGCCGGTCGGTGCCGGCCAGCCGTTCCAGGTACCGGTAAGGTAACGTGATTATTGCCATATTACCGCCTCCCGCCGTAGGTGGGCGTATCCCGGACCCACTCGACGTCGCTCCGGTAGAGCTGCCGGAGATCCCGCAGCCCGAGCCGGAGCATCGCCACCCGGCTGATCCCGAGACCCCACGCGAGCACCGGGTGCTCGATCCCGAAGGGCTCGGTCACCTCCTGGCGGAAGATGCCCGACCCGCCGAGTTCCACCCAGCCAAGCCCGTCGACGTAGACCTCCGGCTCCACGGAGGGCTCGGTGTAGGGGAAATAGCCTGGCCGGAACCGGACCTTCTCAAAGCCCATCTTGGCGTAGAACTCCTTTAAGAAACCGAGGAGGTGGCGTAAATTGACGTCTTCGTCCATGACGATCCCCTCGAGCTGTTCGAACTCCGCGAGGTGGGTGGGATCGATCGCCTCCCGCCGGTAGACCCGGCCGATGCAGAACGCCCTGACCGGCGGCTTCGGGTGCGCGGCGAGGTGCTGGATGGAGAGGCTTGTCGTGTGCGTCCGGAGCACGCACTGCTCCGCCTTCTCGGCGCTCCAGGTGCCTCCCCATCCGGTCGAGGAGGTTCCACCGCCGTGCTCGTGCATATCGCGGACGCGCTCGTAGCCCGCCGGGAGCGGCCGGCGCTCGCCGAGGAAGAAGGTGTCCTGCATCTCCCGCGCCGGGTGGTCCTGCGGCTGGAAGAGGGCGTCGAAGTTCCAGAACGAACTCTGGACGATCCCGCCCGACATCTCCTCGAACCCCATATCGAAGAGGATGCGGCGCATCTCGTCGATGATGCGCTGGTAGGGATGCACCTTTCCGGGATAGGCGCGCCTCGGGAGTTTCGTGACGTCGTAGCGCCGGAGGGGGAGAGACTTCCACTCACCGGAGAGGATCTGAGCCGGGCGAACGCGGCTTCGTCGGGGCCCGGGGCGGTCTTACCGGTCTTTGTCACGACCCCGTCACGGATCGCGATCCAGCCTTTTTTGCGCATCCAGCCGATGGCGATCTTTGCGAGCGGATGGCTCTGGAGATCCCGCATCGGGATTGTCTCCTCAAAACTCTCGAGCAACTGCCGCTCGGGAAGGCCCTTTCCCATGTAGGCCCGTCCCTCTTCTGTCGGGACGTACCGACGGGCGACGTGTTTTTCCACGTCCACGAGCCCCCGCTCGCCGGCAAGGTTCGCATACTGCACCACCGCCTCCCGGCGGGTATCCATCTTCTCCGCAAGCACGGCCGTATCGGCCGTCCCTATCGATCCCAGAACAACCAGGAGCTTTTTTTCGTTCAGCGTCAGTTCCACTCTCACACTTCCTCTGCAAGGTGCTCGACCGCATCCATCCTATCTCGTAAATCCTTGAGGAACGCATTCACGCGCTCCAGCGTCTCTTTCTTGCACTGCCCGCAGGTGAGTTCGCCGCTCTCGCACCGGCGGGCGAGATCGGCGAGTTCCACGTCGTCCTCGAGCATGTGGAAGAGGTTCAAGAGGTAGACCGAGCAGGCGTCCGGCTCGCCCCCGAGACGCTTCTGCTCCTCGAGCGTCATCCGCCCGCCGGTCTTCGCCGCCATGACCTTCTTCCTGACCGACTTTTCGGACTCGTAGAACCCGAACGAACTCTCGGGCGCGCTGCTCGACATCTTCCCACCCTGGAGCCCGGGCATGAAGATGTGGTAGGTCGACGAGGGGAGGTAGAACCCGAACCCGCCGTGAGCGATCTCGATCTCGCGGACGGCATCCTCGACCCGGTCCAGCGGAAGGCCCCTGACGTCCACGTGGCCCGCGTACTTCTTCGAGCCGGGGAAAGCCCGATGTACGGCCTCGAGAGCTGCTTCGGGAGCGTTCTTCGACCGGACGCTGATATGGTCGCCGCGGTCCTCGACCGTGAACTGCCTGAGTTTGTAGGCCACGTCCCGGGTGAGCCGGAGATGGGGGTCCTGGTCGAGGCCGACCGGGACGATTGTTGGTGCGGGGCCGGCGTCGAGCTGCGGGAAGAGGATGTCGGCCACCTGGGTGATGACGCTCATCGCGTGGGAGAGCGAAGTATCGGGCCCGAACCCGTAGATCGCCGTCATCTCGGAGAAGTTCACCTTCGTGGACGCCTCGAACGCGAGATCCTTCAAGCGGTCGTTCTTGCTCTGGTAGTAGGTCGTGCCCTCAAATCCCAGGGCGTAGAGGGCCTTGAGATACTCCTTCCCGTACTCGCGGCACTTCTCCCACGAGATGCCGCGGACCGCGTGCGCCTCCCGGTCGGCGACGGCGACGTAGCCGTTCCCGCCCTGCTGGACGTGCCAGACGACCTCCTTCATGACCATCAGGTGCCCGAGATGCGGGAGGCCTGAGGGCATGAACCCGGTCAGCACGTGAAACGGGGTTTTGTTCCGGATGGCGTCGGCGACCAGGCTGTAATCCCGGTGCCCGACGACGATACCCCTGCGCATAAACTGCGGTACCTCGGGAAGCCTTCGTGCGACCTCACCGATCGGCTCGATGCCGAACTCGGCAAAGAGTCTATCCACATCGACGGTCTGGTTATTCGACCACGGGTTCATTTCGGAATGCATGTGCTGTCGCTCACAGTTTTATTCGGGCGAATTCGACGTATCTGATATCGGTGTTATATATGCAGGCAAACAACATCTTCTTTTTGACGCTGTGAGCAAGCCTGACCGAGCGGGAGACGGCGCTCATCGGCGTGGAGGTTCCGGACGCAACGGCGTGGACAAGCATCTCCGAGTGGCTCTTCTTCCCGGAGTAGACGCGAAAATGGTGGCCGAACTTGTACCCTGTTCTCGGGATGTAGCCTTTCTCCCGGAGGTCTGAGAAGACCCGTTCTTTTTCACGGATCTCAACGTCCTTTCCTGCCGCCGCATCGAGGAACTGCTCTGCACTCATCGGCTCCCCGTCCCGCGTGATTGAGAGGCAGCGTTTGCGCATGAGATAGATCGACTCGACCGGGCGGAGCAGCAGCCTCTGGGAGTCCAGTCTCTTGCCGTACCAGTCCTCCTCGAGCGAGGTTCCCGGTGGCAGGTGAGCCAGCGCGTAGGTCCCGAAGAGCGAAGCCTCCATCGGTGCTTCGCACCCAGCTGGCTCCTCGACGGCAGGGAGATCCTGCACCCGCACCTCGTAGTAGGTCAGCTCGTCCTCGTCGTCCACGACCGCGAGGAGGTACTGCTTGCGCATGTTGACCGCAGCGACCACGTCCTGGCTTAACCGGTCGAAGTCGACGATGTCGCGCTCGGAAAGAACCCGGATCAGGTACCGGGACTTCCCCGCGCCGGGCTTGTGGCCGCGGCGGAAGACGCGGAAGTCCTGCGGGCCGGGCTGGATCACGTATCCCCGCTCGCGGATGTCGCGGTAGACGAGATACCTGCGGACAAAGTTCGGCTGGCCGGCAAAGAGGCCGAGCAGGGTGTCAAAGTCGAAATCCCTCACGTCGATCTTGCTCCTTTCCATAAGGTAGAGCGCCTCTTCGGGGGAGAGTCGGAGGCCGGCCCCCTCCAGCCTCCCGTAGCCACCCTGCTCGTAGAGTGTGCGTCCTTCGCCCTTAAGACGCACCCAGGTTCCGTCGAATGTCGCCAACACGTGCTAGAGCTATAGGGAGTTCACGTTCATTAATGGATTGCTGGAGATGAACCACCACGCTTTTTGCATGCCGCATCGCACCAGTGATCGATTCCATGACGAAAGGATACCGAGCTATCTGGCGCCCGGAGATGATCCTCGCAGCAATGCTCATCGTGGTGGTGCTGCCGGCAGGGGTCGTCTCTGCGAGCGAGACCTCTCCGGAGGTCGCCTGGAACGTGACGTTCACGCCGGAGAATATCAGCAAGTTCGATGCCGTTGCGCCGACCGCGGACGGCGGTTTCATTGCTCTCGGCTCCACCCTCACGCAGATGGTCGGGGGCAGGGAAGACCTGCTGCTCGTAAAGACCGATGGTCAGGGGAACGAAGAATGGACCGTGAGAATACCCGACATGGCACCGGCCTCGGTTGCAGAGACGGGGGACGGGGGGTACATCGTCGGCGCCTACACCATGTCCAGAACGGTGGTTGATCAGAGCCTCACATCCCAGGGCACCTCGTTCCTGATCAAGACAGATGCCACCGGAGATGAGGAGTGGCGACAGGTCCTCCCGGGGGAGAAGGTCTCAACCGTCCGCCCGACCGCCGACGGAGGCTACGCCGTCATCGGGTGGCTCTGGGACCCCCCCGAATCAGCGAACGATACGACGGCAGTCATCACAAAGACCGACGGTGACGCAACGCCCATCTGGAACCGGACGTTCCCCGGCATCTCCGCAAACGCAGGGTTCGTGACTGCTGACGGAGGCTACATTATCGGGGGCACGACATCGCCCTTCAACAACGACATCGGTGACGCCTTCCTCATCCGCCTCGACGCCGACGGCAACACGCTCTGGCACGAGAATTACCAGGCCCCGGTCGTCTATGACATCGAAGAGACCGATGACGGGCGGTTCGTCTACTCGGGCAACTACTGGTACGGCCTCGTCGACAGAGAAGGAGAGGAGGTCTGGCTCAGGAATATGGAGGGGCTCTCCGGGTACGCCGTCGCCCTGCAGCCCGCCGGCGGATACATGATCGCAGGCACGGATCACAGGAGTGGGGAAGGCTTCGCCCTCGGGATCGATGCAGATGGGACGGTCCAGTGGAACATGACCTTCCCCGCTACGGGTATCTATGCAGCCAGCAGCGGCCCCGGTGGCTACACCCTTGCGGGCATCCGGCACCTCTCGCCCGATACCAGCGTTGCATGGCTGGCCGGCCTCGCAGAGACGGCGGAACCGGCCCCAACGGCGGCACCGGGATTCGGCGCAGTGGTCGCCGGGGCGGCGCTCCTCCTCCTGCTCGCGGGAAGGGAGCGGAGAGGATAAACCCCTCACTCATTGACATTTTTTCAGGCCCCCTCCTTCCGGAAGTAGAGAAGGGCCCCCGCCCCCACGATGATGAGGGCAAGCAGGCCGGGGATGAGGTGCGCATAGGGAAGATCCGGCACGGTTCCAGACTGCGGGCCGGTTTCGGCCGCGACCACCTGCGCCGCGCTGGCATCGGGCACTTCGATGAAGAGCGCGTATGGGTTGAAGTGAGAGGCAACGGCTGTAACACTCCGGATCTCAGGGTGGACGGTGGTCGGAACCTCCTCCCAGGCTTCCATAGACCGGTCGTACCGCTGCACCACGAGCCCGCTGCCGTTGTAGACGGCATCCCACTGCTCCTCCGTAAAGTTGAACGAGAGAGTCACCGGCGGAGAGAAGGCGGCTCCTTCCGGCCCCGCAAGCCAGGCATACCCGGTAAACGCGTATGCGCCAACGCCGGGCACCGCGGGCACGTCGGCTGCATCGAGCGACACAAGGGTCACCGCGCGAAGTGGGTTTCCGGCGGCATCGACCGCCCTGACGCCTTCCGCAATCGTGAGGGTCGCAATATCGTCGGCGGAACCGAGCAGGACGACCCGCTCCACGAGGCCAGCCTCTCCGATCTGCAGTCGGCCGGGGCCAGCGTCATCAGGGATGGTGTTCGGCACCGGAGTTGGCGTCGGGCTGGGTTTCGGCGTGTTCCAGCCCGGATCGACCCATGCAGAGCTACCGCCACCTCCTCCGCCGCCACCGCCCGACGACTTCTGCGTCGGTTTGGACGTTGGCGTAGGTGTCGGCGTCACGTTGACCGTTGGAGTCGGAGTCGGAGTCGGGGTCGGGGTCACGTTGACTGTTGGAGTCGGAGTAGGAGTCGGCGTTGGAGTAGGAGTCGGCGTTGGAGTAGGAGTCGGCGTTGGAGTAGGAGTAGGGGAATGAACGGTTATGTACCCGGGCTCTGCCGCCGTGCTGCTTCCGGCGGCATTCTCTGTGGTCAGGGTGACGTTATAGGCGCCCGCGTTCACGTAGGTGTGCTCCGGGTTCTGCTCCGAAGAAGTCCCGCCGTCGCCGAAGACCCAGGCCCACGTTTCAGGCTCACCGGCGGAGGTATCCGTGAACCTGACGGTGAGCGGCGCGGTTCCGTTCCTGGTGTCGGCCGAAAACGAGGCCTCGAGTCGCTCATAGACGGTGATGTAGCCGTACTCCGTGTGCGTCGCGCTGGCTCCCGCGTTGTCACAGGTCAGGGAGACGTTGTAAACACCGGGACGATCGTAACGGTGACGCGTGTCCCGGTGTGTCGATGTCTCGCCATCACCGAAGTCCCAGAGCCAGGCTGTCGCGTAGTTCGGGGAATCGCCGTAAAACAAGACTGTGAGGGGCGCAGGCCCCGACAATGGCACCGCCCGGAAGCTGATAACCGGCGGTTCCGGGGGACTTACATGAATGAGATCGGTCTTCGTGACGGTGTCGGACCCGAACTCGTTATGCACCGTGAGCGAGACGGTGTAGTTCCCCGGGACCTCGTAGAAGTGCCACATATACTGCGAGGTCGAGATGTTCCCGTCGCCGAAGTCCCATTCCCAGGCGTCCGGGTCGCCGGCCGACTGGTCGATGAACCGGACGATGAGCACCGCCCCTCCTTCGGTTGGGTCCGCCGAGAACTCCGCCACCGGAGCCCCTCCGCTGAAGTAGGTGAAGGCGTAGATGTCCGAACCCCCGCCACGGCCGTTCTGCCAGACGACCCGATCACCGCTGACGGCAGGATAGAGCTGTTCGATCCCGGAAGGAATGACCGGCATCTGCTTATCCTTCCCGAGAGAGAGGTCGCAGATGTAAACGTTCCAGGTCCCCTCCCGCTTGTCCTCCCAGGCGATGAGGTCTCCGTCGATCGAGGGGGAGACCTGAGCGGCAGGGTCGTCGGTGATCCTCTGCTCTCCGGCGGCAGGATTGTCGAGATCGAAGAGGTAGATGTCGGGAGCTCCATTCCGGTAGTCCTCCCAGACGATCCGGCTCCCCGATATCGACGGGTAGGTCTGCCGCCAGTTATCCTGCGTAATCGGCTGCTTATCCCCGTTCCAGATATCGTACAGCCAGATATCTCCATTCCCGGCGCTCTCCTCCCAGACGACATACCTCTCCGAGAGCGCGGGCTTCCATTCGGTCACCGGCGAGCAGGAGAGGAAGGTCTCGCTGCCGGTCTCGATAGTATAAAGGCAGATATCCGTGCTCCCGCCCCGGGCATCGTACCAGACAACATGCTCCCCGTGAACGATGGGCATCCACTGGTCGGCCGGGTCGTCGGTGAGCGCCGTCGTCACGCCGGTCGATATCTCGAAGAAGCAGATATCCGGGCTCATGTTCCGGTTCTCCTCCCAGACGACGTAATCCCCCGAGACGGACGGGTACCTCTGCCCCGTCCCCTCGCCCGCAACCCTCTGGCCTCCGCTGCCGGGGCTGCTCGAATAGTAGATCGACTTTCCGTTCCTGCCGTCCTCCCAGACGACCGTGCTCCCGTCGATATCGGGGTGCTCCTGCGATCCTCCATCGATACAGATCGAAATTATATCCCCCGGGGCCCTCTCCCCGGCCAGGGCCGGTGATGCCAGCAATCCGATAACAATGACGGTACAGGCAACAATCAGCGCTTTAGATTCAGCCATTCTTGTATCACCACGATGAGAACGCCCCCTTCGTCCCATACGATGGTGTCTGTACGCGCGCCGGGGAAACGGAACTCCCCCGCCGGCGTACAAACGGAGATCCTGTGGAATTCCGGAGAATTACCGGGACTCCTCAGGATAAAGGGTTCGCGCGTTGCAGGATAGAATTGCCAATATAAATATCTTACTATAAATGCAGGCGGACTGAGAGGGGATGCCAGATTATTATAAAAATTGTGAAATATAGTCCGCCCCGGGCGCCAGCGCAGCATACCCGGCAGCACGATCTCGCCGGAGCAACGTCCCGGGGCGCTCACGCACCCGCAAGTTCACGGACCTTCGCGATATTTCCGGTATCGTCCCGCCGCTCGTCCACCGGCGTCTCACAGATCAGGGGGAGGCTCCGGACAACCGGGTGGCGGAGGATATGCCGGAACCCCTCCTCACCGATAGAACCGAGCCCGATGTGCTCGTGCCGGTCAAGCCCGCTCCCGAGATCGCCTTTGCAGTCGTTGAGATGAACGACCCGGAGGCGGGATAGATCGATCTGGTCATCGAGCTCCCCTAAGACCGCATCGACCCCTTCCGGGGTCCTGAGGTCATAGCCGGCAGCGAACGCGTGGCAGGTATCGAAACAGATTCCGACTCGTTCTTTCGCATTGATCCCGTCCATGATCCGCGAGAGGTCATCGACGGTCGTCCCCACGCTGTTCTTCTCCCCGGCGGTGTTCTCGAGGAGGAGCATCACGCCGCTCTCCCCGGCGTCTTCAAACGCCCGGTTGATGGCGGCAACGACCCGCTCCTGCCCCGCTTCCATCCCGGCGCCGCGGTGGTGCCCGAGGTGGGTCACCAGGTAAGGTATCCCGAGGAGAGAGCACCGCCGGAGTTCCCCGGCAAGCGCCGCGACCGATTTTTCGTAGATCTCGGCATCGGGCGAGGCCGGGTTCGGGAGGTAGGGCATGTGGTCGACGACCGGGGCGATGCCCGACGAACTCACCGCCGCCCTGAAGGCCTCGGCCAGGTCCGGGTCGAGATCTTTTACCTTCCAGCCGCGGGGGTTTCGGGAGAAGATCTGAAACGTATCGCAGCCCGCGTCAAGGGCCCGCCCGACCGCACGATCGATCGAACCGGCGATGGAGACGTGGCATCCTACCAGCACCATAGCGTAACTCTCGACCCCAAATCGCTTAGGCCTTCCCCCGCCCGACCTCGCGAAGCACCGCCGTCCCGAACTCCCGGGTCCCGGCGGCGCCGCCGAGGTCGCGAGTGCGGATGCCTGCGCGGAGCACCCGGTCGACGGCCTCCTCCACAACCGCCGCGGATGCGGGGTCGCCGAGGTGTTCGAGCAGCATCGCAGCGCTCCTGATGGCCGCGATCGGGTTCGCAATGTTTTTGCCTGCGATGTCGGGAGCGCTCCCGTGCACGGGCTCGAAGAGGGCGTGCCGGTCTCCGATATTGGCGCTCGGGAGTAGCCCAAGCCCCCCCACCAGGTAGGCAGCGGCGTCGGAGAGGATGTCACCGAACATGTTGGTCGTCACAACCACGTCGTAGCGGTCGGGGTGCATAAGGAGGTCGAGGCAGAGCGCGTCAATGTAGCAGAGCGTGCAGGGAACTCCCGCCCGGGTGGCCTCTGTCGTGCAGGCCTCGACGAAGAGGCAGTCCGACTTTAACACGTTCGCCTTGTTGCCGACAGTGAGGTGATGGCGGGACTTCGCGAGGGTGCAGGCGTATCGGGCTATCCGCGCACTCCCCCGCCGGGAGACGACCCGAACGGTGCAGGCACGGTCGGCCTGGGTCCACTCGATGCCGGAGTAGAGTCCTTCGGTGTTCTCCCGGACGATGACGACGTCGACCCCCTCGCCCCGGATTGGGCGGACATTCGCGTAGAGATCGAGCGCGTGGCGGATCTGGAGGAGAACGCTCCGGTAGCCGGGATCCGGCGGCGTCGTGACGGCTCCGAAGAGGACGGCGTCCGCCGACCGGAGATCGGCGATCGTCCCCTCCCCACAGGCGCTCCCGGTCCGCTCCCACCGGCCGTATCCTACCTCGACGTCGAAGAACTCGATATCCGGGCGCACGGCCGCGAGGATATCACGGGCGACCGGAACGACTTCGTGCCCGATGCCGTCGCCTTCAACGACCGCGACCTTCACCATTCTGTCTCCTCCACGCGGTTGCGACCTGTCTTGCCGCCTCCGCGATCTCCCACGACGACGCTCCCCAGTGGACTATACCGCCGAACAGGCCGTTCCAAAGACCGATGCCGGCACGCTCGCTCCGGCAGCACCGGGCGATGAAAGGCTCGGCCGCCACAACCTCGAGGGGGCAGATGTTCTCCACGCTAACCCCTTCCCCGTAACACTCCCGCACCAGTTCCCGCGCCGTCAGGCAGCCGGCGATGCGGTCACCTGGTCGGAGCGGGTCCGCATCAAGGGTGCGGGGGAAACCGGCCGCACGGCAGGGATAAACATCGGCCTTGATCTCCCGGATATCCCGGACGTGGTGCTCGAAGACGACCTCGAGGTCGCCGAAGAGCCCGGTCCTCTCAAGGTCACCGAGCGTGGCCGAGAGGTGGGGGCGGGGCGGGGTGATATCATAGACGTGGATGCGGAGGAACCCGGAGAGGTCCGGATCGAGCACGAACGTGGTCTGCTCGCCGTGACCGGTGAATATGGTGCAACGGTACCCGGACCGCATCGCCTCCTGTACCAAGAATGTTCGATCCTGAACGTTCACGCGATCCGGGTAGCGGTAGACATCGTCGCCGGCGGCGAGCACCCGGGTCGAGAGGACGCTCCGCATCAGGCCGGTTCCGTTCGGATCGGTCTTCACCTCGATGACCTCTGTGCCGTCGGCGGTCTTCCGGACCAGGTAGCGCGAGAGGAAGTAGGCTTTATTGCCACACGGGGCGCCGTTCACGGACCCGACAAACTTGCAATGGGGAGGGAAGATCATCAGCACGACCTCCAGTAGGGGGCCAGTCCTCCGGCCCGGAGGATGGCAACCATCTTTGGGGAGAGCGGGCGGGCAGGATAGCGCTCCCCGTCCACCTCCACCCACCCGGCATCGAGGTCGAAGGCGATGCGGGCGCCGTCGGTGCAGGCGACAGAGGCCTCGATCACCGGCAGGCCGACGTTGACGGCGTTCCGGAAGAAGATTCGGGCGAACGACTCCGCGACGACCCCGACAACCCCGGCCTCGCGGAGGGCGACCACTGCCTGCTCGCGGGACGACCCGCAGCCCATGTTCCTCCCGGCGACGATGACCGAACCCCTGAGACGGCCGGCGAGCGCCGGGTCCAGATCCTCGAAGGCGTGCTCCGCCCAGACCGAGCGGTCTTTCGTCCGGAGGTAACGGCCCGCGATGATAAGGTCGGTGTCGATGTCGCGCCCGAGACAGACCGCCGGCCCAACTCCTTGCATCATGCCACCTCCGGCACGGTGATCTCCCCGGCTATGGCGCTCGCTGCGGCGGTGGCGACCGACGAGAGGTAGATCTCGCCGCCCACGCCCATCCGGTTCTTGAAGTTCCGGTTGGCGGTGGAGAGGCAGACCTCCCCCTCCCCGAGCACGCCGGCATGTGCCCCGAGGCACGGCCCGCACCCGGGAGGCGCCACCATGCACCCCGCATCCACGATATCGGCGAGGACGCCGGTGGCAATCGCCCGGGAAAGCACTGCACGCGAGGCGGGGACGACCACGGTGCGGACGGCCACTTTTTTGCCCCGGACAATGCGGGCGAACCGGGCAAGGTCTTCATAGCGGCCGTTCGTGCAGGTCCCGACGAAGACCTGGTCGAGGTGCGTGCCTGCAACCTCCTCCGCCTCCCTGACGGTGTCCACCCGGTGCGGGACCGCGACGAGAGGCACGATGCCGCCGAGATCGATATCAACGGTCCGCTCATAGCAGCAGTCCTCCGGCACCTGGGGCGAGGGCGCAACCCCGTAGTCCACGAGGTAGCGGACGGTGACCGGATCGGCGTAGAACATACCCGTCTTCGCCCCCGTCTCGACCGCCATGTTGCAGAGGGTCAGCCGCCCATCCATGGAGATTGTCGCCGCCCCGTCGCCCGCGAACTCCAGCGCCCGGTAAGTCGCTCCCTCCATCCCGAGTTTCGCAACGTAGGCGAGGGCGACATCCTTCGGTTCCGCGGCGCCGGAGAGCCTGCCGGAGAGGTTGACTGCGATCGTCTCCGGGACACGGAACCACGTGGCTCCCGACGCCCAGACCGCCGCCATATCGGTCGCGCCCACACCGGTGGCAAACGCGCCGAAGGCGCCGAGGGTGCAGGTATGGGAGTCAGCGCCCACGACAATCGTGCCGGGCAGGACGACCCCTTCGCTCATCACCTGGTGGCAGATCCCCCCGCCAGCGTCCGAGAGTTCTATCCCCGACACCCGGGCATACTCGCGGAGCTCGGCCTGGAGCGTCGCCGTCGTGCCGGTATTCGCCGGCACGATGTGGTCGAAGATAAGGCGCAGCCGCTCAGGGTGCGGGAGCCGCTCCACTCCCATCTCCCGGAGCGCCTCCCGGGCAAGGACACCGGTCCCGTCGTGGGCAAAGGCGATATCGACCTCCCGGTCCACGTATGTTCCCGCCGGTGCGCCGAGGATCTGCTCCGAGAGCGTGCTCACTGGACGATCCCCTCCTTTGCCGCTCGCAGAAGGGTGCAGAGCACCTCACGGGTGACGCTGCACTTCCCCTCACTCTTTTGCTTGACCTGTTCGAGCACCCACCGCGCCTCCCCGTCAGAGAGGTCGAACCCATAGGCCTTCGCGACATGCTCAAGCGCCCGCCTCCCCGTATGCTTCCCGAGGATGAACCGCCGCTCGCTGCCTACCATCTCCGGGGCGATGTACTCGTAGGTCAAGGGATCACAGAGGATGGCAGCGATGTGGATCCCGCTCTCGTGGGCGAAGGCGTTCTCGCCGACGACCGGCCGGGTACGCTCCGGGGCCACGCCTGAGCACCGGGCGACCAGGCGTGAGATGTCCTGCAGGCGGGAGAGGTCGTAGCGGTCGACGCCGCCCTTCATCCGCAGGGCGACGAGCACCTGTTCAAGCGCCGCGTTGCCGGCACGCTCGCCGATGCCGTTGACGGTGGTGTGGAGCTGGAACGCCCCAGCGGTCGCGGCCGTGATGGTATTGGCCGCCGCGAACCCGAGATCGTTATGGCAGTGGATGCAGAGCGGGAGGGGGGCCGCTTCAAGGAGACGGGAGACGACCGCGTGGATCTCAAGCGGGGTGAGGCAGCCGACGGTATCTGCGAAACTGACGAGGTTCGCGCCGCGCTCGACCCCCCGGGCATACATCTCCGAGAGAAACGCCGGGTCGGTCCGCGAGGCGTCCTCGGCAGCAAAGCGGACCTGCACCCCGTGGTCGGCGGCGAACTCCACCATATCGAGAGCACCGTCGAGCACCTCTTCGCGGGGCTTGCGGTACTTGTGGCGGATGTGGAGGTCTGAAGTCGCAAAGAATATGCTGACCATGTCCACGTCGCAGTCGAGCGCCGCCTCGATATCGGGCTTGAGCGCCCGTGCCAGGCAGCAGACCCGTGCGTCGAGATCACTCCGGGCGATGGCCGCAACGCACTCCTTCTCCGCCGCGGAGACCACCGGGAAACCGGCCTCGATCACCTCCACGCCGATCTCGTCGAGCGATCGGGCGATCGCCATCTTCTCATCAAGGGTAAACGAGACGCCGGGAGTCTGCTCCCCGTCTCGCAGCGTTACATCACAGATCTCGATATGCCACGGTTTCATGGTTCTCACCTTCTGGGCAGGTGCCTTCGATAACCACCGTCCGGGGCCCGCCCTCAGGAGGAACAAGGGCCCGGCGAAGCGCCGCGGTGTCGTCTGCAGCGCAGATGACCGGATCCGCCCAGGCGGTGTAGCGAAGGATGTCAGGGACGGGGTGACCGCCGGTCATCCCCATCCGGTTGTTCGCAAAGACGATACAGAGGAGCGGGAGTTTACGTTCGTAGACGTCGATGAGGGCGTTCAGGCCCGAGTGCAGGAGCGCGTAGTCGCCGGTGAGCGCGACGCCGGGACCGGTCGCAGCCACGGCAACCGACGAGCCGAGGCCGTAGGTGGCGACGCCGATGCTATAAGGAGGGTTCATCGCGAGGATCGCGCACCCGGCGTCGCAGACCGCCCGCATCCCGCGTTCACGGAGGATGGCAAGGGCGGGGTGGAACGGGCAGTTCCGGCAGAACGTCCGCGAGTAGCCCCGGGTGGAGAACCGTTCCGGCTCCCCGGCGGGCTCAGGCGGGGTAAGCAGCCGGTGCTCCCGGAGGAACGGGCGGCTGATCTCGGGGATCGAGGCGAGCGCGTCCGGGGCCACCGCAGGGGGCGGGTAGGCGGTGACGATGCGCGGCGTCCCTCCGGTAACGCGGTTCAGCGGCGAGGTGCGCGACCAGACAAACATCGCCGCGGTCCGGCGGTCGGCTGTCAGCGCCCGACCGGCCATCGTGAGTCCCGGATCCGCGAGGCTTCCCTCCCGACGCCGCCGGGGAACGGGGACGTCCGGCACATCCGCATCCAGGAGGTCAGGCGTGACCCTGATAATGGCAACACGGGAGAAGGTCTCCGAAGCCTCGAACGCCGCCTCGACTGCCGGGCCGAGCGTCTCGGTATCAGGTTCCAGCACCGGGACCCGGGCCACCTCGCCGTAGTAGCGGGAGTCCTGCACGACGTCCGATCCGGCCGCGCGCACATCGTCACCGGCAACGATAACGACGCCCGCCCGAAGGCCCTGAGCGGTGGCGTGCACCAGCGGGTCCGCACAGGCGTTGAGGCCGACGTGCTTGACCACCACGGCAGCCCTCCTCCCGGAGAGCGAGTCGCCGAGGGCGTACTCGAGGGCAACCTTCTCGTTTACGGTGATTCCGGCCCCGACCCGGGCGGCAACCTCCGATACCGGGTAGCCGGGGACGGTATAGCAGCGGTCTGCTGACCGGAGGAGGGCCTGTGCGAGCGCCCCGGTGCCCTTCATGTGTCCCTCCCCGGCACCAGATCGCACCCGGTACATGCCGCACACATCGTTAGCGCCCGGCAGGGGTCGAGCCCCGCCCGCCGGAGAATCTTCTTGTGAACCTCACAGAGCCTGAGAAGTCGGTCGGCGGACGGCCGGGGCATGTCCGCAAGAGACGCCGCCGGGGTGAGGGGGCGGAGGACCGGGACGACCCCGATCGCAGCGAGGTCTCCCATGATCCGCTCCAGGTCTTTGTTGGTCTCCCCGAGGCCGACGATGACGTTCGAGAAGACCCTGCCCCGCCCGAAGAGCGCGACGGAGGACGAGAGCGCCTCCCAGACTCCCTCCCAGGAGAGGCCGGGACACATCTCCGAGAAGAGTTCGGGAGTCGCTGCCTCGATGTTGAATTTTACCTCGGCGACGCCGAGAGCGTGAAGCCTTGCCGGAGTTTCGGGGCAGGGGTAGATCGAGACCCCGATGGGTAGCTCGAAGGAGCGGAGGGCTGCAACGACCTCGAGGACGTAGGCCTCCTCCTCCTCGATCGAGGAGGCGACACCGCTCGTGATCGCGATGGCGTCGATCCGGTCGGCGACGCTCTCGATCATCCGGACGATCTCGGCGATCTCCTTCCGCCGACCGGGGAGAGACGGCACCGGGCAGTAGCGGCAACGAAAGATGCATGTCCCGCTGACCGTGATGTAGGCCTGGCGGGGGCAGTGGAGGGCAGCGGGCTCAAGGCGGCCGGAGACCACGTCGTCGTCGATGAAGAGGTCTGCCTCGCCGCCCCCCCGGTGGACGACCTCGATAGAACATTTCTCATCGATGCCGGCCCGGACACGCCGACCGGTGACGGGAGAGAAAAAGAGTGAGCCGGATGTCCCGGCTGAAGGGCCGGCGGCGGAACGGGATACGTATTCATCTGCAGGCTCGCCGGAGAGGCGAACCGAACCAGCCTCAAGCAGCCGGGCTTTCAGCCGGACCCATTCCATAACGCCAGTGCCTCCTCATACCGCGTGGCAAACGGGATCGCCGCAACCGCTCCGATCGCGCCCCGGCCATCCATGATGATGGAGAGCCGCGGATCGTCGAGGGCGGCAAGGTCGCCGGGCGAGACCTCGCCCCGCTTTACGCGTCCGCCGAACTCTTCGAGCGGCGAAGGATCGAACCCCCACCAGACCGCCATTCCGGTCTCGTCCGAGAGCGTGTACTCTTCCAGGTAATCGTGGTAGTGCCGGATCAGTCCAACGGGATCGGAGGTGGCGAACTCGCAGGCAATGGCGACGCAGTTCTTGGTCCGGTAGGGGACAGGATAGAGCTGAACGATGGTGTGAGAGAGGTAGCGTGAACGGGCGTCTTCGACGGCCCGTGCGATGTTGTGGGCCAGCGTCCAGGTGGCGCCCTCCTCCGGGGTATCGGTGTCGTCGATGCCGACGATCACCCTCTCAAGCCGGGGGAGCCAGATCGTCGAGCCCGCGAGACGCCCGCCGCCGGCAGGGTCGCTCTTGCACCGGACGACACCCGCAGCTTCGGCGCGGCAGATGGATGCCCCCACGCCCCCGCCGCCGAGCCCACGGTAGGTGACGGCGATCTCGTCCCCTTCGACGGCTACACCGGCGATCCCCGCCGGAAAGACCGAGCCCTCGAGCGCGAGGTCGGCGCTGCCGGTCGAGAGGAGGTAGCGGTTGGTCGACCCCACGGTGCGGACGGAGCGGACGAGCGGGCTCTGCGCATAGTGGCGCTTGACCCACATCGCGCCGCCAGTGCAGTCGAAGAACTCGATGAGCTCAACCTGCCCGGCGCTCTCGTCGGCCACCGCCACGATCTGTGGATACCGTATCGTGTACGGGTCAGAGAGTTTCTCCATAGAGACCTGCCGCTTCAACGCCCTTGTTCCCCCAGAGAACGGCGCCCAGTGCTCCTATCCGCCCTTTCCGGCCGGTCGAGTCGATGAACCGGATACCCATCCGTGCCGCCTCCGCCTCCGCGTCGTCGACCGTCAGGAGTTCGGTCTTGACCCTTTTCGCGTAGGGTGATTCCTCAGAAAACGCAATCCCGCGGTAGACGGCGATGCCGGTATCGTTGCTGACCGCTTCGGACTCGACAAAGTCGCGGACGTATTCGAGGAGTTCGTCCACCTTTCCCGGGCGGACGGCGAAGTTCAGGGCGGACCCGACGCAGTTGGTGGTCTTCTTCGGGACCGCCGGGTTGAGCTGCACGAGGCGCATGTCCAGGTACTCGACCCCCGGGATTGTGCAGGCTTCGGCGCATTTGAGCGCGAGCACCCACGTGGCACCCTCCTCACGGGTGTCGGTGTCGTCGATCCCGATCGTTACCTTCTCATAGAGCGGCGATACAATCCGCACCCGGCAGGTCCGGGCGCCGCCGATCTTGAGATCGTCTTCGGAGGGGTACTCGGCCCGGAGCACCCCCGGCGCCTGCGGCAGGCATGCGGCGACGCCGACGCCCGCCCCTGCAATCCCGGACCAGGTCGTCACCACTTCATCCCCGACAACCTCGACCCCCTCGAGTGCCTGGCCGCCGATCTCCTGGCCGGCAGCCCCGAAGTTCGCGGGGGATACACCCAGACGGGCAACCATCGTCATCGTCGTGCCCTCGACGTGGCAGGACTGAATTGCACCTCTCGCCCGCACCCGATTCGCCGCATCCCACTCGATGGTCCCCCGGGCCCGGCAATGCTCGCGGATCTCTGCGAGACCGGCGTTCTGGTCGACCATGGTGAGGAATTTCATCGAGAACAACGGCCCGAACCGGGCCCTGACTTCATCAGGCGTGAGCGTAATCATGATGTCACCGAAATAATCGTTAACAAAATTATCGTTGATAACGATATTTAAGAGGATCGATCGTGAGGGAACGGGTGAGCCAGAGCGGGCTTTGGCAGGGGATGAGGGGGGAAGGGGGGGTTTTACACGCGGTTGAGGGGAGCCGGGGCGGGGGGTGATTGAGTGTGAGGGCGGTTCTTTCATAGTGGGGATCGACTGGGTGGTGGAAGTGCCGGGAGGGGGACCCGGGGAGCAAGCAGATTTGCATTTCAGACGATTAGTCTATCGTGTCCTCACCAGTTGCAAGCCCCACCCACGGCTTTCCAGTGGACTGCGCACCTCCGCACCTCCGGTGCTCGTGCTCCGTTCCTGCCAGAACATCGCTTATCGCCATGACTGCCCCCCTGGGGGCGGGCCGAAGGCCGGGCGAGGTGCGACGGACGGGACGTCCGGAGTTCGAGAAGACCACGGGTCTTCGAGTGGGGGCTACAGATGTCCTTTTTCCGAGAAACAGGGGAGGGGGGATGCTCCCCCCTCCCCACCTGACGGTGGTCGAACTCC
>PGYH01000040.1 GCA_002839575.1 Methanomicrobiales archaeon HGW-Methanomicrobiales-6
AGTTAAAGACCGTGCTCTTCTCGGGGGAGACCTTCACGATGTCGTAGCGGATGGCGGCGATGGCGACCGACTTTGCGATAGCGGCCCGCTCCTCTTCGGGGAGTTCGGGACGGCGGCTGGTCACTTCCTCGAACGCCTTCGCGGCCACTTCCTCGATGAGCTCGTCCGCCGAGACGAACTTGCCCGCCCGGGTGCTCATGGCGCCCTCTGGAAGGGAGACGAATTCGAAGAAGACGATCTCGGGCGGTTTTTCGCCGAGCAGCTCAAGGGTGGCCCGGAGCTGGGCGCCGATCAGTTTGTGGTCCGCCCCGAGGACGTCGATCATCCGGTCGTAGTTGCGTGCCTTCCAGGTGTGGTAGGCGAGGTCGCGGGTGCTGTAGACCGAGGTGCCGTCGCTGCGTCGGAGGATGTACTTCTTCTCGAACCCCTGCTCGGAGAGGTCGACCCAGAGCGTCTCGTCCTCGTGGGCCTGCGGCAGGCGCCGGACCTGCTCAACGATCCGGTCAACGTCGCCGATCCGGACGAAGTCGCTCTCCCAGACGAACCTGTCGTGGTGGGCGTTCAGGGCCGCGAGGGTCGCCTTGATCCCCTCCGCGCAGAGGGAGACGGCTTTACGGAACTTCGCGACGGTTTCGGCGTCGCCGCGTTCCACCTTCTGCATGAGATGGTCGATCTCTTCGGTGATCCCGGGGTTCTTCTCGATCTCCCGGTTCGCCGCGACGTAGACCCGGGCGACGTAATGGTCTTCCTTCTCGCCTTCCTCCCGGGCGATATCGAGATGGTCGAACCCCCACGAGACGATGGCGATCTGGCGGCCCATGTCATTGAGATAATACTGCACCTCGAGTGGGTGGCCGGCCTTCCGGAACGTCCGGGCGAGGGTGTCGCCGATGACGGTGTTCCTGATGTGGCCGACATGGAGCGGGCCGTTCGGGTTCGCGCTCGTGTGTTCGAGCACGACCCGGCCGGAACGGCGGGAGACTCTCCCGTAACCGGGCTCGATGGCTTCCCGCACCGCCTCCGAAAGAAGCGTCGGCCCGAACCGGAAGTTGACGTAGGGGCCGACCGCTTCGACCCGGACGTCGCCGAGGTCGGGGTTTGCCGAGAGTTTCTCTGCGATGCCCACGGCGATCTTCTGGGGTGCTTGCTTCTCCTTTTTTGCACGTTTAAACGCTACGGTCGAGGCGAGATCGGCGTGATCCCCGCCTGTCGTGAGGAGGACGTCCTCTTCACCGGTGCATGCCCGGAGCATGCGCTCAATCTGGTGATACTTCTTCTGAAACATCAGTATCCTGTCCTGTAACGCAGGATTGCAGCGATCCCGCCGAATGCGTTGTGGAGCATCGAACCTTCTTCGAAATCGTCCGAGATGATCCTGACCGCCGTGCTGCTCTGGTCTGCGAGCGTTGTCAGTTCGTCGATGATATCACTCTCTTCCTCGATATAGAGCGACCCGCCGTCGTTTGGGCAGGTGCCGAAGTCGAGGTCCTTGATATGTTTCCCCGGCTCGATGCTGACCGTCCGCTCCTCGGTGTAGTCGCTGTTCTGGCAGGCAAGTTTCAACCGGGCTCTCCGGAGTTTGTCGGAGAGCAGAAGGGTGTCGACGGCACCGAGTTCCAGGTTCTTCCTGACGCTTTCTTCACCGTAGGCGGCAGCTCCGTCGTCTTTGACCAGTTCCTGGAGGAACCGGTTCATTATGTTCTTTTCCTTGATGATATCGAGGCCTTTCAAGGCGTCCGACGCGTTCTCGACGAGTTCGGCAAGCCCGGACTCGTTCGTGTAGGAGACGTCGAAGAGCCCGATGATCCGTTTCTGCAGCTCGTGGTGGAGGTAGCCGCCGGCCTCGAACTCCTCCTTCGTGGGGGTTGGGCCGCCGATCAGCACGCCCTTGAACCGCTCGAAGAAGTCCTTCTCAGCGAGGAAGATATCGTTCGCGAGATCGCCGATCTTCTTGTAGAACTCGTTGATGGCGATCAGCCGGAGCCGCTGGAAACGGACGCTTGACTGACCTCCTTTTCGTTGTTTGCCGGGGACAGTCGAGGTGACGCCGCGGATTGGCTCGATCCGGTTGCCGCGGAGAAATCCGACGTAGGCCTCCCGCCGGTCGAGGACAATCAGGCCGTAGATCTCCTTCTCGCCGAGCATCTGCTCCAGCGGTTCGAGTTCGAACGAAGAACTGCACCGGTACATATAGGTATTGAGCGCCTCAGGCGGCTCGATGATCTCGCACTCGAGGTTGGTGCGGTCGCCGCCGGTGTTGATCGTGCCGCAGAAGATCGCCATGCCGTGCTCCGGCGGGCGCTTATAGTATTTCAGGCGGGAGAGGATGGAGGATATGGCACTCTGGACGTTTGTCCGGGTCTGTTTGCTTTTGATGTTTGCACACTGGCCGAACTCGTCGCGGAGCTGGGCGGTCACGTCATATATCTGCTTATCCGGAGGTATATAGAGTGTGATCAGCTCGGTACCGCTTCCCTCCTTCTCCGCAAGCCTCTCAAGCATCTTTTTAAATTCGTAGCGCTTTCGCGGGGTATCCATCTCTTGCGTTTCTTCCATCGGAGTTCACCAAGCTAACTGAAGTTTTGTTCGCTTATCGGAGCTACTATATGTTTCCCGGGGGAGGGCATAAATCTGCGCACATACGCCAATCCCCTCCCGCCGCCTCATTGCAGGCACCGGCAGGCGAGGCAGATCGTTTTTGCATCGACGATCCTTCCGTCCGCAATCATGGCCTGAAGATCCCTGACCGGGACGCGGACGACTTCAATCACCTCGTCATCGTCCATTCCGTAGTCGGAGCAGGGGGAGAGGCCCTCGGCGAGATAAAGCCAGATCCGCTCGTCGGTGTACCCAGGAGAGGGATAGATCCAGCCTTTCGGGACGAAGGTCTCCGCCTTCATCCCGGTCTCCTCGATCAGTTCCCGGTAGGCGGTCTCGTGCGGCTCCTCGCCCTCATCGATGGTGCCCGCCGGCGCCTCGAAGATGTAGCCGTCGATGGCGAACCGGTACTGCTGGATGAGGTAGCAGTCCTCCCCGTCGAGGGGGAGAATGGCGACCGCTCCACCGGGGTGGACGACCACCCGCTCCTTCGTCTTACCGTTCGGGAGGGTAACCTCCTTCTTTTCGATGCTGAGCCGTTTACCCCTGTAAATCTCCATAATTATCCCTCGTATACGATTGGATCCTCGATCCCGAGTTCATGGAACGCCTCCCTCCTGTAGTGGCAGGAGGAGCAGATTCCGCATGCGCGGTGGTTGTTCAGGTAGCAGGACCAGGTCTGTTCGTAGGGGACACCGAGGCTGAGGCCCTTTTGGATGATATCCACTTTTGTCATCCGGACAAACGGCGTCATCAGGGTGATCCGCGGGTCCGCCGCCGTGCCGAGGTCGACCACCCGCTGGAACGCCTCGATGAACTCCGGCCGGCAATCGGGATACCCCGGGTAGTCCCCGGTCTGGACACCGATGAAGATCGCGTCCGCTCGCCGGGCCTCTGCGAGGCTGGTCGCGATGGTGAGGAGGTTTGCGTTCCTGAACGGGACGTACGTGCTCGGGACGCCCTCCTCCTCGCCGGCGTACTTCTCGACTGCGATTGAGGTGTCCGTCAGGCTCGATGCCCCGATCTTCGTGAAGTGCTCGAGGCTGATCTCGACGAACTCCTGCACGTCGAGCAGGCGGGCAATCTTTTGTGCACATTCCCGCTCCTTTGCCTCCGTCCGCTGCCCGTAGGTGAAGTGGAGCGCGATGATATCGTAGCCCATATCCTTTGCGACGTAGGCGAGCGTGGTGGAGTCCATGCCGCCCGAGAGAAGGCATACTGCTTTCATCACTTTACCCCCAGGATCTTGTGCAGTTGCAGCTGAAACCTCACCGGGAGGTTCTCTTTCACGATGTAGTCCGCGATGGTGCGGTAATCAGACCCCTCCACCGGCGAGACGAAGACCTCGCCGCGGATATCGTAGCGGCTCATCACCGCCCGGGCATAGAGGAGGTCGTTTTCGTCTGCCACCACGAACTTGACGCAGTCGCGGGGAGTGATGAAGGGGAGAAGCGATAGATCGCTTTTTTCGCCCGACGAGGGGCACTTGACGTCCATGCAGATGGAGGCATAGGCCTGCATCTCGCGGAAGTCGCGTGTACCGTTCGTCTCGATCTCGACGGTATACCCATGCAGGCTGAACTTCTTGAGGAGTTTGAGCACCTCCTCGGGCTGCAGGAGCGGTTCCCCGCCGGTGATGCAGATGTGCTTTCCGTTCTGCAGCCAGACCCGGTCGAGGACTTCCGTGATACTCATCTCCTGCCCACCTTCCCGCGCGTAGGTGGTGTCGCACCAGGCGCACCGGAGGTTGCACCCGGCGAGCCGGATGAACGTGCAGGGCCGCCCCTGGTTATTTCCCTCCCCCTGGAGGCTCCGGAAGATCTCACTGACGATCATAGGTGCGCTCTGCGTAACAGGTCGTCGACTCCCAGACCCGGATCTTTACGACACGCGCGTTGTGCCCATGCCGCCCGGCCTCGGTGTTGATCATCTCCGCTATCAGCCCTGCGAGGTTCTCACTTGTCGGGTCGCCGGAGGTGGTGACGACCGGGTGGAACGCCTCGATGCATGCTGCCATGGGGTCGTCGGCGTTGAGGATCACCTGGTGGTCGAACCGTCCGACGACTTCCTTGATGCAGTTGTAGTCGAGGACGATCCCGGTGCGCTCATCAGCTGTCCCCTCGATCCAGACTTCTACCCGCCACTGGTGGCCATGCAGCCGGAAACACTTCCCCTTATAGTGAATCAGGCGGTGCGTCGCCTCGAAAAAAACTTCCTTGTATATCCGGGTATTCATCAATGAAGGTTGCCCGCCAGGATATAATATATATCAGCTCCCGATCTAATACCTAGGGCAGAAGATCGGCGTGCAAGCGGGTTCCACAATATATAAATCCGTAACGCGCGTTGTTTTATAGCACACCAGGAGTTGCTCCTATCCACAAATTTAACTAATTCGAGGGTATTCGATGGGAAATGGAAAATTTGCAGCCCGAAAACTGAAGCGCGACGCAAATAATAACCGGTGGCATGACACTGGCTACGCGCGACGCCAGCTCGGGCTCGATGTAAAAGCTGACCCCCTTGAGGGAGCACCGCAGGGCCGCGGGATCGTTCTCGAGAAGGTGGGTGTCGAGGCAAAGCAGCCGAACTCTGCGATCAGGAAGTGCGTCCGTGTGCAGCTGATCAAGAACGGTCGGCAGGTAACCGCGTTCGCCGTCGGCGACGGTGCCATCAACTTCATCGACGAGCACGATGAGGTCGAGATCGAGGGCATCGGCGGCAGACTGGGGAGGTCGAAGGGTGATATCCCCGGCGTCCGGTTCGTCGTGACCAAGGTAAACAACGTCAGCCTGCGTGAAATGGTCACGGGCCGCAAGGAGAAGCCGCGGAGGTAAGTAGTATGGTGGAAGTAGAAGCAGGAACTACGCAGCCGGAAGAGACCGGGACGCAGCAGCTCCTCTTTAACCGCTGGGACATGAGCGAGGTGGAGATCCGGGATCCGAGCCTTGCCCGTTACGTGAACCTGCATGCGATGATCGTGCCGCACTCCTGCGGCAAGCTCGTCGGCCAGCAGTTCAACAAGAGCAATATGCTGATCGTCGAGCGCCTGATCAACAGGATGATGCAGACCGAGAACAACACCGGTAAGAAGGAACTTACCATCCGCATCGTCCGGGAGGCCTTCGAGATCGTCAACAAGAAGACCAAGAAGAACCCGGTCCAGGTGCTGGTGGACGCCGTCGCGAACACCGGGCCCCGTGAGGAGACTGTCCGGCTGAAGTACGGCGGTATCAACGTGCCGAAGTCGGTCGACACCGCACCGCAACGCCGTGTCGACACTGCGCTCCGGTTCATCACCGCCGGTGTCCTGCAGGCGAGCCACAAGAAGAAGAAGAGCGTGAGCGAAGCGCTTGCCGAGGAACTGATAGCAGCCGCGAACGGCGACACCCGTTCATACGCCGTCTCGAAGAAAGAAGAAAGAGAACGCATTGCAAAGGCTGCCCGCTAAAACTCCCTATTACTTTTTTTGGTGTAATCTATGACCAGACGAAAGAAGATGGTAGAGCGGGTGACGGCGCTGATGGACAAGCCGGAGCGCATCCGGAACATCGGTATCGTTGCCCACATCGATCACGGAAAGACAACACTCTCGGACAACCTTCTTGCAGGAGCGGGCATGATCAGCGAGGAGCTCGCCGGTCGGCAGCTCTTCATGGACTCCGACGAAGAGGAACAGGCACGCGGCATCACCATCGATGCAAGCAACGTCTCGATGGTCCACACGTATGGCGGCGATGAGTACCTGATCAACATGATCGACACCCCCGGCCACGTGGACTTCGGCGGCGACGTGACCCGCGCCATGCGTGCGGTGGACGGCGCTGTCGTCGTGGTGGACGCAGTCGAGGGGACCATGCCCCAGACGGAGACCGTGCTGCGGCAGGCCTTGAAGGAAGGCGTCCGTCCGGTTCTCTTCATCAACAAGGTGGACCGGCTGGTCAACGAACTGAAGGTGGACGAGCAGGAGATGCAGATCCGCCTCGCGAAGGTGATCGACAAGGTCAACAAGCTGATCAAGGGCATGAACGAGAAGATGTACAACGAGGGCTGGAAACTCGATGCCGTGAATGGCACCGTCGCCTTCGGCTCCGCGCTCTACAACTGGGCCGTCTCCGTTCCCTTTATGCAGAAGAGCGGGGTCTCGTTCAAGGACGTCTTTGAGAAGTGCAACACCGGCGACATGAAGTGGCTGGCGAAGAACAGCCCCCTGCACGCCGTGCTCCTCGATATGGTGGTCAAGCACCTGCCGAACCCCCTCCAGGCCCAGGACCGGCGTATCCACATCATCTGGCGCGGTGACTACACCACCCCTGAGGGGAAGGCAATGGTCAATTGCGACCCGAACGGCCCCGTCTGCCTGATGGTCACCGATATCTCGTTCGACCCGCATGCAGGCGAGGTCGCCACCGGCCGTCTCTTCTCGGGAACGCTCCGCCGGGGTACCGAGTGCTACATCATAGGCGCAGCGAAGCGCGCCAACCGTCTCGCCCAGGTCGGCATCTTCATGGGTGCCGAGCGGATCGAGGTGGAAGGGCTCCCGGCCGGGAACATCGCCGCTGTGACGGGCTTGAAAGATGCCATCGTCGGTTCGACCGTCACGTCGCTCATCGAGATGACTCCCTTTGAGTCGCTGAAGCACTACTCCGAGCCGGTCATGACCGTCGCCGTCGAGGCGAAGAGCATGAAGGATCTCCCGAAGCTCGTCGAGGTTCTCCGTCAGGTGGGGAAGGAAGACCCAACGGTCCAGGTCTCGATCAACGAGGAGACCGGCGAGCACCTGATCAGCGGCATGGGCGAACTCCACCTGGAGATCATCACCGGCCGTATTAAGCGCGACAAGGGCGTCGAGATCATCACCTCCCCGCCGATCGTCGTCTACCGCGAGACGGTCACGGGCAGGGCAGGCCCGGTCGAAGGGAAGTCACCGAACCGCCACAACAGGTTCTACATCGAACTCGAACCGATGGACCCGGCAATCGTGAAGATGATCCAGGACGGCGAGATCTCGATGAACCAGCAGGCGATCGAGCGGCGTGACGCTCTCGTTGCCGCCGGTATGGACAAGGACGAGGCCAAGAACGTCAAGGCGATCGAGGGTACCAACATGTTCATCGACATGACGAAGGGTATCCAGTACCTCAACGAGACGATGGAACTGGTCCTTGACGGCTGGCGTGAGGCACTTCGCGGCGGTCCGCTTGCCGACGAGCTGGTCCAGAACTTAAAGATCCGGCTGGTGGATGTGAAACTCCACGAGGACGCTATCCACCGTGGTCCCGCCCAGGTCATCCCTGCGGTCAGGAGTGCCGTCAAGGCGGGGCTGCTGATAGCCGGCGACTCGCTCCTCGAGCCTATCCAGAAGATCCAGATCACGGTCCCGAGCGAGCAGATGGGTGCGGCAACCTCACAGATCCAGGGTCGGCGCGGCCAGGTCTTCGATATGCTGAGTGAGGGCGACACGATGACCATCGTCGGCAGGGCGCCGGTTGCCGAGCTCTTTGGATTCGCCGGCGACGTCAGGTCGGCTACCGAGGGCCGTGCGATGTGGAGCACCGAGTTCGGCGGGTTCGAACTGGTTCCCTCCGGCATCGTGGACGAAGTGGTCAAGAGCATCCGCCGGCGCAAGGGCTTGAAAGAGCAGATCCCGCGCCCGGACGATTATCTGGCGTAACCTGTCTATCGATACCCTCCCTTTTTGTTTTTTCTTGTGGCGAGCGTATGCGCCGGGAGGAACTGCCTGAATATCACCTGCTGGACGCACCTCGCGAAACGCAGGGGCATGGTGGGACTTATTGTCCCGGAGCGAGGAGATGTAGCGGCAAAATGCCTCGCATCCGGGATCGTTGAGATGGTCCCGCGGCATGACCCGCGGAGTCGGTCGTTATACGGGAGTGTTGTCGTCGCAGGCTCTGGTCTTCGTCACAGTGTCGGTGACCCGGTTGGCACGGATGTCGGCGGCAGGTCTACTGTCGGGGTTACCGTTGTGGTAGGTGGGGGTGTTGTTTCCGATGTCGGGGTCGCCGTCGGTGTTGCGGCCGGTGGCGGGGTTTCTATGGTTGTATAATACCGACCTGCAGGCCGGGTGAAGCGTCCCCAAAAAGTTGCGAGGCTGATCGGCAGCCAGTTTTACCGGTCGGGACGTCCGCGGTGACTTTTCAGACGATACGGTAGAATCTGTCTACCGCTTGTGCGTTGCGGCAAGCAGCCCGTAAATGGCAATCGCGGCGATCGCGATCACTCCCGGGAACGGCGCCTGCGTCGAGGTTGTGGTGGTCGTAGCCGTGGCCGTGGTTGCCGGTGTCTCCGCGGGCGTTCCCGTGGCCGTAGTGCTGGATTCCGTAGGTGTCATCGTCGGAGCGGCGGCGAACGTGATGCTATGCTGTTTGAGCAGACCGTCCTTCGCGCTGTACGCGTAGTATCGTCCGTATTTCCCACCGAGCGTATGTGTGTTGACCGTGAAGTAGCCGTCGTTCGGCACGGCGATGACCTGGACGATCTGCCTTGTGGGGTCGTCGTTCCGGTAGTGCCGGAGTTCTGTAACCGGGTTCTGCGTATCCGCGTTGCGGAGGTTGATAAGCTCAAGGACGAGAGGTTCGCTCCCCACCTCGATTGTCTCGCCGGACTGCACCACCCGCGGAGCGGTCCCCTGTGCGGCTGCCGGGAAGACGAGCACCAGGGCGAGGACCACAAGGAAACCTAAGAGATACTGGAATGTCTTTTTCTCGTGCTTCATAGTTCCAACCTGGCATTTGCCATATATATGCGTATTGAAATACTGCTGGAGTTGTTGCCCCTCCACCCGGAAAATCTGCCGGGGCACCCGGCCCGGACTGCTCCGCCAGAGTGATTGTTTCGAGAAAAAGGGGTCAGGGGGTTACTCGATGACGAACGCCATCGAGAATGTGGTCTCGTTTCCGATTGTCTCTTCCCAGGAGCGCTTGTAGATCGCGGAAAACTCGCCGCTCCCCTCCTCAGCCGCGGTGTACTCCCACACGTGCACTCCACCGGCACCCACGAGCCCGGTCTCCGGCGCGATGAACGTGTCGTTCACGTACTCGAGCCCGGCGGACGAGGTGACGTTCCACTCGTAGCCAGTCGTCGGGTTCTCGTCGAGACTGATGGTGATCTCGCTTCCGACGGGGACAGTGACGGTTTCGTTGTTGTTCGTCTCGTTAAAGGCGTACTCCTCCGCCGGGGCGGGTGTGGACGTCGCGGTCGGAGCGGCCGTGGTCTCCACCGGCGTGGGCGTCGGGGTCCCCTCCTCCGCCGGCTGCGACGTGCACCCGGCACCGAGGAGGCACAGCACCAGGAGTCCTGCAATCAGGACACCATAGATACTCTTTTTCTGAACCATGCGGTAAGTTCGCTTAGAATTGTTAAATACTTTTCTTAAACCCTTTATGACGGTGCCCGCCGATCCATCTTGTTCCAGCTGTTTTCACTCAGCCATCGTGAATGGGGTTGGTGAGCGCTTCAAAATGCACTCAGTTCGACCCAATCGATCCGTATCGTTAAATAGCAATTTATAAATACGATTCTATCTATCTGGTCTTTCTGAGGGCATCATTATGAGAACACTCTCTTCAAACACGATCTTCCCGGCGCTTCTTATCATGCTTGGGATCTGCATGCTCGCTGCAGGCTGTACATCGGATACGTCCCCCACAGAGACGACTCCTTATGAAACCAGCTCTGTGGCCACGACAGCCCCTGCTGCCGGCACCACCGTCTCCGGTGCGGCAGAAGGAAGCGTATCTGCAGTACCGTTTGCGACCCTGATCTCGTACCTGCCGGGCGCTCCTGCGGGCTGGACTGCAGACGAGCCGGCGGGGGCTACCTGGACGGTCGAGGACGGCCAGTGGACCTGGGCGTCTCGTGATTACAGCAAGGGTGACGCCCGGGCAACGGTCCTGATCCAGGACTCGGCCTATTACAACGTGGGCTACTGGGAGTCGTGGGACTCGCTTGTTGCATTCGAGACGACTGAGGGTTACTACAAGTCGGGCACGGTCAGCGGCCACCCATCCTGGGAGGTCTTCAGCAAACCCGACTCCTACGGCACCTGGGTCGGCGTGAACGAGCGGTTCATGGTCTATGTCAGTGTCGAAGGCGGTTCTGAGCAGGATCTCAATGCGTTCGTAAATGCCATCGACTACGGCGGCATCGCGAACCTGGAGTGAACCCTAACTCTTCTTTTCATCGGCCCGGCATGGCTGTGATGACGTAGTGGTACGGTCCCGACTCCGCAACCGCTGTAACCCAGAGCCCCGCCTCTGCCATCAGCGACGCCGCATGCTCCGTGCTGAACTTCTTTGCGGGCGGCGGGCCGAGGGGCAGGGGTTCCTTCTTCCAGTCCACGTCGACGACCATGCCGGTGCTGCGTGCCATCTGTCTCGCGTTCTCGAGCACCCGGACCGGGTCGATGAAGTCGTGAAGGTCGATGCCGAAGAAGACGACGTCCGCACAGCCGTCGCAGAGAACAATCTCCTCGGCCATCCCCCGATGGAGGACGACGTTGTCGAGCCCTTCGGAAAAAGCCTTCTCCTGCAGGAGGTCGAGAGCCTCAGCGTCGATATCGATCCCGCAGACGCGGCCGTGCGGCCCGACCATCCGCGCCGCCGGGAGCGCGAAGAATCCCTCCCCGCACCCGACGTCGATGAAGGTGGCTCCGGAAACAAGCCCGATCCCTTCGAGGATGGACTCGGGGTGCTGCCAGCGCCGGCGGCCGCCCTCATCTTCCGGGGAGCGTCTTTTGACACATGTGTGATGCGCCATACTGGTTCCGGGCGACAGCATCCGGGAAGAACCTGCCGCTCCCGCCGGGACCGTTGCGGCAGCTCGTTAGATGGTATCGGAGACCGGCCCGGCTGAGGGAAGACCGGAATCCTCTCCCCACGGCAGGGGTTCGGGGACAGCCCCGGATTCAGAGCAAAAAAAGTCGGGAGTTTCCCGCTCCCTCACTTCATCGCTTTACGGATCTTCTCCTGCGTTTCCGGTTCCTGCGGGTTCATCTGGTGGGCGGTCTGGACATGCCCCTCGATCCGCTTCATCAACTCGTTCTCGTTCTCCGCCTTCTCCTCAAACTCGCACTCGAGACCAAGGTCCTTGCACCTGAATGTCTTCTGTTCCTGCATACTTTTCACCGGCCGGGTGTATAATGGATTTGATATAAAATTGTATCGCCGTTATTTCCGACGTAGCCCGCATGGCCGGGCGCTTCCGATCCGACGGTGCCCGGCGGCGCAGGATAACCCGCCGCTCCCCCGGCAAGCCCGGCTCGTCTCGTTTGGCGCGCCTTCGGGGTCGGGAGCGTGGAGCACACCCGCCGCCGACGCCCGTGAAAGAATGTCACGCCTTCCTGCACTCAACCATCTCCTCGATCAACCCATCCCGCAGGGTGACGATCCGGCAGAAGTACTCTTTATGCCAGTCCTCGTGCGAGACCATCACGATCGTCTGATCGAGGTCCTCGTTTAAGCGGGCGAAGAGGTCGAGGATACTCCTTGATGTCTGGCTGTCAAGGTTCGCACAGGGCTCGTCGGCGAGCAGGATACTCGGGTTGTTCACGAGCGCCCGGGCTATCGCCACCCGCTGCTGCTCCCCGCCCGAGAGTTCGCTCTGCCGGTGGTCCATCCGGTCCCCGAGGCCTACCCGGCGAAGGATCTCGGTGCTCCGTTCGAGATACTCGGCTTTCGATGCTCCGCGAACAAGCGACGTCAGGTAGACATTCTCGAGCGCGGTGAGTTCCCCGATCAGCGCGTAGTCCTGGAAGACGTAGCCGAGCCGGTTCAGCCGAAAAAGGGTCCGTCGGTGGTCGGAGAGGGCGAGGACATCGGTCCCGTCGATCAGGACCCTGCCGGAAGTGGGCCGGTCGAGGAGCCCGAGGATGTGGAGGAGTGTCGACTTGCCGCTGCCGCTTGCTCCCATGATTCCGACGAACTCCCCTTTTGCGACCTCGAGCGAGACGCCCCCGAGGGCCCGAACCTCAACCCTCCCCATGGTGTAGATCCTCGTGAGATTTTCTACAACGATCACCCGTTCACCCCCTGATTGCGGAGAGGATATCCTCCCGGGCGATCCGCCACGCCGGGATATAGCCCGCCACCATCGAGACCGCAAAGAGGCTTGCGATGCTCCGGAGGATGGCCGATACCTCCACGTCCGGGTAGACCGGGCCGCCGGGGAAGACGAGCGGGTAAGCGGTCAGGTAGGTTGTCACGCCGGCGTTCAGCGCTATCCCGACGAGCGCCCCGACAGCGGTGATGAAGAGTACCTGGAGGACGTAGGAGTTGATGATGATCTGCTGGTCGATGCCGATCGCCTTCAGGATCCCGATCTGCCGCCGCCGGTTCACGGTGTTGATGAAGATCACAATGAAGACCACCACGATGGCGATGATCAGGCTGACGAGCGTCGAGATGGTGTTGATGATGTTGAAACTCTGGATCGCCTGCTCGACGAACCCTCCTGACTTCTCCCGGAACGTCAGGACATCTTCCTGAACGCCGTAGGAGAGGATCTCCGTCTTATACTCATCCTCTCTGCCGTTGACTGCGGTCTTCACCAGGATCATGGACGCCTGGTCCTGGAGCCCGAGCACCCTGCTCATCTCGCGGGTGGTGACGAAGGCTGCGGTATCGACGCCGAAGGACTGGGTCTCGAAGAGCCCCTTCACCCGGTAGGTCCGCGTCTCACCGTTCGGGTAGGCCACCTCTACCGAGTCGCCGACCCCGACCCCCTGGAGCGAGGGGAGGCCGCCCGCCTCCTCCCCTTCCGTCCCCGCAAGGGTCGTGCCCATGACGATTGCGTCGGTGTCTCCGTTCGAGAGGAACTCTCCTGCGGTCATGTATTCGGCGATCCTGGTCACCGACCGCTCGTCTTCCGGGGTTATGCCGTAGAGCGTGCTTGCGGCGTTGCGGCCCCGGTAGAAGTAGGTCACACCGGCGGTTATCCGGGGCGATGTTCCGGTGATCCCTGCTATCCGCTCGACCTTCTTCTGGAGGCTGGTCACGTCGTCGATATACTGGCTGCCCTCCCGGGGCTCGATGACCAGATTTCCGAGGTCGAAGTCGATCGACTGTGCATCGAAGGTCTCGACGACCCCGGAGATGATCGAGGGGAGGAAGACCAGGTTCACGAAGATGAGGGCGATGATCATGATGGTGAGGGCGAGCGTCCCCCTGCTCCCCCGCTGGATGGATTTCCACGCAAGGAACGCCGAGACCCTGAGGCCTGCAAGCACAGGCACGTCACTCCCCCTGCCGCCGCCGGTACCAGAAGATCGCGGCCGCGATGACAATGATGAGTATCGCTGCCACGGCGGCTACCACCGGGATCAGGCCTGGTTCCGCAACGACGACCTGCAGGGCCTGCCTGACCGTGTGCTCGCCGTAGTCGTCGGTATACCGGACGACGAGGGTGTAGTTGAACTCCCCCGCCTCGTCGGCTTGCAGGGTGAAAACAGCGGGGCCGTCGTTCCCCGGTTCGATCGTCCCGAGAAACGCCTCTTTTGAGCCCGGGAGCGGAAGGTCCTCGACGGTCGCCCGGACCGACTCCGCATCCGCCGTTCCGGTGTTCTCCAGCCGAATTGTCAGGTCTACCAGGTCTCCGGCGGTGATCCGGGCCGGTTCGGTCCTGATGGAGGCGATGCCCATCTCGGCGCGGCCGACGATGGGAACACCGATTGTCGCCACCTGCCGGGACGCTGCGAGATCGGCGCCCCGGTAGTCGACAGAGACGAGGATCTGTTCGAGTCCGAGCGGTACGCTGGTGTCGGTCTCGAAGGTCAGGTTCAGGACCGACTCCCCCCCGGCCTTGAGTTCGGGGATGTAGTAGTTCTCCGAGTTCCGGGGGACGATCGCGCCGGAGGTTGCGTTGACGCTGACGGAGATGTCGCTCGCGCTGGCCTGGCCGTCGTTGTGGATGGTGAGCGTGACGTTGAAGGGGTCGCCCGGGTCGACGGATGCCGGAACGGTCCTCTCCACACGGAGCGCGGGTCTCTTGATCAGGGCGTGTGCGGAGTTGACGTTCACCGGGACGGGGTAGCGCACACCGGTCCCATCCCGCACGCTGACCCAGACCTCCGGGAAGTAGATTCCCTCTTCTCCGGGGGCGCGGATCCGGAACGTGAGGGGGAAGGACTGGCCGGGGCCGATTTCGCCGATATCCTGGAAACTTCCGGTCACGACCTCGACGTCCGTGCTCACCAGGAGCACATTCTCAATGTAGGCGTTCTCCTGCATTTCTGTAGAGGTATTCGTCTCCCCGGTGCCGGGGTCCAGCCGGATGTTGAGCGGCGATCCCGTGGCCGGTGAAGCGGTACTCGTGAGCACCACCGTGATCGTCCCTTCGTCCCCGGGCATGAGAACGGCAGGGGTGACGGTGTAGTTGGAGACGAACACCGTCGGGCCGGTCGCGGACGCCGCTGCCGGGACGAGCACCAGGATGAGAATGAGTATGCCCGGGATATGCCTGAGTGTTCGCCTTTTCATGTTTCTCCGGGGAGCAGCCGCGGGTTTCTGGACCATTTCTCTTCCCTCCTGGATGGGGTCTTCGGAGTCCAGAGTCCCTGATGTTTATATATAACGGTTGTGCATGGCGCCCCTTCTCGGTCAGGATTGTGCCGGCATATCGGGTATACCCGGAAAACATATTTATCGTCTACAAAATATATTGTGTTCGGGATACGGACGAGTCGTTACGGGATCGGTTCACCGGGCGAGTGGCCGCAAACATACCTCCATTCGTGTTGCAACGCTCTATACCTCTCTATACGCCCTTATGCTCCAGTGCTCATGACGCCGTGCCGCTCTCCGTTCTCACTCATCAGTCCGCCACCTTTTTTCCCTCCGTGCCGTGAGCTGTCTTTATGTTCCCCCGGCGGTATACTCCATCCACATTACGAGGGGGAAGAGATGGAGACGACCCAATGGCTGGTGACACTGACGTTCAGGGTGACGGTAGGCGGTGTCCGTTCGAAGGACGACTCGGTTGCTGCAGGCCTGCAACAACTTAAAGAGGGACTCTGCAGCGGAAAGGACGTTCCGATGGAGGCGAGTGTCCGCAGGATCACGAACATCGTTGAGGAGGAGCCGATCTTCGGTGTGAGGTGGTGAACCGGCGGCGTCACGGTGCGGGCCGCCGATCCCAAAACGCTTTTTTACTTCTTCTGCCAGTTCGTGCCTCATGCACGAACTTCCCGATACAGTTGCCATCGATATCGTCCTCCTGCCGCCCGGCCCGATCATGGATATGGCGATTGGTGCGAACCGGGCCCTGCTTGCCGGCAACCCGGACGGGGGGATACGTCTCGACAGGGAGTGTTGCCTCCCGCACATCTCGGTCGCGATGTTCCCGGCAAGAAGCGGCGATATCCCTGAGATCACCGCGAAAGTGGGCCGAATCACCCGGCGGTGCTCCTCCATGGCCATGACCATCGACGCCGTCGCGAAACACCGCTCAGGTATGGGGGAGACCGTTTCCATGTTCCACATCCTCCGTGCGGAGATCCTCCAGCTCTTTCACAAGGCCGTGATGAGCGCCGTAAAACCATATCAGGCGCCTTCGGCCGGACCCGCGATGTTTACGGGAGATGCGTCCACGGCGTCCATCGACTGTCTTCTACGGTTCCAGAAGACCTCTGCATATGAGCACTACTCACCGCACATCACGCTCGGGTTCGGCGACCTCCCGGAGATCATCCCCGGGATCGACTTTCCTGTCCGGTTCGAGACGACGAAAGCCGCTATCTGCCACCTGGGGAGCCACTGCACCTGCCGGCGGGTCCTTGCCGAATTCGATCTCGGGACCCGGGCGTCCGCTGCCCGCGG
>PGYH01000041.1 GCA_002839575.1 Methanomicrobiales archaeon HGW-Methanomicrobiales-6
CAAACTGACGAAGAACGAGGCGGCGGCGCTCGCGACGGTGGTCACGATGGGCTGGGGGCAGTTCACCGTCCGGATGCTCCAGGAGGCGCTCGGGCTGTCGTATCAGCAGACCTACCGGATCCTCCACGGCTACGTGAGCCGGGGGGCAACCTACTCCGGCCTCCTGGAGAAGTGTCCGGCGGTCAGCTACGTTGATGCGCAGTTCACCGAGGATGCCTGCGGGTGTACCGTGCGGCGGCGGGAGCACCTCTTCTCGTTCGACCTCGGGGTCTACCGGCAGTGGTCACGCGGGGCTGAAGTGTGGCTCGATGATGGTGAGGACCGGGACGGTGGTCCCGACCCTGGCGACTCTTTCAGCATTACAGCAGGTTTGGAGCAGGATTCCAGCAGGTGCTGTAAGGATCGATCTCCGCCGAACGACGCTGAAACAGAGTATACTGGTACAGAGAGAGACGCGTCTCTCTCTATTGATCGTAACATACAGCAAACGAGAGACCCACACAGTTCGACCGGCTCCCGGGTCTTTGGGGGTGTGCGTGTGTGCGAATCCCGGGATGCTGTAACCACAACCCCAATGCCGCCGGAAACACCCCCAAATGGGGATTCTCGGAACGTCATACGGCCGTTCGATTTCAACGGGCTCCGTAACCTGCAGAAAATCACCGAAAGGAGAGGGGGATTGCTGGAAACAGGTGCGGGGGGAACCGTGCCCCTGCCCGGGGTGCTGAACCCCGGGATGTTTGAGCGGGTGCGGGCGGAGATCGGCCGATGCGATATCTGTGACAACGGAAAAGCGGTCTACCGCTCCCGCGAGGCGCAGACGAATATCTGCGAGGGATGTTACGCCCGGCTGGTCCGGGAGAGGAACGGCCGGGCGGGGGTGAGGTGCGGGTAACGACGGTTCGCTGGACCCAGGGTTTGAGCACCGAAGATGCGAATCCGGAACTTGAGCCCCGCGAGGCGCAAGTAACGACTGCTGGAGCGGCAAGAACATGAGCGCCATGAGTGGTGAGACCTGTCACCTCCCGTGCTCATGCCGCCACCCCTGCGCCGCGGACCGTGGTCCCGGCGGCCGGCCGGGTCCGATCGTTGTGCGTCGCCGGAGTCGCACAAGACATTTTGTGCGACATGAAACCCCACTTCGTGTCGCACAAATTCTGGTGTGGGTCATAGGTGTCCCACAACCGCTCTCCGGGAATGGTTTGTGTATACTCTGGTATACACAAGATCCGTTGCGTATATCGGATCGGGGTTTTGATACAACCAGCCCCCCTCGGTGATAGCGGGCAGGCACGAAGAACGCAGGTCGCGGTACACCGGCTCCCGGCCTTCGTGGCGGCCGGTGCCGGCGGCTGTCCGGAAATGATCTCCTGTATCGGTGGATGCAAAATACTCCACAGATAAGAAACACAAAAGCGAAGAACGCCCCGGCCGGGACTTGAACCCGGGTCAAAAGCTCCGCAGGCTTCTAGGATATCCACTACCCTACCGGGACACGAGAATGAGTGCCTTTCCCCTAATAACTACGTCGTTCTGGTTAAAAAGGATTGCTCACCAACAGATCGGGGCGCCGCGGGGAGAAGGGAAGGGCCCGGAATTGCCCCTGATAGATCCCGATCATCGGTGTAGTTCAGCGGTACGCGCAGACCTATACGCCACCCGCCCGCATCAGAACATGCACTTTTACCTCGTTTCCGGAGAACTGAATCAAGAAGTCCCCCATCTGGCCCACGAAGATCCGCTTATGGACATCCGCGCTGAAGCGTTTCCCGAACCCGTCCTCGGCCACGATCCTGCCGGACTCCCGGTCCCTGACGGTCGCCGTGAACCACGAGTTCTCGCTCGGGTAGGTCTGCTTGACCATGCCGCTCTTTATATTCTTGTATTTACTTGTAGCGTACTTCTCCCGCGTGACCATCTTCGGCTCCACGTCGAACTCGATGATGAGCGGGGGGCTGGTCAGGTTAAAAGCGAAGGCATCTGTCGACTGCGTGAGGTTGAACACCTTCGTCCTGTTGAAGAGCGTCACGTAGGGGTCCTGCGTCGGCGCGGTCTCCGGCGGCTTGCTGAGCGTGGGGCCGGCAATGGCCTTCGTTGCCGTGGGGTACGGGGTCGCCGGCGTCAGGTACCCCGGGTCGTTATCTGGTTCTCCCGGCGTCTCCTCAGGTTCCGACGAAAGGAAGCCGGACCACCCCGACTCGCCGTCGGGAGGCAGCTCCGCGCACCCGGCGGATGCGAGGATCAGGATCATCACTGCACCGACAAAGAACGATTTATACACCCTGGTCACCGTAGATGGATTATGCGAAGGGGTATTTATGCTTTTACCCTTGAATGCTCAGAGAAATATTTTATTCACTGATTATTAACCGGCAAAAATATCATTGGAAACCGGCCCGGTTCCGCGGCACGATTCAGCAGGTGCGCGGCCTGATCGAAAAAGGCGGGCCACCATGAGACGATCCCGGGAGAGGCCGATCATACGCGTGCGGGAGGGGAACCTTTTTATCGGACATTCGTACCTCTATCGCTCCGGCTGATGACGGTACCGGAGAGACAGGAGACGGAGTACAGAGACGCCGATACGCGTATTCTAAAAGACAGCAGGCACCTTTGCGAGAGCGCAAAAACCCGCTACGGTGCTTCGGTATCCTGGATTCTCATAGGCCTGGCCGCCGCCGGTGCCCTGCTGCGGCTCTACAACCTCGGCGGAAACTCGCTCTGGCTCGACGAGGCCGCGACCCTCACGTTCGCCCGGCAAACGCTCGCCGGCATCTGGGAGACCACCGCCGCTGGAGAGTTCAACCCCCCGCTCTTCTACTGGCTGGAGCACGGGATGCTTCTCTTCGGGGAGAGCGAGTTCGTGCTCCGGCTCTTCCCCGCACTCTTCGGCATCCTGACGGTCCCGGTTGTCTACCTCATCGGGAGGGAGTTTCGGGACCGAAACGTCGGGCTCATCGCCGCCGCCCTCCTCGCGTTCTCGCCCTTCCACATCTTCTACTCCCAGGAAGCCCGGGCATACGCTCCGATGCTCTTCTTCTTCTCGCTCGCGCTGCTCTTCTACGTGCGGGCGGGCAGGTCGGACGAGACCCGTTCCTGGGTCCTCTTCGGAGTCTTCTCCGCTGTCGCCTTCTGGATGCACTTCTACGCCGTCGTGCCGGTCGCTGTCCTCATCCTCCACGCCCTCGTCACCCGGGCCGGCGAGATCCGGAAAGACGTCAGGAACGCGAAGAATCCTGCCCTCGCGCTCGTTGCCTTCGTCGTTGCCACCCTCCCGCTCCTCATCGTCACGGTCAATCTCTTCCTGGTGAGGACGTCGTCCGCCCCGACGTTCGGCATGCAGGGGCTCTCCCTCATCTACCATACCTTCCTCCAGATCACGGGGTCCGGCGACCTCAACATGGTGCTCTTCGGCATCCTCTTCCTGGTGGGTGTCGCCTATACCTGGTGCGAGGACCGGAACGGAGCGCTCCTCCTCGTCTTGATGATGGCCCTTCCGCTGGCGGCAAGCCTCGTCCTCTCCTCGAGGATGCCGATGATCCCGCGCTACCTCATCTACCTCCTCCCGGTCTACTTCGTCGGCATCGCGTCGGCGTATCCTGCGCTCCTGGCCCTCGTCCGGGAGAGGTGGGCGGTCGCCATCTTCATCGCGGCGGCGGTCCTCGTCGCCGTCCCGCTTCTTTCGACCTACTACACGATACCCCAGAAGAACGACTGGCGAGGATTCTCCGCGGAACTCGGCGGGGTGACGGGGGAAGGCGATCTCGTCGTTGTGCTGCCGTCCTACACGACGCTTCCGCTCGACTACTACTACAGCAACGCGACCGACGGGACCCTCGAGATGGGGGCGACGACAGAAGATGACCTTGAGGCGATTCGCGACCGCTACCCCGGCCGGCGTGCGTTCTACGTGGCGACCGCGGACATCTTTGCCGCAGACCCCTCGGGGAATGCGGCCGGCTGGCTCGAAGAGAATACACGGGTCGTCGGGCAGTATACAGGGATCCACCTTCTCGTATCGTCCTGGTAGGAGAACGCAATGGCCGAATCCTGCGATCTGGCGGTGATCATCCCGACCTTCAACGAGGAGGAGAACATCGCCGCGATGATCGGGGCGGTCGAAGGCGCTTTCAGAGAGAGCGGCATCCGCGGCGAGATCCTGGTGATGGACGACGGCTCGACGGACCGGACGATCCCCATCGTCCGGGAGATCGCCGGCAAAACCGACAACGTGCGCCTGATCGTGCGGAAAGCGGATCACGGCCTCTCGCAGTCGGTCGTCGAAGGGTTCCGCTCGGCGCGCTCGGATATCCTGCTCGTCATCGACGCCGACTTCTCGCACCCGCCCAAACTCATCCCACTGTTGTACGAAGCGATACGGGGCGGAGCGGATATCGCCATCGGGAGCAGGTACATGGAGGGCGGGGATATCGAGGCGTGGCCGCTCAAGCGGAGGATCATATCGCGTTCGGCTACCGCGTTCGGGCGCATCCTCTTTCCCGGGGTCACCGACCCCGTGAGCGGGTTCTTTGCCGTGCGCCGCGAGGTCGTCGCCGGCGCCCCGCTTGCGCCCCGGGGCTACAAGATCCTGATGGAGGTCCTCGGCAGGGGCAGATGGCAAACGCTTACCGAGATCCCGTTCGTCTTCAAAGACCGCGAAGGGGGAGAAAGCAAACTCCGGGCCGACACCGTGATCGACTACCTCCGGCAGTGCGGCGGGATCGTCCGGTTCTCGGTCACGCGCCGGACAGGATCGGTCTCTGACGAGTGNNCGAGTGGAACAAGATCGTCCGGTTCGGGCTCGTCGGGCTCTCCGGCATCTTCGTCAACATGGGGCTCCTCTACACCCTGACCGAGGTTGCCGGCCTCTACTATCTTATCTCCGCCGCTATCGCGATCGAACTCTCGATCGTGAACAACTTCGCCTTAAACGACGCCTGGACGTTTCGGTCCGCGAGAGACCTGAGGGTCGAGCGGAAGGTTTCGCGGTTCGGATCGTTTCAGGCGGTCTCGATGGCCGGACTCGCCGTCAACCTGGGCGTCCTCTACCTCCTTGCGGACGTTCTCCAGGTTTACTACCTCGTTGCAAACCTTGCAGGGATACTGGCCGCGTTTGCCTGGAACTATACGGCGAACAGGCACTACACGTGGAAGAGGGCGTAAAACAGTGTGCGGGGTTCACCCGGAGTAGGCCCGGATGACGCCCCGGTAGACGTCCACCGCTCGCTCGAGCTGCTCAACTGAAACCCGCTCGTCCACCGCGTGCAGCGTCGGGATCTCCCCCGGCCCGTACTCCAGAACCTCAAACCCCCTATCGCGGAGGTACTTCGCGTCGCTTGCCGCCCACTGGAGGAAGGGGGCTGCCGTCCCGTAGACACGCGCCACCTCGCGAGTGACCGTCCGGACAATCCGGGCGTCCGGGGGCGTCAGGGACGGTTCGGCCACATCCATCTCGTGTATCACGGCGTCCGGGGCGTGTTCGGCGATGCCCTTCCGAAGATCGTCGAGAGAGCAGCCCCACGGCACCCGGATGTCGAGCTCCATCCGGCACTGCTCCGCCACGATGTTCGCCTTCTCGCCGCCTTCGATGCGGCCGGGGTTGAACATCACCCTGGTCAGGATGTCTTCCCCTCCCTCGATCCCGAAGATCTCGGAGAAGACCCGGGCGCCCTCCTTGATGAGCGGCTGCAGGTCTTCCTCGACGGGGAACGGGCGGGCGTGGACCTCCCGCAGGTAGCCGAGGAGGTCGAACGCCGCCATGACGGCGCTCTTCCCGACCAGGGGGTAGAGGGAACTGTGGCCCGGCCTGCCGCGGAAGGAGAGATCGACCCGGTAGAGGCCTTTCTGGCCGATCGCCGGGCTGGTCTCCGGCGTCGGTTCGGCGATCAGGCATTCGCGGGGTTCGAGAAGATCCTGTGCAAGCAGCGACCGGATGCCGTGCTCCCCGCCGGTCTCCTCGTCGCAGACGAAGGCGAACTGGACCTTCGGCTCCACACCGCTCTCGATGACGTCGCGGTAGGCGATAAGGAGGGCGGCGCACCCCCCTTTCATATCGGTGGCGCCTCTCCCCCAGACGTAGCCGTCGGCAACCTCCGCGCTATAGGGGTCGTGCGTCCAGTCGTCGGGGATGGCCGGGACCACGTCGACGTGGCCGCAGAGGAGGAGCCGGGAACCGGCCCCGGTCGTGACGAGGTTGTCCCGCCCGCCCGGGTGGGAGACGATGCGGCTCTTCACCCCGAGGGAGTCGAGGAACTCCTCGATGAACGCGACGACATCGGCCGTGCTCCCCGGCGGGTTCTCGCTCCTGATCCGGATAAGCGATGACGTGAGTTGGGCGACATCCATAACGTGGTCCCCTTATGCCGACCTGCCCTGGACGTACTCGTCGAAGAGCCGGGCGAGCGACGAGGTTTTATAGAGCTGTTTGACGAACTTCGGGTCGAAGAACTCGTCGATGAACGTCGAGAGGTACTCGGCCGGGATCGCCTTTTTGTCGTCGGGGTTGAGCACGATCCGGAAACTCCGGTACTGGGCGGGGTCGTCGCTGTCGTAGACGCCGGCCCAGAGCATCGGGAGTTCCTCGTACTTCTCCGGGGCCTTCTCTTTGAGCCAGTTCATGAACCCGGGGAAGTGCACCCGGTCGCCGACCTTCTCCTCGTCCAGGCGCCACCGCATATACTCCATGCTCAAGATGTTCCGGGGCGACATGTAGTTGTAAGCCAGGGTGCTGACGGTGTAGTCGATGTGGGCGAGGGCGTCGGTGAAGTAAAAGTGCAGGACCGGGTGGAACTCGGATGGGCTCTCCAGAATAAGCGATTTGCCATACAATTTGTGCATGACGCGAACGTACTCGTTTGTTTCCAGCATACTCTCTCCTATTGGGAAGGGAGGTACAAAAAGTATTCCTTCCGCGCAACAGTGGCGGCGATACGGGGCGCGGACGGGCTTTGGTTGCCTCTTCAAGGCACACGTCGCCTTCGAAGCCTGATGGTTTCTCAAGCTCCGCCTGCCTTCGCACCTGATGGTGCTCATGCTCCGGACGTTCCGTCCGTCACACCCTAACGGGGCACGCGTCGCTGCTCGCACCTTCGGTGCTCGAGCTCCGTTCAGCCCTGCGGGCTGAACATCGCTTCAATCAAAGAACGGCTTGCGCCTGCTGACGGCTTCGCGGAAGGCGTCCTCGAGTTCCTTGCCGTGCTTGCCCTGGGTATCGACCAGGTTGTCGCTCCGGAGCAGGCAGGGCTTGAGTTTCCCGTCCGAGGTCACGCGCAGGCGGTTGCAGAATGCGCAGAACTCCGTATTGTGGAGGGGGCGGACCACCTCAACCTCGGCGCCGTCGAGGCAGTATTTCTTGCGGTGGTGCATCCTGCGGGTGACGACCCGGGTTGCCCGCTCGTCCAGTTCCTGCTCGACGCTGTCCACGTCACCGTGGAACTTGCACTCGTTGAACTCCATCAGCTCGATGACCTGGAGGATGAGGTCCTGTTTGTTCCGGACGAACGCCATGAAGTCGTCCAGTTCGTCCTCGTTGATGCCGTCGAGGAGGACCATGTTAAGTTTGACCGGGGTCAGCCCCACCTCGATCGCCGCATCGATCCCCGCGAGGACATCCGCGAGGCAGTCTTTGCCCGTGATCTCGCGGTAGCGCTCGGGCCGGAGACTGTCGAGGCTGACGTTCACCCGGGCAAGCCCGGCCTCTTTGAGTTCCGCGGCCTGCGCTGCAAGCAGCGTCCCGTTCGTCGTCAGGGAAGCCTCGACGCCCGGCGGCACCGAGCGGACGATGTCGGCAAGATCGCGGCGGAGCAGAGGCTCTCCGCCGGTGAACTTAATGCTCCTGATGCCGAACTGCACGCCCACCTGCATCAACTCAGCAATATCCTCCGCGCTCATCTGCTCCTTCGGGTTCACCTCACCCTCTGCGTGGCAGTAGATGCACCGCAGGTTGCACCGGGAGGTCAGGCTGATTCGAAGGTTGGTCACGGTCCGGTTATAGGGGTCTTTCAGCACCATCGCATGTTCCTTTGAAATTTTTTGCAATAATGTATGTCTCGGCACTTCCTTTCCGCGACGCCTTCGTCCTGTATCCCCGGACGGAATAGAAGTGTTTTCTTACCTCAGCGATCAGTTCCCCGAAGAGTTCGCCCTGGAACGACTTGATCACCATGTTACCGCCGGGTTTTAAGATCGTGCACGCGAATGCCAGGGCATCCTCGCCGAGCCCGATGGCACGGGCCTGGTCGTAGCTCTTCTGGCCGGAGAGTTTCGGCGAGGCGTCGGAGACCACGACGCTGATGACGCCGCCGGCCTCCTCGCGGATACGCTCCTGGACAAGAGGATCGGTGAAGTCCCCGACCATGGTGGTGACACCTTCCATAGGCGCGATCGGATTGAGATCCACGCCGATGACCTTCCCATCGGTCAGGTCGCGGAGCACCTGCAGCCAGCTGCCCGGCGCCGCCCCGAGGTCGACGACGTTGTCGTCGGGCCTGATGATACCGTTCCTCTGCTGGATCTCCAGTAGTTTGTAGGCGGCGCGTGCCCGATACCCTGCCTTCATCGCCTTTCGATAGACGCTATCCTTTGTCCATTGAGAACCCATTGGGAGATTACCCTCCACCTGAGGTCGACGGCTGACTGCCTGCACCGCCGGCACAATCAAGAAGATTATGTATAGTATTCGGTGCAGTTAAACATGAATGATACGGTTCCGGAGTACGGGTGATCGCCTTCGTTCGTGACCGCTTCCCCGGTCGGCGCCATGGCATTCCGGCAGGTTTGATCGTAAAGCACTATAACGAATAGGGTGATTATATACTTTCAACGAGAGTTTAATAAGGGGTCACAATGTTAAAGGCAACGATTGACGCAGAAATATTTCGGGAATCCATCGATGCGATCGCCGCACTGGTGACGGAATGCCGTCTCCACACAGCCGAAGACCAGATCCGGACGCGTTCTGTCGATACCGCAAACGTAGCCATGGTCTCCCTGGAACTCCAGAGCACGGCGTTCAACTCCTTTTCGGCTACGGCAGGGGAACTGGGCCTGGATATCGCAAAGATGAAGAATATCATCGGGATGATGGGAAAAGGCGACGCGCTGACCTTGAACCTGCTCGACGAAGAGCGGAAACTGGAACTGAGTTTCGGCGGCTACCGCTACTCGATCACGCTCCTTGACGTCAACACCATCCGGAAGGACCCGAACCCCCCGGGGATCGACCTGCCCGGCAAGGCGGTCATCCCGGGAGACGCGCTGAATAACGCCATCAAAGCAGCAGCCGTCATCTCCGATAAGATAGCGCTCGGGATCGACCCCGATGCCATGACGTTCTACATGGAGGCGGAGGGAGACACCGACCATATCAAACTCGCGCTCGGCGAGGACGAACTCGTCGCCTTAAACCCGGTGCGGGCCCGCTCCCTCTTCTCGATCGATTACTTAAAGGACATGGGCCGGGTCATGGCACGCGCGGATGAGGTGGAAGTCTACCTCGGTATCGACCACCCGGTACGGTTTGCCTTTGAGATTGCGAACGGCAACGGCCGCGTGGAGTATCTCCTTGCTCCCCGGATCGAGGCCGATTGATGGATATTGTACTCGACCGTAAAGAACTCATAAAATATCCATTTTTGAAAGAATCGCAGGAGCTGGCCCGCCGGCACGTTGAGTCGCTTGAAGAATTCCTCGAGAGCAGTCCCGGGGCCGTGGCGCTCGCGCGGGCAAAGGAGCGGGTCATCGCTGCGCTCACGTTCAAGAAAGAGTTCGGCGACGAAACTACGCAGAACCTCAAACCCGAGCTCGAGATCGCGAGTTATGCGCTTGCCCGGATGCTGGTCTCCTGCATCAATGACCGGTCGCTCATCGACCGCCTTGCACGCTACGAGGCGGAACGCGCATCCTTCTTCCTCGCGGCCGAGGACCCGGAGATACGCCGGTTCGTTGCCTGGAGTATCGGCATCAACACCGGGACCGTCACCCTGCCGGTCACCGGCTACGTGGAGCTGGTGCCCCACCTGCGCGATAAGCGCTGGCGGCTCGTCAACAGGGACGTGCAGCGGGGAAGCGTGGCCCTTGAGCCGGGGGAGATCGACGAACTCATCCGGGAACGGATCCGGGCCATCCTGGTCGACCAGCTCCCGCTCCGGGTTCCGCCCGGGATCTGCGAGCGCTTTGGGCCGGTGACAGGTGAGATCGTCGCGCTGCGGCAGCAGCAGGTCCTCGAGCAGTTCGGCGAGATCAAGGAGGAGGCGTTCCCGCCCTGCATCAGCGCGCTCATCCAGGCGATCACCGCGGGAACGAACCTGACGCACATGGGCCGGTTCGCCATCACGTCGTTCCTCCATACCATCGGGATGAACGTCGCCCAGATAGCGGATGTATTCGCGCGGGCGCCCGATTTCGACCCGGACATGACGATGTACCAGGTGGAGCACATCTCCGGCCGGGGCGGGACCGAGTACACTCCGCCGTCGTGCGCCACCATGCGCACCTTCGGGCTCTGCGCCAACCGCGATAAGGACTGCGACCGGGTCAGCCATCCCCTGAGTTACTACCGGCTTAAGAAGAATATAAAGAAAAAGCGGGGCTAAGCCGCCATTTTATCGATCGTATAGCCCGCTGTACTGAGCACGGCGATGAATACGACCAGCGCGACGATGTATGCAAGCCCCTCCATCCCCGCCATCAGCGTGGGCAGCATCACCAGGAGCACGATGAACAGTGCGAGGCACCCGAATGCGACCAGCACCTCAAGAACCCGTAGATTCATGTACAGGAGTGGGATTGGTGCAGGTATATCTCTATCCCCGGGACGGGTGACCCACACGCTTATCAGGGGCGATTGACAACTCCTCTCGCATGGAGAGAGACGAGGCACTGGCGCTGCTCCGGCGCTGCGTGGCGTCGCCGTCCCACATCGCGCACAGCCACGCCACGGCGGCAATCATGAGGAAGGTCGCAGAGCACCTCGGCGAGGATGCAGGAACGTGGGAGGTCATCGGCCTTCTGCACGACATCGACTACGATATCGTCGGGGGAGACATGGAGCGGCACGGCGTTGAGGGATGCCGCATCCTGATCGATAACGGTGTTTCCGAGGAGATCGCGGATATCGTCAGGCGCCACAACCACCTGCTCACGTCCGGCTACGAGCGCCCGGTCGAGGTTGCGCTCCAGGCGGCGGACAGCGTATCAGGCCTGATCATCGCCTGCGCCCTGGTGAAGGGCGGGGAGATCGACGAGGTCACGCCGCGGACGGTGAAGAAGAAGTTCAAAGAGAAGGCGTTCGCCGCCGGCTGCGAGCGGGAGCGCATCCGGATGATCGAATCCCTCATGGACCTCGAGACGTTCTATCGCCTCGCGATCGAGGGGCTCAAGGAGGTTCGCGGCGATATCGGCCTTACCTGAGCGCAACCGATATATGGCACCCGGAATGAGGGGTACTGCATGACACTAGACCGTGGGACGGTGATCGGCCGCCTGAATGAGGCCGTAACGCTTCTCACCGAGCGGATGGACGCCCGGCTCATCCCGGAGGTCGGGATGAACATCGTCTACGCCCTGCCCGACGCGCGGAGCAAGGACGACGTGGCGGGAGTCCTTGGCCGGATCGTCAGGCTCGGTGAGGCGGTCCACCCCGTCGGGGAGATCGCGTTCGGGGCGAGTGACCACATGGCCCGGATCGTCATTACGGCCATGCGTTTTGACCCATCTATCCGGAGCGCGGCAAACATCCGATTTGCGGAAGCAATCCTGCCGGAACTCGAGAACCTCCTCTTCGAGGTCTGCTCGTTCGACCGGGAGAAAGAACCTCCGGGCGTGCAGACAATGGACTGGGGCGTCGCTTCATGCTGCAGGGAGGGCGTGCCCGACATCATCTACGACCGTGGGGCCGTGGGAAAAGAGCCGATGATCCGGGTGTTAGGGGAGGATCCGGTCATGGTCGCACACAATATTCTTAAGCTGTCAAATCGCATTACGTATGCACAATTATAAGGGAAGGTCCACATGGGAATAAAACCATCATATATCAAGAACCTCGGTGAAGAACTCCTCGTCAAGCACCGTGACCGATTCAGCGGAGATTTCGAGGAGAATAAGCATGCCGTCGCCGAAGTCGCCGTGATTGACAGCAAGGGTGTCCGGAACAGGGTTGCCGGGTACATCTCAAGAAAGATAAATACAAGGAAGCGGTAAACCTCACTATATGTTTGAGGGAATCCTTCCGGCAATCATTACCCCTTTTCATCGGGACTCCGACGCGAGCCTCGATATTGAAGGATTACGGTCCAACATAGAATCGCTGCTCCAACAGGGAGTCCACGGTATCGTGCCCTGCGGGTCGACCGGGGAATCCGCGACGCTCACGTTCGAGGAGCACGAGCAGGTGATCGGTGAGGCCATCGATGTCGTCAACGGGCGGGTGCCGGTGCTCGCAGGGACAGGGTCGAACAACACCGCAGAAGCGGTTCGCCTGACCCGTTCGGCGAAGGACACGGGCGCCGACGGCGCGCTCATCATCAGTCCGTACTACAACAAGCCGAACCGCGCGGGGCTCATCAAGCACTTCACGAAGCTCGCCGACCTCGATCTCCCGGTCATCCTCTACAACGTCCCCGGCCGGACGGGGCAGAACCTCCAGCCCGACCTGGTGATCGAACTGGCGAGGCACCCGAACATCGTCGGGATCAAAGAGGCAAGCGGCGATATCACCCAGATCTCCCGCATCATCGAGGGGACGCAGGATGAGGACTTCATCGTGCTCTCCGGCGACGACGCAATGACGCTCCCCGTCCTCGCCGTAGGGGGCGCCGGCGTGATATCGGTGGCGGCAAACGTCGACCCCGGGCGGATGGTGCAGATGTACGAGGCCTTCCGTGCAGGCGACCTTGCCCGCGCACAGGATCTCCACCATGAACTCGGGGCGGTCATGCGGGCGATGTTTATCGACACAAACCCCATCCCCGTGAAGAAGGCGGTGGAGATCCTCGGGATGGCTGCGGGGCCGGTCCGGCTGCCGCTCGACGAGCTGGATGAAGCAAAGACGCAACAACTTCGGCAGGTGCTGGTGAACCATGGTTAAGGTAGCCGTATCCGGCGCCCTGGGCAGAATGGGCACCACCATCGGCCGGATCGTCAACGAGGCTCCCGACATGGAACTGGTCGGCGGCATCGATATACGGGAAGGAACGCTGTTCGGGACGGAAGTGGTTCCTGCGGCCGGGATCGATGCGTTCCTGAAAGAGAAGAAGCCCGATGTCCTGATCGACTTTACCGTTGCGGCCGCTGCAGTCGAGAACGTCAGGGCGGCCGCCGCAAACAACGTGGCGCTCATTGTCGGGACGACCGGGTTCTCCCCCGAACAGCGGGAAGTGATCCGGGGCGCCGTCGAGGGGCATGTCCCTGCGGTGATATCGAGCAACTTCTCGGTCGGGGTCAACATCTTCTGGAAACTCGTCCGGGAAGCCGCCCGCGAGCTCGGTGACTACGACATCGAGGTCACCGAAGCCCACCACCGCTATAAGAAGGATGCCCCGAGCGGCACGGCAAAGACCATCCTCGAGATCCTGGACCAGGAACTCGGGGGCCGCGAGAAGGCCTACGGCCGCGTCGGCGAGACCGAACGGAAGAATGAGATCGGCGTTCACGTCGTCCGCGGGGGCGATATCGTCGGCGACCATTCCGTTCTTTTCGCGGGGAACTTCGAGTGCATCGAAGTCTCCCACCGGGCCTACGACCGGGCGATCTTCGCCCAGGGCGCGGTCCGGGCCGCAGGCTGGGTCAAGGGGAGAGAGCCGCGCATCTACTCCATGCAGGAAGTCCTCGGGCTGTGAAAGGAGAAGCGAAGTTTATCTTTGATGCATTCATAAACTATGTACGTTCGGAGGAACAAAATTGCCAGCAGTTGTTGATATTGAGAAGTGTACCGCCTGTGAGACCTGTGTGGATGTCTGCCCGGCTGCCGCCATAAGCATGGAGGACGGAAAAGCAAAGGTCGACGCCGATCTCTGCGTTGATTGCGAGACCTGCGTCGACGAATGCCCGTCTGAAGCGATCTCAATGGAATAAAAAACCAACTCTTTTAATACCATCTGCACTAGAGATACTTTTGTCTATGATAAATGTAGGAGTGCTTGGTGCCACAGGAGCGGTGGGACAGCGCTTCGTTCAGCTTTTGGCGGATCATCCCTGGTTTCATCTCCAGACCCTGACCGCATCTGAGCGGAGTGCAGGAAAACCGTATGGTAACGTGGTCAACTGGCGCCTCGATGCGCCGTACCCGGACAACGTCAGCGATATCGTCGTCACTCCCACAACCGTCGAGAGCCTGAAGGACTGCGACCTGGTCTTCTCGGCGCTGCCTGCCGATGTGGCGACGTCCCTTGAGAAGGAGATCGCCGGCGCGGGCATCGCCGTCTGCAGCAACGCCCGGTCGCACCGCATGGACCCCGATGTGCCGCTGGTGATCCCGGAGGTCAATCCGGACCATCTGGGCCTGATCGATGTCCAGCGGGACCGCGGGAGCGAGGGATTTATTGTAACCAACCCGAATTGCTCGACGATTGTCCTTGTGCTGGCCCTTGCACCCCTGCGGTCGTTTGAGTTCCATGATGTGCGTGCGGCGACCATGCAGGCGATCTCGGGAGGTGGGTTTGCCGGGGTCCCCGCCATGGATATCTACGACAACGTCGTCCCCTACATCGGCGGCGAAGAGGAGAAGATGGAGTCCGAGACGTTGAAGATCATGGGGGAGTTCAACGGCTCTGAGGTAATCCCGGCTCCGTTCAAGGTGAGTACCAGCTGTCATCGTGTTCCCGTCATCGACGGGCACACCATTGCGGTCTGGGTCGACGTGAAGGAACCGGTTGCCGAAGTGAAAAAAGCTTACGCAAACTTTAAGTCACCTTTAAGCAATCTACCCTTACAGCCGGAAAAGGCCGTTGAGCTCTTCGACCAGTCTGACCGTCCGCAGCCACGGCTCGACCGTAACCGGGGGCGGGGCATGACGGTGTCTGTCGGGAGAATCCGCGAAGGGTTGCGGTTCGTTGCGCTCGGTCACAACACCATTCGTGGGGCTGCCGGCGCATCCGTTCTCAACGCAGAACTGATCTACTCGAGGAAGTACCTTTAGACGAGGTGGGCTAATGATAAAAGACAACACAGTATTCGTGGGGAACAAGCCGGTCATGAACTATGTGCTCGCGGTGGTCACCCAGTTCAACAATGGAGCGGAGGAGGTTGCAATCAAGGCCCGGGGGAAGGCTATTTCGCGCGCGGTCGATACGGCGGAGATCGCCCTCAACCGATTCCTGGCAAACGTGGACAAGAAAGAGATCTTCACATCGACCGAGATGATCGACACCGACACGGGGAAGACAAACGTATCGAGCATCGAGATCGTCCTTATGCAGGCAAAGTAAATCCCAAAGCACTTCTTTTTGATACTCTCTGGAGAAGCACCGCGGGTGGGGGTAATGCGGACCCCTCTCGAACGGGAGGGCTCCTGTTGTGCCGGTACTCAAGGCACGTTGCGGTGTGGGTTTCCGAAGCATTAAAAAATCCGGCCATGCGGATGCCATCTGTCAGACGGTCTGATATGCGGTCGTTTTGCCCTGTAGTCGACCATAAAGGCTTTATGATCACCACTGCAATCATTGTAGGATGAAGTGGGTGACAGTCGGGATAGTGCTGATGCTGGTATCTGCTCTCGTTCTTCCCGCGCTGGCGGCGGATGAGGAGCGGTACGGCTACATCACGGTCAAAGATGTCACTGTAACGTTCGAGAAAGCGGATGCCGTCGTCACCATGAACTACACGATAGATGACGGCATCGGGTTCCTCGTTCTCCTCATTGGAAAGTCCGACCTGAAGCAGAAGGCGCTCGATATCCTGAACTTCAACGACACAAAAGTTCAGCACCTCGACCTCGACCGCATCGAGGTGCGCGTCCATAACGCGGCGAACGATTACGGGCAGGGGTCATACTGGTTCCCCGCGCACAGGTTCGGCGTGGTCGTGCCCTCACTCACCGTCGTCACCCCGCAGGGCATCAAACACTTCGAGAACGTCAGCGAGTTCTCTGACGGTCTCGGCTATTTTGCGTAACGGCCGGGATAGTCCGGCTTTACATCAGCAGCCCGAGCTCTGCCAGGGCACGGCGGGTGTGGCGGGCGAAGGTCTCATCGCCCGGCGCCGCCGCTCTGACCTCATGACAGAGGCGGTCCAGGTCGGCACCCGTGTCGACGTCGTGCCAGGGCTCGAGCAGGGAGACCGGGAGGTCGAGCCGTTCGGCGGCTTCGATCGTCCGCTGCGTCACGCGGGCCGAGCTCCAGGGGATGCCGGCAAAGAGGCGGGGGGTATGCCTGCGCATCCCGATCAGGTAGTAGCCGCCGTCGTTGCACGGACCGATGACGACGTCGGCCTCATCGAGTCTTTGGAACGCCTCCCTGATATACCGGCCGGGAAGGGTCGGGCTGTCGCTGTCGCAGAGCACGGCCGCTGTCGCCCCCCGGGAAAAGAGCGTTTCTGAAACGGCGGCCAGGCGTTCACCCAGGTCTCCGTTGGTCTGGGGGACGGTGGAGAACTCCGGGGGAACGATCCCGGAAAAGAATTCGCCCGCACCGGAAGGGGTGTAGGCCACGAACGGACGGATGCCGTCGATGCGGGCGAGCCGGTCGATCGAGTCCTGCAGGAACCCGGCGTACAGCCGCGCTGCCGCAAAAGGCGTGAGCGGCGGGACGAGCCGCGTCTTCACCTGCCCGGGAACCGGCATCCGGGCCATGATGGCAGCCGCCTGCATCACGCTTTCCGGCCCACGAACCGGCCCCTTCCGACCTTCCCCTCGTCGGCGGCGTCCACCCAGAGCGCGATGCCGTGCTCCATCTCCCGGAAAGCGTCCGTCCCGAAGCGTTCGACGATCCGGTCCTTCAGGTCGCCGGTGAGGGCATTTCGGTAACGGTGCATGTGCGACGCAAAGTCCTCGCTGAGGTCTTCGCATTCCGTCACGGCAAACCCGTGCCGCCGGAGCAGTCTCTCGTACCCCGCGAGGGTCTCCATGTACGGGAAGAGCATGAAGGCGTTGAGGCTGCGCCGTTCGTCATCGCGCATGGGCCCGGCCTGTATCCAGTCGGTGAAGGCGATCGTGCCGCCGGGGACTGCCACGCGGCGGCACTCGCGGATCAGCCGGTCCTTGTCGGTGACGTAGCACCAGGAGTCCTGCCCCCAGACGACATCAAAGGTCTCCGACGTAAAGGGTATATCGAGGGCGTTCCCGAGCCGGAAGGCGACGCGGTCGCCGAGACCGGCGTTCTTCGTGCGTAAAACCGCCTCGCTCACCATCCGCCCCGTTGCATCGAGGCCGGTCACCGTCGCGCCGTAGGTGCGTGCCAGGTGCCGTGCCGGCCCTCCGAGACCGGAGAGGACGTCCAGCACCCGCGTGCCGGCATGCACCCCCGCCCTCCTCGCAAGGAGATCGGTCTCTTCTCCGCCGCCGACATGGATCTGCTCGCCCATCAGCATCTCCCAGATGATGCCGACCGCTCCCTCGTAGGCGGCCGTGACGTCGGCGATGGTGATATCGAGCAACTTCACCTCCCGGACACCGCTCGCCAGCACTTCGGGTCGGGCCCACAGAGGTCGCCGGTCTCGTAGTATGCCATCGCCCGGCATCCCCAGCAGACGGCGCTCTGGTCGCACCGGGTGCAGGGGGAAGCGTTCGGGCCCGGCTCCCTCATCCCGAAGAAGAGCAGTTCGCCACGGTGGTCTTCAACGATCTTATAGAGCGGCTGGTCCCTGATGTTCCCAAACCCCTTCCTGATGACCGAACAGGGCGTCACGTCGCCGTCCACCGTGACGCAGACCATGCTCCCGCAGTAGAACTTGTTGACGTCCATCGTCCCGAACGAGTGGGACGAGTCCGGGTAGCAGATCGCGTCCCGTGCCCGGCAGGCGTCCCGGACCTCCCCGGGCGTCGGCGCCCACTCCGGGTGGCGGCATGCCCGGCCGACCGTGCACATCTGCGTCAGGCAGATCGCCGTCCCGACCTCCTCGGAGAAGTACCGCATCGTCTGCGTAAGGTCGTCCCCGGCGAGCGGCCGCGTGAACGTGATGCAGTTGACGAGTTCGTCCGCAGGTTTGCCGCAGTCGATAAGGTTCTCGATGCCGCGGAGGATAGCCCGGATCTTCTCCCCCGCGTCCCCGTCATGGAGCAGGGCGTAGATGGCCGGATCGAGGGTGTCCAGGTGCACGGAGATGAAGCCGCCTTCCGTTGCATCGACAGCACGCCCGGCAACCTCCGGGTCGGCGAGCGGAATGCCGCTCGACCAGATGTTGTTGACAAACCCGAGGTCGCGGGCGTGGAGTGCGAGATTGTACCAATCCTCGCGGACCAGCGGGTCCCCCCCCAGCCAGTCGACGGCTTTCACGTCCATCGCTGCCGCCGAGGCGAGGACGGCGGTGATGTCGCCGGTGGAGAGCCCGGTGGTCCGGGAAGCATCGGCCGGAGCGTAGCAGTAGCGGCAGCCCTGCGGGCAGGCGAGGGTCGACTCGATCTGCAGGGAGTAAACCCGCCCTTCTTCGAAATATCGCATCGCCTCGCCCGTAGCGGGATGAAGGCAGCCGCGGGTGATGGCTGTATCGGCCGTATCGACATTCTGTCCTCCCGCATCCATGGCAACGCTATTGCAGAACACACCCAACCATGAGCATCATGATATAAGTGGGTGACGGCTACAGGGCGTCGCGTATGCTCTCGATCATCACGCCGGTGCTCAACGAAGAGGGGAACATTCCCGGGTTTCTGGCCCATGTCGGGAGTCTCCCGGGCCCGCTCGAGCTGATCGTCGTCGACGGCGGGAGCACGGACGGTACGTGCCGGGCACTCGAAGCGGCGGCGGGATCGTTCCCCCATAGAATCGTCGTGGTCTCCTCCCCGCGAGGACGGGGCGTCCAGATGAACGCCGGAGCCCGGCACGCCGCGGGGACCGCCGTGCTCTTCCTCCACGTCGACTGCAGGATACCCACGGACGCTCCGGACGTGATCGGCCGGGCGCTGGAGCAGGACGGGGTGATCGGCGGGGGGTTTTTCCACACGTTCGCGAACCGCGATCCCCTGCTCTGCCTGACGGACTGGTTCGGGAACCTGCTGGCGGCACGGACGCAGACCTTCTTCGGGGACTTCGGGATCTTCGTAGACAAAGAGGCGTTCTTTGCGATCGGCGGCTACGAACCGCTTCCCTACCTGGAGGACGTGGAGTTCTCCCGGGCGGCACGCCGGCACGGGAGGCTTGTCCAGGTCGGCCGTCCTATCATCGTATCGCCGCGGCGGTATCTCCTGAAGGGGAAGTACCGGCTGACCGCCGTCTACATCCTGGTGATGCTCCTCAATCTGGCCGGCATCAGGCCGAAACGCTTCATCCGCTATGTCGTCGATATGTAAGGGCCGGCCTGTGCTCACGCCTCTCTCTTCAGCATGACCGGCTCGCGTTCGTCCGCCCACCGCCCGAGGAACGACTGGAGGTAGACGCCGAAGAAGGCGCAGAAGAGGCCCCCGATGGTGGCGAAGATGATGTACATCACCCCGACATCGGTCGTTATGGGGAACCCGGAGATGTCGCTGATCGTCGAGAGGATGTAGGTGCTTGCTCCGTAGGCGATGGCCCCGATCGCCAGCACGAAGAACGGCAAAGCGACCACCCGCTGGATCGTCTCTCGCTCGTTTAAGAAGACGTCGATGATCTTTCCTACCGACGCCACGAGGCCGGCGGCGGTGAACCATGCGATCGAGCCGTAGATGAACGCGAGTATCTGGAAGAAGATGCCGGCGGAAGTATAGTAGTCGAGGAGGCTTATGAGCCCGAGGATGACCCCGACGATACCGAGCAGTATTGCAGCGATATAGGAGACGAAGGTGAACCTGCCGCCGTGGAGCGACGTCTTCAGCGAGGTGATCAGGTAGCCGAAGATCTCGTCTATGCCCACACCCTTGAAGAGCAGGTAGGTGCCGATGACACCGACGACGACGATGGTCGCCCCTTCGGGGTATCCGAGCAGGTAGCCCACGGCATAGAGGAGCATGGCGAGGCCGAGCGGAACGAGCACGATCTTTGAGACCTTCGGGTCGTCGAGGAGGCGTCTCAGGATATAATACGTCCCCTCGAGGTTCGGCATCTGGTTGACCACGACCCTCCGCACGCTGCTGACCGGCACCCGGGACTGGATGATCGGCATGACGTACTCGTCCTCGGCACCGTCGGTCACCACGATGCAGGAAGTGGAGTCCGTCACGGAGAGGATCGTATCGAGGCTGGACGCCACCCGCCGATCGCCCTCGAGCAGGTTCATATGGTTGCCGCAGATGACGGCGACGGCAACCTCTTCCCCCCGCCCGGTAAGTTCGTCGTAGAGTTTGATCGTCTCGAAGATCGCGTTGACGTCGGAATCCTCGGGGTCGATCAGGGCAAGAGAAGTCGCTGCATGGAGGCATGCCTCTCTGCCCACGATGGGACCATCGATCCGGGCTTTGAACCCGAGATCATCATCGCGATCGACACAGAGGACGAGCGTCCGCTCTTTTGCCATGCAATAGAACATCGCCCCGAATCTATTAAATAATTTGCAGAGGCGGGTAAAAAAGTATTAAATGAGTTTTGCGCGCTGAAGCAGGAGCAGGTCGTCGGTCGTGATCTTCTCACCGTCACGGAACTGCTGGAAAACGCGTTCCGCCTCTTTCCGGACGGCTTTCTGCTCTTTGGTGACTTTGGTCTTCCTGGTCTTCTTCCGAAGGCCCGAGATCACCTTATCGTAGTCACGGAGCTCCTTCTGGCAGGAGATGAACTGCTTGTGCTCCTCGTCCGCAGCCTCCTGGGCCTCAACGAACTGCTGGTGGGCGTGGTCGGCTTCTTCGCGGGACTTGTCGGCCTTGCGGTATGACTCCACCATCAGGTCGTGGTGCTGCTGCGCAGCCTCGGCCTTCTCGGTGACCTCCTTGTGGATCTCTGAGGCCAGTCTGCGGAACTCACGGGCATCGGTGAGTTTCGTCCGCATCTCCTTGTTCTGCTCGAGTTCGGCTTCCTGGTCCTTCGCCGTCGCTTTGAGGTGCTTGATCTTCTCGATCAGTTCACGCTCTTTGTCGGTGCTGTAGACCTCGGTCTG
>PGYH01000042.1 GCA_002839575.1 Methanomicrobiales archaeon HGW-Methanomicrobiales-6
AGACTGCATAAAGATGATCGAAGCGGACGGGTGGTACCTGGTGGCGACCCGGGGCAGTCACCGGCAGTATAAGCATCCGTCCAAGGTGGGCCGTATCACCATCGCCGGGCATCCGGCAGATGTTCTTGCGCCGGGAACGCTGAACAGCGTGCTCAAACAGGCAGGACTTAACATGAGGGATGAATAATGTATCGATTTCTTGTCATCGTCGAACAGACCGACGGCAACTACTCGGCATACTCCCCGGACCTTCCGGGGTGCGTGGCCACCGGAACAACCCGTGAAGAAGCGGAAGAGCGAATGCACGAGGCGATCGAACTCCACATCGAGGGGCTCCAGGAGGACGGGTTCCCGGTTCCCCGCTCGCGGTCCTCAGCCATCTACGTAGCGGTCAATCGAGCGTAACCTCCTCCGGCGCCGGAACAATAGAACGAGGGGCTGGCCTCCGGTTCAGCGCAAGCGCGGGGAGACCGGTCGCCCGGTCCTCGACCACGTCACGGGTGGCATCTTCCTCGCTGGACGAATCCGAACACTCTCCGGTCAATCCGATGCAACCGTTCCCGTCGGGCAATCAATCGCGCAGACAGTGCCTGCGTAATCCGCCCGGTTTGCTCTCCACCCCTCCCCCCGGAACTCACCGCCTTATCCTTCACGAACCGGAATCTCGACCCCCTGCTCTTCTAAAACCTTCCTCAGCCGCACCGCCAGCACGCCGTTTCGGAGGGTGGCCGCCGCACCCTCGTCCGTGACCTCCGCGGGAAGGTTCACAACCCGGGTCATCTCGCCGGACAGCCTCTCCCTGACGGCGTAGCCTTCCCGTTCTTCCTCCATGCGCCGGACGGTGATCCGCAGCGTCCCCGGGCCGGCGAGCCGTACCGCGACATCGCCGCTCTCCACCCCCGGGAGGTCGGCGACGACCGCGACCTCATCCTCGAGATCCCGGATATCGACCGGAATCCCGGCACCGCGGACCACGGAGACCATCCGCTGCCCGGACGCCGCGATCATCTCGTGGAGCCGCCGGTGCATCTCGCACATCCCCGGGCCGAATGCCCTCTGAAACGGGCACGATGATACATGCTCTTCCATCCCCTCAACTCCTGGTGCCATGCGGTCTACATGCCCCCGCACATATAAGTTCTTGGGGTCTCCCATGAGAGCGCCGGACAACCGCTCCCTCTTCATTCCCGCTCTCCGGGTGCCGGACCGGGAGGGGCGCCTCTCAGCCGGAAACGTGGCGATAGGAGGCGTATTTATGGATGGCATCTCCCGCCGGCCGCCGAAGGGCCGGAGTGAGTGCATCCGGACCCGGGTTCCCTCGCAGGCATCCGGCGGGAAGCCCATCGAGGAAGGGCCTCACATCCAGATTGGCATGTATTCACGAGCGCCTCATAAACAACCTTTTTCCCGATCACTCCCAACACTTCACCATTCTGCCCGGTTCGGCACAGAGAGTGCGGGCGGGGAGTTGCGAGAGCGTATGGAGGAGTTCACCGTCGAGGAAGTCATCGGCTTCCAGATCGAGATCATCCGGGCAAGCGGCATCGAGGAAGACCAGGGTCTCGAAGGGCGGCTGCTCAATCCCGGAAACCTCGACTTCGTCATCGCCGTCGGCAATCGCATTCCCGATCCGTTCGAGAGGGCCGCGTTTATGCTCCATGGTATTGCAACAGGGCATCCGTTCGTTCAGGGAAATAAGCGGATCGCGTTTCTACTCGCAGCTCTCATCCTGAAGAGGACCCCGGAACGGTACATCATCGCAAGCTCCGATGCGGAGAACAATGCCTTTGTACGGGACGTAGCCGGGGGCAAAAAGACCCGAAAAGACGTTCTCAACTGGCTGCACGCGGTCGTAAAAAGAGGTCGATGAATTATTCCGCAAGGAGGTCGAGCGTCTTCCTGTGCCGCTCGATGAGCATCCTGAAGTCTTCCTGCACTGAGGGGCGGGGCTCTTCAGGGCGCGGTATACTGGGCGGGCCGGCGGAGCACGGGGCGGTCGAATCCCGCGGGAGGCTGTACGAAGACCCGGGCTCCGCAACGTTTTCCCCCCTCCCGGTTCTCTGATCTCCTGGGTCCATCTTCCACTCCTTCCGTATCGATCGCTTTCCAGCGTTGTGAATTTTGCGCTCCACCGGTATTAATGTTAGGTCCGGCATGTTCAAGCCGGTAGTTCACATCAGTTCTGCAGGATCACATACATATCGGCAAATTGTAAATATGATTTCCAATTTGTCCGGTCCAGTACAGGGAACGTCCGGGGGGAGGCGAGAAGAGGGGATGAGCACCCGGTTCCGGATCGGCGGAGGGCACGCCCGGCATCGTGGTCAAGGAAACCCTGATCGTGATTAGTACTAATCTGGATTAGTACCGAGAACTTCGTGCAATCCATATACAACCTCATACCCTGCCCGAACCACCGCAGGAATTGCTGCTCCTCCAGAATGTTGACTGGATTCGGCTCATAAAGATCAGGACTCGGCGGCCTGAGAATCACCCAGCCGTATCGCCCGGCTCATATCCCCCTCTCGCGAGGGCATCAGCTGCCGGGTGTGGTTGATGACGGCATTTTCTATCTCTTCCCAGACTTTCGATGCCACCTGCCTCCTGCTGAGGTTCCTGAAGCCTTCAGCGATGTCTTTGAAGCCTTCTTCCGGGGTTAGACCCGCAGCCCGGCAGAATCCTGCCAGGATCAGGAGGCCGGGATGGGAGGGATACTCTTCAAGCTGCCGCCGGCAGGCACCGAGGAGCTGGGTGAGATCATCCATACCCTGCACCCGGTCAAGCTCTGCCAGCCAGAGGCGGTGATCGTCGCTACGTGCGATCTGCTTGACGGTCTCGGTGAACGTTGACGCCTCAAGATATGTGAGGAGTGCCTCACGGAACGCCGCCGGCCCCTGCTCCACGCCATCCCGTGCGGCCTGGAGCATGTGGAGGATCGCACGCCTTCGCCGTTTCTCGATCGTCTCGTAGAAGTAGTCGATAAGAATGCATCCCGCGTCATACGCGGCTTCCGGGGAGGTACCTTTCAGGACTCTGCCACGGAAGAGAGCGTTCATCTCGCTCTCGGTCATCCTCTCGCTGAGATACTTCTTGAGACGAGCATAGATTGCGCTGGGCTCCGTACGTTTGAGGTCGATGCGGAACCGCTTCCCGGTATAGTCGTAGGCATAATCTGTAATCGCCCCGGTAAGGTAGCAGCGGTGGAGCGCCATCTCGAACGTTCGCTTGAGATCGTCATCGGACACTCCGTCTGGCTTATCAGTTGTAGTAGCGAACTTCGTCGGGAAGTCCCAGATAGAATATTCGAAATCTTTCGGCCCGTTTGGGTCCTGCATCCTGGGGAGGAGAATATTATGGATGGTATAGTAGAGCGCTCGCCGTTCGTGCCAGGTGCCGGGGAACGTCTGCTGGAGGAACCAGAGGTTTCGCACGGCGTCTTCATGCTCGCTGAGGTTGCGATCAGACCGGGAGGCGAGCGCATCGTGCGGTGTCACTCCGGGGTCCAGGAGTTGATCTGCAGCCTGCGGCTCTTCGTCCACGAAGACCGCCACACACCGGGCCGGTTTGCCGTCGCGGCCTGCACGCCCGGCCTGCTGGTAGAAGTCCTCGAGCGACCTCGGCAGCATTGTATGGATGGTGAACCGGATGTTCGGTTTGTCGATCCCCATTCCGAAGCTGTGGGTGCAGGCCAGAATGGGGATCCGGTCGTTCTTGAAGTCGACCTGTAACGCTGCTTTCTCCTCTTCCCACCTGGCGGCATCGACGCCAGCGGGCGCTCTCCCGGAGTATGTCGGGATATCACGGCCGAGCCTGCTTTTGAGTTCACCTGCAATCTGGGTCACCCCCACGTCTCCTCCGACAAAATTGGAGAAGATGAGACCACCGGGAGTCTCTTCCACAGCAGAGGGTAGGTCACTGAGAAGATGCTCTAGGATCTTTGCAAGGTCTTTCATCCGGTCGGCCCGCGACGTCCGATAGATCTCAAAGGTGAGCTCCGCACGATCAAACGTCGAGGGTTCGATGACCGCATCCGGCTCGTAGATCATGAGAATATGCCGGATATCAATGAGGACATTCTGTGATGCGGTGCCGGTCAGGGCCATGAGGACGGGCTTTCGGGCCGCATGCTCGCCCATCCTCCGCCAGACGTTCATATAGGCGAGCCGGAAGTCGTGCCCCCACTCGCTGACACAGTGCGCCTCGTCGACGACGCAGTAGGTGATGTTGTCCATCTGCCGGTTGACCAGGTTGATGAACTCCGGGATCTGGAGCCGCTCCGGGGAGTTGAAAACAAAGAGGAACTCACCCCGCTCCATCTTCCGGTACCCACGCTGGCGGAGTTCGGCGTCTTTCGTGTCGGCATCACCCGCACCGCTCATGAAGGTGTGGCAGCGGTGGATCCCCATCGCCTCCAGGCTGTTTTTCTGGTCGATCATCAACGACCGGAGCGGGTCGACGATGAAGGTGAACCCCGGCTGGAGGAGGGAGGAGAACTGGTAACAGAGCGATTTTCCGGCGGCAGTGGGGAGGAGGCCGATGACCGGGCGGAGCGAAAGGGCCCGAACGATGATCTCCCGCTGTTTCGGCCTGAACGCCACTTTACGAAAGACGTTCTGGAGCAGGTAGTCGAGGCTCGCGTCCACCGCATCGGCACTGAGCCGGGCGAACTCAACCGCACCAGGAGAGGCCGGGATGAACGGCTCGACGTACTCCGACCAGGCCGGGCACGGTGCCACGACGATGCTCTTTTTGGCGGCAAGTGCGTCCCATGCTGCTGCTGAGGGATACCCGTAGTAAATCAGATCGGCATCCGGGTCTGCGCCGGGGGCGAGGGTCAGCGTCACCGGGTCGTCAGGCGTATGGAGCGTGGTGATCGCGTCCACCATCTCCTGGACCGCGGCCACGACTGGCGCAAGGGGGAGATCCTGCGGGTTAGCGATTCGGAGAGACTGTTTACCCCCGGCGTGGAGGGATTGTGCTACCGCAACGGCGATCTGCGCCTCGGCGACCGGGAGCGTGATGAGGTTGCAGAGCACCGCCCTTGTCCAGGGGTCCATGCGGCGCAGGGTCTCGGCCGCGGAGAGCATCTCCTGGGGTACGGCTCTGGAGAGTTCTTCGGCTATCGGCTCGAGTTTCGCCTGCCACCCCGCTCTCTTTCCGAGGGGGAACCGGTAGACCTTCCATCCAGCAGCCCTGAGATCCAGGTCCCGCTTCCGGTCTTTCGATAGTTGCTCAAACGTGTGACTGCTGTCATCGATCTCAATGACCAGCCTGAGCCAGCCGCCCCGGTGGTCCGGCACTTCCAGCGCAAAGTCGACCCGCTCATCGTGGTGATTCGAGATCCCCATCGAGTCCATGGGGCGTTGCGGCAGGAAGAGCAGGCCGAGGTGAGGATCAGGGAGCCCATCGAGGAGCATGCTGAAGAACGCCTCTTCCGGCGGGGTGCAGAGCGACGTGTAGCGCTCAAGAAGGGTGTCGACCTCGCCCTCGTCGAGTAGCAGCTCGGGGATGCAGCAGGCCTGCAGCAGATCGGCGAGATCGCTCCTGCGCGGTATGCACCGGAACACAAACGCTCCGGTATCCGTCTCTTCGGCAACATCGAGGAGTCCGGCGGCTTGTGCTTCGTTGAGAACGTAGCGCTCGACCCGGAGGCTGCAGGGAGCAGGGATCCCGCGCTGGGCAATCTTTCCAAGGACCGGCCCGATCACCCCATGCTTCTCCGCGCCGGTATGCACCGGCTTTGAAAGGGTAAACCCGCTCTGGTAATGTGCGTACCGCCGTACGTCCGACGAGGCAAATGCCGGCGGCTCGGCGAGCAGTCGGGCGACACCATCGGCCATGTACGCCGCGGCGGAATACGATCTGAACCACGGGCATCCGTTTTGCTGCATTGTGGTCTCTCTCAGGAGTCGGTTTACCTGTATGAGGCCTTTCTGGGGCAAGATAATAAGGCCTCTGGTTTTGCGGTGAGATGGCCACGGCAGGCAGGAATGACCGGGCTTACATCTTCGCCATCCCGCCGGATGCCGGCCTTGACCCCAGCAGGGTCAAAAACAGCACTCCTCCGTCGGCCGGGTGACGGAGCGGCTGCAGGAACCCGGGAAGCGCTGGTATTGAACGTCAAATCCACTGCAGCAACCTGCTGCGGCGCAGGCCAACTCGCCCGGACAGCGGCCACCGACCCCGGGTAAAACCTGGAATTCCCTCTCGCGAGCGCGAGGGAGAGAGGAAGCCATCCCCTCCCGCCGCTCATATCGTCTTCTCCAGCACCACTCCCGAGTCCGGGCGGATCACCGGACAACGAGCGTCGAGACCGGCGCATGCTCCACCACAAAGGAGCTGACGCTCCCAAGGAGGAGCCGGGATATCCTTCCATGGCCGCGGGAACCGATCACGACGACATCGGCACCCAGATCCGTTGCGGCCTGGACGATCTCGTGCCGCGGGTCACCCCGGCGCCAGTGCAGCCGGATCTGCACCCCGTGCTCTTCCGTCAGGTCCCGGATCTTTTTCTCGACGAACTCACGTTCCTGCTTCTCGATCCGTCGCTCCAGCCCGGGCTCGGGGTCAAGCCCTCCGGTAGCGGCATGCGGGGGGATGGCCACCGGGATCCGGATCGTCTCGCCCGTGCCGTGGACATAGACCGCATGAAACTCGCTATCGGCAGGGAACCATTCGACCGCTCGCACTATTGCCTGCCCGGCCGGGCTGGACCCGTCAAACGCTATGAGGATTCTTGGGGTCATTGCAATCAAGCCCCCCGTTGGAAACAATCGCATAAAGAGGTGACCCACAACCATACCCCCGGACAGGGTAGAACGGGTGACGCGCCCCCTGTAGCCCGGATGACCGCTCCCTTCTTTACCCCCCGCGCCCACTCTCCACTATGCCCAACGACCCCGAGATCATCAGGGCGGCCATCCGAAAGGCGCATGAACTCGGCGCAGACGTAGCGGGCACCGTTCCGGCCAAAAGGCTCATCGGCTGCCCCTCGGCCGTCGCGGACGGCCAGAAGGGCTCGCAGACCGACCGGGGGGCCTACATCGTCCTCGGCCTTTCCCACGGCCCCGAGCACCCCGAACTCGACCTCTGGGAGCCGGACCGGGGAACGCCCGGCGACCGGGTCCTCGCGAGAATCGGAAAAGACCTCGCCCGCTGGCTGCAGGAAGAGTATGGGGTCCGGGCCCGGCTCATCCCCTACCAGCTCCACGACGGCGGGATCTACCTCAAAGACGCGGCCTCTCTCGCGGGGATCGGGAGGATGGGAAGAAACAACCTCGTCCTCGTCCCGGGTTACGGGCCGCGGATCCGGTTCCGGGCGGTCTGGGCGGACCTCGACTGCCCCGAAGAACCATCACCGGTGCGAGAAGACCCCTGCGCCGGCTGCGAGCAGTACTGCGCCCGCGCCTGCCCGATGGACGCCTTCGCCACCGGGAGATTCAGCCGGGCGCGGTGCCTGGCCCGGATGGACGCCGACAAGAACTCCGGGAGGGAACGGATCGACCACTGCCGGGCCTGCGAACTCGCCTGCCCCGGCGGCGGATAGGAACGCACCCCTACCCCGCCTCGTGCCGGCGCAGAAACTCCCGGATCTTCCGCGACTCAATCCAGCCCCGGTCAAGCTGGCCGACGATATCGTCGATCCGCCGGACCTGCTCGCGGATCCTCTCCGCGGCTCCCTCGTCGTCCATCAGATCGGCCCGGGCAAGCAGAACCTGGAGCGGCTGGCGGACGTGATCCGCCAGGATCGCGAATTGCTCGATGTTCTGCTCGATCCGGTCGTAGGCCTCCTGCCGGATCCCCTCGACCTGCTCCCGTTCGGTGACGTCGGCGGAGATGACCGCGAGCCGCCGGACCTGCCCGTTTACGCCCCGGACCGGGAAGAGGATATGATCAAAGACCCTCCCCTCGTGCTCGTCGGTCATCCGGATGGGCTTCCCCGACGAGAAGGCCTCATCGGCCCACTTCTTCCGGGTCGCGGCCAGATCGGGCGGGAAGAGGTCGTAGACGCACGTCCCCCGGAGATCTTCTATACTCTTCCCCGACCGTGCGGCCATCGCCTCGTTCAGGGCAAGGATCGTGCCCTCCCGGTCGATGAGCACCGTGGCATCGGGCGCCGCGTCCAGGAGCGCCCGGAACTGCTCTTCACTCTCCTGCAGGGCCATCTCGGCCCGTTTCCGCTCGGTGATATCGATCGCGACCTCGAGCCGCACGTCCCGCCCGTCGGGCCACCGTATGATCCGGTCGACGATATCCAGGTGGACATCGAGGACCGGGTTATAATACTCCCACCGGTATGGTTTCGGCTTCTGGCGAAGAATCACCTCGTTGGTGCAGAACGGGCACGGCGTGTCGCGCCCCTGGAACTCGCGGTAGCATATCCCGCCGATGACGTCCTTCCCGAGCGCTTTTGTAAAGAAGGGGTTTGTATACAGGATTTCGTCCGTCGCGGGGTCCGTGACGTAGACGATCTGCTCGAGGCCGTCGAAGATGGAGAGGAGCTGGTCGCGCTCGAACTGCAGCATCTCCTCCATCTGCGCCTCTCCGGGGACCGGGCGGATGGTGGCCACGTGGGTGCCGGGCGCCGTCCGTGCCACGGCGCTGCACTCCACCCGGACCGTGGCGCCGTCGTTCCGCGCAAGCTCGCATTCGCCCTCCAGTATGCCGCTTTCCAGGAACTCCCGCCAGAACTCGTGATCCTCGCCTGCGCATATATCAAAGACCGACCGCTGCAGCAACGCTTCCCGGGTATACCCGAGCAGAGTGGAGGCCGCGGGATTGGCCTCCCGGATCCTCCCGGCATCGTCTGCGACGAGAACGGCATCCTTCACGAGGTCGACGACCGGGCGGAGGTAGCCGCACTCCGTATCCCGGCGCCCTGCCGGGTCATGCGGCGGGCACATGCGGGCCCGGCCGCATGCAGGCACCCTGCCGTGCGAGGCCCGAAGAAGCGTGAACCGGAACGCCGCACCCTGATCGGGACGGCCGGGCACCCGGTCCTCGACCCGGACGCTGCCGCCGTAGCGCTCCACCAGCGTCCGGACGATGTAGAGCCCGAGGCCTTCGCCCCTGCCGTGCCCGAGCCCCCGCTCGAACCGCCGGAAGAGCAGCCTCTTCACCCCGTCCGGGATGCCCGGGCCGGTGTCCTCAACCGAGACCAGCACCTCGCCGTCCTCTTCCTCGACCGTGACGGCGATCTCGACATCCGGTCCCCCGAACTTGACGGCGTTGCCGATCAGGTTCGTCACGACCATCGAGAGGAGGCCGTCCGCGCAGACCTCGATTGGCCGGCCGTCGTAGCGGATTGAGGCCGCCGGAAACCTCCCGATCTCTTCCCGTATGACGGCGTCGAGGTCCACCGACGAGAGATCTGCCGACTCCTGGTGGATCCGGCGGATGGCTGCGACGTTCTTGAGGATCTCGGTGCTCCGCCAGATGCTGTCGTAGAGTTTCTGTGCGTAGGTCTTCGGATCGCCCTCGAGCAGGCCGAGCAGGAGATCGGCATACATCGTGGAGACGTTGTTTGCGTTCCGGACGTCGTGTGTCAGGATATCCAGGTAGAGGTTCGCCTCCCGGTGCGCCTCATCCAGTTCCCGGTTAACCCGGGTGAGCTCCTCTGTCTGCTCCCGGAGAACTGTCTCCGCCCGTTTGCGCTCGGTGATATCCCGGAAGACGACCATGATAGAGGGGCGGCCCCGGTAGAGTATGGGGATCGCCGTGATGTCGACCTGGATCGTCCGGCCGTCAAACGTCTTGAGTTCCTGTTCGGTTAGCGGGGTAGCCGTGCCTTCCTGCTGCATACGCCGGATCTGCCCGGCGACGAGCTCGCGGAATTCAGGGGAGACGAAGAGGTCCACCGGTTTACCCACGAAGTCTTCCGGACCCCTCCCGCCGGCGATCCGGACGCAGGCGGAATTCACGTACACGATGATGCCGTCCTGGTGTACGACGACGGCGTCCGGCATGAGTTCGACGAGGGAACGGTATCGCTCCTCGCTCTCCCGGAGGGCTTCCTCCGCCCGTTTGCGCTCGGTGATGTTCTCGATCATGCCGATGAGGAACTGCGGGGCGTCCTCCGCGTTCCGGACGAGGGACCCTGTCAGCATCCCCCAGAGGATCCGGCCGTCCTTCCTCACGTAGCGTTTCTCCAGCCGGTACTGCTCGATCTCCCCGGCGACGAGCGATGCCGCGAGCGCCATGTCTTCCGCCAGATCGTCGGGGTAGGTGATATCGGCAAAGTGCATGTCCGCGATCTCGTCCCGCCCATACCCGAGCATCTCCTGGAACGCCGGATTGCTGTCGATGAAGCATCCGTCCAGCCCCACGAGAGCGATCCCGATCCCGGCCCGCTCGTAGATGCCGCGGAACCACCCCTCGCTCTCGCGGAGCGCCCTCTCGCTTGCCTTGCGTTCGCGGATATCGATCCCGATCCCTACCCGGGTATCGTCAGAGAGGCGGATGTTTGCCCAGGAACTCTCGACCAGCGAGCCGTCCTTTGCCCTCAGCACAAAGTCCCGCCACCCGGGCTCGAGCGACTGCATGAACCGGCCGACCATCTCCCGGTACCCGGGGTCGGGATAGCATAGCGCCATGAAGTCGCCGCCGCGTGCGTCTTCTTCCGTCCAGCCCAGCGTCTCGCGCAGGGCGCGGTTGAACCGGAACGTCTTCAGGTTCGGGTCGTAGATCGTGATCATCACCGGGATCGCATCGATGATCGCCTGCAGCAGTTCGTGCTCGTGCGCCATCTTCCGCTCCGCCCGTTTCCGGTCGGTGATGTCGCGGGAGACCGTCAGGACACGTTCGATCCTGCCCGAGGGGCCGGGGATCGGGACCGAGATGTACTCGCTGTACGCGATATCCCGGATCACGGCATGGCGGACCTCCCCCCGGACCTGCTTTCCGGTGGCAAAGACCTCCCTGACCTTCTCGAAGTAGGGGCCCGCCCCCTCCAGTGTAAACCCGAGCTCCTCCCAGGTCTTCCCCACCATCTCGTGCGGCTCCCGGCCGAGTTTACGGGCGAACTCCCTGTCCACGTGGACATACCGGAGGTCACGGTCCAGGATGTTGATCGTCTCCGGCAGGTACGAAAGGATGGTTTCCAGCATCTCCTGCTCGCCGTACGGCCGGTGATCCCGCAGGCGGACGAGGTGCGTGCCGTCCTCTCCGACCCTGCTGGAGTAGCAGATCCGGCGTTCTTTGCCGTCGGCGGTCCGGAGGGTGCAGGCAAGGTCAGGGAGGTCGGCACGGTCGCGGAGGGATGCCGCGATCGCCTGTCTGCACTCCTCGTCGATGATCCGGGGCAGAAGAAAACGGTTTAAGAACTCCCCGGCGCCGCTGCCGATACCTGCGTCCCGGTCGATCCCGAGGCAGCGCTGCAGTGCTCTGTTGATCCAGACGATACGGTTGTCCGGACCGATCAGGAGCACGCCCTCATCGAGCAGGTCGAGGAACTGCAGGGGCGGAGAGGGTTCGGCAGGTGCGCCAGGGAACGGTGTCATCGGCAGGGCTCCACATACGAAATGAGCGCATATTTATATAAAATTGTGGAAACCCCCGGACGCCGAAGGGGATGCCCCCGCTATCGCCTTCAACCGGCTGTCGTGGATAACCGGCACACATAAATAGCCATTCTCTTCACCGTGGGACATACCGCTCCCCCCGGCAGGGAGAGATGACGGGGGGACGTGATCCGGGTGGCGCCGGCCGCAGCAGGGATAATATGAACGTGCTCGTGAGGACCCCGGACGGGGTTGAAGAGGTCAGGGAAGTCGAGGACGATTGGGTCATCCCCGGCGACGTCCTGGACGACGGCTCGGTCGTCCTCGAACTCTGGGACGAACTCTCAGACGACGACTACCTGGCGATAGGGCTGTACGAGTGAGCGGTGAGGCCGTGCACGGGGTGCGGCTCGTTCACGGTACATCTCATTCGGATTAGAGGAGACACCGCTCCCGCCGTCAAAATCCTCTCTCCTCCATCCCCCTGACCGCTCGCCCGATCTCCGCAAAGACCCGCTCCTCGTCAACATCGACTTCCACCCAGCGGTCGGCGTCGACGAAGTAGAGATAGGGTGTGACCGGGCTCCTGAGGATCCGGGCAGCGACACGGCGGTAGACCGTCATCTGGACCGCGTAGTCGGCGTCATCGGGCGTCCCGGTCTTGTAGTCGATGAGCACCCAGGCACCGTCCGGCCGCTGCACCAGCCGGTCGATAGCTCCTCTGAACGCAAACCCGTTCACCCGCGCCGAGAACGGCACCTCGCGGTGGTCCCGGACGACGTCCTGCATCAGGGGGGACGCAAGGAACCGCTCGTAGAGTTCCCGGTATTCCGGAGCCCTGCCGGGGTCCATGCCGTACTCCCGCAGCACCGCGGCGGGGTCCCGGCCGCGGAAGACCTCGTGGACGACGAGCCCGCGGGTCACCGGGTCCTCCCTGGCGGCGGACTCCTGTGGGCCGCGGAGGTACGCCTCAATCTCGCTCGCCGAGTAGACACGCTCCTCCGCCCCGTCCGGGGGGATGCTCGCCGGGACAGGCGCCGCGGGGACGTCGTCGGGCAGCGGGAGGTAGATCGGAGCGGTCTCTTCCGCGTCGACCGGGATCGCCGCCGGGTCGAGGGTGAGCGGGATGCGGAGCGCCCCGAGGACAGCTTCGCCGCGAGCATAGACCTCATCATTGAGCCCGAGGCAGTGTGCGAGCCAGGCCATCCGGGTCTTCCCCGCCGCGAGGCTTTCCGGGACTTCGGCCGGCATCTCCCCGCAGAGGATGAGGTGGTCCTTCGCCCGGGTGACCGCGACGTAGAAGAGGCGTTTACGCTCCGCCTCCTCCTTCTGCCGGTGCTCGGCCTTGAGGAGCCGGAGGACGGGCGTCTCTTCGCGCTCGTGGTCGTTTGCCGGGTTCGGTATCGAGACCCCGAGCAGCAGCCCCTCCTCCACCATGATGCTGCCCCTGCCGGGCGGCGGCGTCTCAGCAAGGTCGGGGACGACGACGACCGGGAACTCAAGCCCCTTTGCAGCGTGGACCGTCATGATAAAGACCGCGTCGGTCGACGCAAGGTCGAGGGGGGCGTCCCCCTCGCGCTGTCCGTCGTCGATGGAGCGGCCGAGTTCCGCGGTAAACTCTCCGAGCGAAGGGTACCCGGCCTCCCTCGCGACGGCGATCAGTTTCTCGACATTCGCTGCGGCCTGCCCGCCCCCGGCCATCCCGCCGAAGACGGCGAAGATCCCCGAGGTGTCGACTATCCGGCGGAGGAGGCGGGCGGGCGGGAGCCTGCGGGAGAGCGAGAGCCAGCCCCGGAGGGTCGCCGCCGCCGGCTCCTCCTCTGCCTGCAGCCGCTCCCAGAGAGAATTCCCCGGCGCCCGGGCGACGTGGAAGAGCCGGGCGTCGGAGAGCCCGAAGTAGGGCGACCGCAGCACGCCGTAGAGCGCCGCGTCGTCCAGGTGGTTTACGAGGAACCGGAGGATGTTGTAGAGGTCGTAGACCTCCTGGCGCTCGTAGAACCCGAGGCCCGCGTGGACGTGGTAGGGGACGCCGTAACGGGCGAGCGCCCACTCGTAGTAGGCGAGGTTCGTCCGCCGCTCGAGCAGGACGGCGACGTCGCCGTAGCCTGCCGGCCGGACCTCCCCGCCGCGGGAGACCGGCTTTTCTCCCTGATCGACGAGAGAGCGGATCTCGCGGGCCACCATCTCCGCCTCGGCCCGGCGGCCGGCCGCCCGGCCTTTAGTCTTCGGGCAGAGGAGGAGTTCGACCGAGCCGGTGTCCTCACGCCGGTTCGCACGCAGCGGTTCGTAGAGGAACTCCCAGGGGCGTTCCGCCTCCGCCATCAGGGCGGAAAAAACGGCGTTCGTGAACCCGACGACCTCGGGCGTGCTCCGGAAGTTGACGTCGAGCGGGACGGCCTCCCCGCCGAGGCTCTGCTCGATCAGGTCGCGGGTATGCGAGAACTGCGTCACGTCGGCCTCCCGGAAGAGGTAGATGGACTGTTTCGGGTCGCCGACGACAAAGAGGTTCGCGGATTCTCCGAGGACTGCGCGGATGATGGCGATCTGGACGGGATCGGTGTCCTGGAACTCGTCGACCAGGATGAACCGGAACCGGCTCTGAAAGTGCGCCTCAACGATATCCTCGCGGTCGCAAAAGAGCCGGTGGGTGCGGTTCACCAGGTCGTCGAAGTCGAGGGCGTTTCGCCGCCGTTTCTCCGCCTCGACCAGGTCCAGGAAGGCCGAAAAGACCGTCCCGAGGTCGTGGAGGAAGTCGAGCGTCGCCCGGGTGAAGGGGTCGGAGGGGTCGAGGGTGAGCGAGCAGGCATCGGCGTGGTCCTTGAGGCAGCCGTCGAGGACGCCGTAGGCAGTCCGGAGGTTGTTGAGGTCGTCCCCCGCCCAGTTCTTCTTCTGCCCCATGTTCCTGCGGAAGCGTGGGTTGCTGTGAACATCGGCAAGTTCGGCGACCGCACCGGCGAGGCAGGGCTCGACCGCCCGGAGATACTCCTCGGCCGGGTCCCGTTCGCCAGGGTAGCGGGCGGCAAGATCCCGGAGGGTCTCGAGCGAGGGGCCGGCACGGTCGGAGAAGGCCGCAAGGGCTTCTGTCCGGTGCCGCTCCACGGCCGCCTGCCAGGCGTCGAGCACCTCCTCCTCGCTCCGTTCGAGGGCGGCAAAGAACGTTTCCGTAACCCCGCGGCGCGAGTAGAGCGTCTCGAGGGAGTTCTTCAGTTCGTAGGCCCCGACCGCCCGGAGAGCGCCGATCACGGCGTCCCGGCACTCCGCGGGCGGATCGCCGTGGATGAGGCCGTCGATCGCCTCCTCACGGAGCCGGAGCGCCTCCCGCTCGTCGAGGACCGCGAAGGACGGCCCCACGCCGGCCTCGATGGGGAACTCGCGGAGGACCCCTGCGCAGAACGAGTGGAAGGTCGATACCGTCGCCCACAAAAACTCATCGCGGACCGCGTCCCACCGCTCGCCCTCCTTCTCCGCGATCGCCTGGCGGACCCGGACTTTCATCTCGCCGGCCGCCTTCTCGGTGAAGGTCAGCGCGAGGATCTGCCCGACGCCGACACCGGACTCGAGCAGGCTGAGGTACTTCTGCACCAGGACGTGCGTCTTCCCCGTCCCGGCCCCGGCGGTGACGCACCTGCTTATCGAGTGGTCGAGCGCGGCCCGCCCCTGGCGTTCAGTCAGTCCCATCGGGATTCCCCTCCGCAGTGATCAGCCGCAGGGCGTCGAACCGGCAGACCGTCTTGAACCCGCAGTACGCCGGGCAGGGGCCGGCGTCCGACCGGGGCGGGAAGCACCCGCCGCGTATCCCGGCGAGGTACCGCTGCACCCATGAGAGCGTGGTATCGACCAGGTCCCGGACGTCCCCGACGCTGCTCCGGCCGGAGCCCGGGAAGCAGGAGAAGCACTCCTTGAGCCCGGCGTCCCAGAAGATCGGTTTGTTTTTGACCTCTCCGCGCCGGAGGGTGTAGTAGGTGCCCGCGACCCCCTCCCTCCCGGTCAGGGTCTCGACCGCCCGGAGGTAGAGGGGGAGCTGGAGCGCTTTTCCGGCCATGATATCCTTGAGCCGGTGGTGCGAGGACCCGGTCTTGTAGTCGGTGATCATGAACCGCCCGTCGGACATCACGTCGACCCGGTCGACCCTGCCCCGCAGGCGGATGGTCCCGTCGCCGAGCGGGATCACGACCGCGTCGGGCACCGAGGCAGCGTCGACCTCCCCCGGCGCCAGCGGGAGGCCGAACGAGACCTCGAAGGCGTGCGGGACGAAGCGGGAAGCCGCGACCTCGGCCTCGTGCCGGAGGAACCGTTCGAGGAGGCCCCTCCCCGCCGCGGGCGAGCCGAGGAGGTGCTCCTTATCCGCGGCCCATGCCGGGGTCTCGAACGCGAACCGCTCCGCCTCCTCCCGGCCGGCGTCGAGGATCCGCCGGAGGGCGTCCGCGTAGCACGCGTCGGTGACCGGCCCGTTGCCGTCGCACGTCCAGCCGGAGTAGAACCGGTAGGCGATCTGGTGGACGAGGGCCCCCCGCTCCTGCGCCGTCAGGTCGGGGTCGATCTGCGGCAGCGGTGCCAGACCGAGGACCCGCTCCAGGTAGAACCGGAACGGGCAGTCCGCGTAGGTCTCGAGCGCCGTCGGGGAGAAGACGGCCCCGTCGCCGAAGCGTTCGGTGAGCGCCGGGTCGTCCCCGAGCATGCCGTCGTAGGGGGAGTCGTAGCCGCCTTTCCGGTGGTAGTTCCGCCGGGCTGCCGCGAGCCGGGAGTCCGGGAGATCGCTGTTCCCCCACGTCTCCGGGGAGAAGGCCTCCCGGACGGCGTCCACGAACCCGGAACGGACCAGCGGCGTTGCGCCGTCGGCAGCGGGGTAGCTCAGGGAGACCCGGGTCCGGGCGGCAAGGAGGGCCGCAAGAAAGTGGTAGCGCTCCTCCCGGAGGATGTCCTCCTTCGATCGTGTCGCAAGGCGCCGGGTCTCGGCATCGGTGGTGAACGGGAGCCGGGTGGTGAGCCGCGGCATCGTGCCCTCGACGAGGTCGCCGACAAAAAGGTAGGGGACGGCGAGGTGGGCGACCTCCCGGACGCCGACCACCCGGACGGCGTTGCCGTGCCGCCGCCTGCCGGTCCTGGTCCCGGCGAGGAGGAGGGTGAGCATGGAGGAGAACTCTAAAAGCGCCACCTTCTCCTCCGGGAACAGCCGGGAGACGCGGTCGAGGGCTGCGAGGGTCTCCATAAATCCGCGGAGGTCCCGGGCCTCGTCCTCACGGAGATCGGGTTCGCCCTCCGCCGGCATCACCGGGGCCTGCCACCGCTCGAGGAGCGAACGGTAGGCGGCGAGGTGTTCCCGGATCGTCTTCGTCCCCTCGAGCACCGAGAGATCGGCAAAGAGCCCCCGGACGGTGTTCCGTGCCGCGTCTATCGAGGCGATCTTCTCTGCGAGCCGGGATTGTGCGGAGTCCGGCCGCGCCCGTTCTTCTTCGAGGGCAAAGATCAGCGCGGCGAGCCGCCCGTCCCAGTTCCCGGCGGTGATCCGGGCCTCCCGGGAGAGGATGTCGAGCTCGCAGCCGCCGGCGTTCGGCAGGTAGGGAGAGGTCATGAGGGCGACGACGTCCTCCCGCCGGTAGCAGCGGGCGGGGACGGCGAGGACCGAAAGGAGCGCCTGGACGAGCGGCGATGCGGAGAGCGGCCGGCCGCCGGACGCGGTGTACGGGAGGGCGAAGTCGGGGAAGACCTCTTCTACATAGGGCACCGCCGATGCAAGGTCGGGGAACGCGACGATGATCTCGTCCGGCCGGACGCCGGCGGCGAGCAGGTCCCGGATCTCCTGCGCGATCGCCCGTACCTCGCCCTCCCGGTCGCGCCGTTCCGCAAGACGGATGAACTTCCCGCAGTCCCCGGGCTCCCGCCGGGAGAAGAGGCCGGCGAGGTGTGAGAGGTGGGAGTCCGGGGCATCCCCGGAGACGACCATATCCGGGTGCAGCCACTCGCCGTCGTCCGGGAAGACCGCCGGGTTCGGGGCATAGGGCAATGAGTAGTGGAACTCGTCCGCAGACTCCCGCAGGGCAATGAGCAGGTCCCGCTCGAGCGGCATCGGTTCGAAGAGCCCGTAGGCGAAGACCGTCCGGAACTCTCCAGCCGCGAGCAGCCGGACAGCCCGGGAGAACAGCGTGCTCTCGTCGACGAGGCCGTGCCCGTCGAGGAAACGGAGGTAGGCGCCGAAGAGGGCGGCGATCTCGGCGCTTTTGGCGCTTGCAAGGTCACCGAGGGCGGCCGGGTAGTCGACCTTCCGCATGATGAGGACGTCAAAGAGGGTCGCGAGTTCGTCGACGGCCCCGGTCCCGGCGAGGAGCGGGTACCTGCCGGCGGCAAGCAGCCGGGCGAGGATGAGCCGGGAATCGGCAGCGGAGATCGGCGTCTCCGCCGCCGCGTGCTCGAAGAAGACCTTCCGGGCGAACCCGGGAAGCGTGGTGACGGTGTCGGCGACGAACGAGGCCCCACCATCCCCGAGGCGGCGGGCGACTTCCCGGGCGAGGTAGGACGTCGGGACGATGAAGACGGTGCCGAAGGGGTCGCGGGCGGCGGCTTTCCGGAATTCCGTAATAAACGTGTCGAGACCCTCTCCGGGCAATTGGCGGTACAGAACGGCGGGGGACATCCGATGTTCTCTCCTGGTGAGGGGGTTAGGGAGGAGGAGGGATGAGTGTTGTTATTTGGGTCGGCACAAACCGGAGCACTCTTTCCAGACGATGCCCATAGGAAGATCATGGACAGAATCGACCGTTACCGCGGCTGCCTGCTCGGCCTCGCCGCAGGCGACGCCCTCGGGGTATCAGTCGAGTTCCGGCCGCCGGGGACGTTTGCGCCCGTCGCCGGTATGGCCGGCGGCGGGTACCATGATCTCAAGCCCGGCGAGTGGACCGACGACACCTCCCTCGCCCTCTGCCTCGCCGAGAGCCTGATCGAGAAGCGGGGGTTCGACCCCATCGATCAGCTGGAGCGCTACGTGCGCTGGTACCGGGAGGGGCACCTATCGAGCACGGGGACGTGTTTTGATATCGGGACGACGACCCGGAAGGCGCTCGAGCGGTTCATGGTTGCCCGGGAGCCCTTTCCGGGGCTCGCGGACGAGCGGTCGGCGGGGAACGGGTCCCTGATGCGGCTCTGCCCGGTGCCGATGTTCTACGCCGCCGACCCCGTTCGGGCTATCGAACTCTCCGGCGAGAGTTCGCGGACCACCCACGCGCTGCCGGTGGTCGTCGACGCCTGCCGGTTCTTCGGGGGGCTGATCCTCGGCGCCCTTGCCGGCGCGCCGAAAGAGGTGCTGCTTTCGGCGCGGTACTCCCCGGTTCCGGGCTACTGGGAAGAGCACCCGCTCACCGGCGAGATCGATGCAGTCGCGGCGGGGTCCTACCTCCATAGGGAGCCTCCCGAGATCCGGGGGCGCGGGTATGTCGTGGCCTCGCTTGAGGCGGCGCTCTGGGCTTTTTCCCGGAGCAGCACGTTTGAGGAAGGCTGTCTTCTCGCGGTGAACCTCGGGGAAGACGCCGATACCACCGCGGCGATCTACGGGCAGCTTGCCGGGGCGCACTACGGGGCGGCGGGGATCCCGCAGGTCTGGCTGGAGTGCCTTGCGATGCGGGACCTCATCGAGTCGTATGCTGAGCAGTTGATGCAGTGCAGTGACGCCTGCGTCGAGCAGTTGTGCGGCACCGGTGACCCATAACGGAACCACTGAACGCCCATGGACACGAACTTCTGCCGCCA
>PGYH01000043.1 GCA_002839575.1 Methanomicrobiales archaeon HGW-Methanomicrobiales-6
GAGGAGCGGGCCGAGGATCGGAGTGGCCACCCGGACCCCCGCGAGCACGATGACGACCGCCGCCCCGACGATCGCGATCCGGGCAGGGGGAGGGAAGTTCCCGGCGATGTTCACAGGAACGGTATGGGTGCTCCACAGGGAAAGAGTTTTCCGGCAGGGCTCTCACGCTCCGGCCTCCGCCGCCTGGATAGCCGCCCGGAGCGACTCGCCGATGACCGGTGTCGCAGGGAAGATGTTCCCGGGGCCGATGGCCCCGGTTACGCCTCCCTCTTCAAGTCCTGCAATGAGGTGGGGGTCGACCTCGGCGAGGATGAGCCGGTTCCCCCCGGCCGTGACCCTCCGGGCGTAGCGCGCCAGCATCCTGAAAAGCCCGGTTCCGGCCTCGACCCTTCGGGAGAGGGCGAGGATGACGACGGCGCCCTCTGCCCCTTCCGGGGACGGGAGCGACCGCTCGATGGCACGGATGGTGGCGAAGTAGACGCTCCCGGAGACCAAGAGGACGGTGATGCTGTCGTCCGGCAGCCGTCCGGGCGCCGGTTCTTCCCGGAACATCCCCTCCTCGACCGGAACGAGGCGGACCACGGTCGCCTCCCGGGTGGAGGTGACCAGGTAGATGGCAAGCGAGAGGATGACGCCGATGTAGATGCTGTACTGGAGCGGGAGAACCTGGGTTGAGATGAAGGTGGCGAGCATCGCCCAGCGCCCGGGGCGGGAGTATCTCCAGATGCAGGCGATCGTGTGGGGCTGGTTCATGAGTTCGGCCCCGATGAGGATCAGGATCGCGGCGAGGGCCGGGAGCGGGATCTGTTCCGCGAGCGGTCCCGCGATGACGATGACCGCTCCGACGAGGGCGCCCGAGATGAGGTTTGCCGCCCGGGTCTCTGCCCCCGCGGCGACGTTGAGCGCTGTTGCCGAGAGGGAGCCGGCCGACGGGGCGCACTGGAGGAAACTCGTGAGGATGTTCGTGATCCCCTGCCCGGAGAAGTCCCGGTTCACGTCGGCGATGCTGCCGTCCGGCTCCGGGGTCGTCTCGGTGACCCCGACGGCCATCACGATCCCGATGATGGCGAGGGCGAGCGCCGGGACGAGGAGACCGGGCACGAGGGCGATGTCGGGGATGACGGGTGCCGGGAGGCCGGCGGGGATGGCGGCGATGTCGCCGACGAGCGCGACTTCCGGGAACGCGATCCTGACGAGGAAGGCCGCGATGATGACCGGGAGGAGGAGCGAGACGGAGTTGAGGCGCGGCACCCGCTGGAAGACGAGGGCGAGAGCGAGGGTGAGGAGGCCGACGAAGAGCGCCTGCGGCTGGATCTCTCCCGCGGCGAGGAGGAGGTCGGGGATGGCGAGGATCTGGATGGCTTCCCGCGGGAGCTGGTAGCCGGTAAGGTTGCCGAGCTGGCCGAGGACGATGAGGAGTGCCGCACCGGTGACGAACCCGGTGAGGACGGCGTTCGAGACGAACCGGGTCAGGCTGCCTGCTTTGACGAGCCCGAACCCGAGCTGGAAGATTCCGACGAGGAGCGTCAGGACAAAGAGGGTGGCCGGGACGTCGGTTTGCGGCACCGGCGCGAGGACGGAGTAGATCGAGACCGCGAGGACGTTTGAGAGCATCACCTTGAGGTAGGTGGAGCCGGTGAGGAGCGCCCCGATCGCTGTCGAGAATGCGGCGGTGTAGAGACCATAGATGGGGTTGATCCCGGCGACGAGGGCGAACCCCATCCCCTGCGGGATGCCGACGAGCGCGGTGGTCGTCCCGGCGACGAGGTCGGCCGGGAGGCTCCTCCAGTTCGGCTCACCGGCGGGCATGCTCGGTGAGGGTGCGGGGTGCGGGATATAGGTTGCCCTGCCGGGATACTATCCGGGATCTCCGGATAGTTATGGAGGGACGGGTGAACGTCCCCGGGCTCGTGGTCTAGCTGGTTGTGACGCCGCCTTACCAAGGCGGGGATAGGCGAGCCGGACTGCTGGACCAGGAGCCCGGCAAGATCGGCCCGGAACGGCTATTTGGCCAAGAACGTGGCTATTCTGGTATGCGAGCGCAATGGTCTAGCTGGTTATGACGTCGCCGTGGATAGGCGGAGTCGGCCGAACCAACCGTCAGACCGCCGCGGTGCCAAACTGCGGAGGTGCATTTTCGGCACCGGAATGCCAGCGCTCTTGCAGGTCTATCGATCGTGCGGTCCGGGTGACTGCTGTCAACCTGCTACCGTCCTTCAGGAGATCGTCGATCTATCAACTCGTTCCTTTTATTTGACGGTCGGTTGTGCATATCGAAGTTAGCATTTGGAAGTCTTCTCTTCCTCGCTGAGAACAGTTTTCAATCAATTTATTGATACGTAAGAGCAATTGAGAGTCTGGAAGCCCATATGAAAGTTTACCTGGACGTTTGCTGTCTGTGTCGGCCGTTTGATGACCAACGGTCCCATCGCATCCGGATGGAGGCCGAGGCCGTGATTGCGATCCTCAACGGGTGTACGACAGGATGGGAGTTGGTGGAAAGTGAGGTGATAGAATACGAAATCAGCGAGATTCCCGATGAGGAGAAGATGAGGTCCGTTGAGAGTCTTCTGCAGGTTGCACAGGAGCGGGTTCTGATCGATGAGAAGATTGTGGACCGTGCCAGAGCATTCAATTTGATGGGAATCGGTGCATTCGATGCCCTGCACCTCGCGTCTGCCGAGAGTGCCGGAGCTCTACTGCTCACGACCGACGACTCGCTCATCAAAGTTATTAAGAAGCACGCGGATAAGATCCCTATCAAGGTATACAATCCTGTGCAGTGGCTCATGGAGGTGACGGCCGATGGAAGTGAAGACGCTTAATGAGATCAGGGTTCGGGGGTTCGAGGCACTGGTGAGGAGCCTCGGGCCTGCCGATGCGATACGGTTCATCCGGAGTTACTCCCACGGAAGCGGGGACTATACCAAAGAACGTAAGATCTGGCTCGAACAGGATCTCGATACGGTTGTTGCAGGAATTCTGGAGCGCCGGAAGAAGGATAGCCGGGCATGACTGCCGGCAACGGTTCCGCTGTTCCAGACAGACAACTTATTCTCCCTCCGGGCCGGTCAGTATCTCATGGGGCCGCCCCGGAGCCCGACAGCCGGTGGGAACCCGGCCATCACCGTAAAGGGGAACCGGCTCTCCTACGATGCTGGATAAATATGCCCCTGATTCTTGCGCAGTATGTGGAAGAAGCCGAGGAGGATGAGGCCCTCTCGCTCAATGAGGCGCGGCAGTACTATACTATGCGCAGATGAGCGAAGAGTAGTGTTATCCTCCGCCGCTATAAGAGGAGCGAAGGCACTATCTGTACCGGAGACCGATCTCTACTCAGGAGATCGGTAACATGAACGAGAGAGAACCCGGCGAGGGGCGCGGCCGCCGCCAGCGGGGCCGGCCCCGAGTTCGCCGGATGATCGGGGACCAGGGGGCGTTCCGGTGTTTCGGCCCGCTCTGTGGGGGACCCGACGAGTTCGTCGTCGTCCTCCCCGAGGAGGTGGAGGCCCTGCGGCTCGTCGACCTCCAGGGACTTGAGCAGGAGGAGGCCGCCATCGCCCTCGGTGTCTCCCGAAAGACCCTCTGGCGCGACCTCCACGAGGCGCGGGCAAAGGTTGCCGACGCCCTGGTGCACGGGAAGACGATCCGGATCGTCGGGTGCGATCGCCGGCGGGGGGAGGGGTGTCCGGAGGGCGAGGGCGCTTCCTTCGATCCGTCGCCGAGATGAGGGCATACGCCCTGTACCTTTTTTGGGACGGTTCAAAACTCAATATGCCCGTGGATGACTAGTTCATTCCTATATCACGCAGCCGGTTGGTCTCTTCGTCAAACGACTGGTGGATGGTGGAGTACTGCACCCGCCCGGCTTTGATGCACTCCCTGACGGCACGCTCCCGTTTGCTCAGGTTGGCGGCTTTACCCGTCTTTATCTCGACAAAGACCACGTTCTGCACCTCGTCGGCGTCGGACAACCCGTCGAAGACGATGAGATCGACCGGCGTCCCTAAAAACCGCGCATCTTTCGGATTGTAGGGGAAGTCCGGGAAATACGGGATGAGGCACTCCGTGACCTTCCCCCGGGTCACCGACTGGCTGCGCTTGATGGCATCGGTGCGAATATTTCCCTCTTCGTCCTGCCTCCACGCATCAAAGAGGATCCTTGCTTTCTCATCCGAAAGGCGCTTGAGTTCCTGCTCTTTCCAGTTTTCAAGGTCTTCCCGTTCCCCCCGGCGCCAGGATTCGAATATCTCGCGTGCTTTTCGCTCGACCTGACCCTGGATCCTGGAGTACTTGTAAAATAGAACCAAAACAGCAAGAAACAGCAAAAGGATGACGGCCCATTCGATCATAGTCCCAGGAAACTCTCACGTCCCGATAAATAGGCCTTTCTAACGGGTTTTCGTCCGATGCATTGGATAAGCCCTCATTCGCGGAACTGCTTCGCAGAACCGCTTTGCGGAACCGGCTCTTCACGTAAGCGTTTTCTCACGGAGTACCTGTAAAACATGGGCCCGGAGGGATTCGAACCCACGACCGCCCGGTTATGAGCCGGGCGCTCTGACCGGACTAAGCTACGGGCCCGAGAATTGTGGTGCAGCCGGCCGGATTCGGAAACGGCGCATTCAGTTCAGATCTCCGGGGCATTCCCGGAATCTCACTGCATATAAATATTGTTCTTTGATCATAAAAACATTGTGCGCGTTCTGCAGGGCGCCCGCATACCCGACAGGCGCAACGTCCAGAAATCCGCCGTCCAAACACGTGGACAAACATCCGACGCCTGGAGTATGCGGGACTGCCTGCAAAATGCTCCGGGAAACTCCTTACTGCATCTTCTGGTGCTGCTCTTTCCACCGCATCCAGTTGTTGTAGGCGTCCATATCCTTCTGCTTGAGTACCTCCTGGACACTGTTGTCGATCTCGGTGGTCGTCATCCCGCTGTGCGTGCTCCCCTGGATCTGCTGGGTGATCTCGTCCGCCAGTTGCTGGTTTGCTCCGGCGTTCTGCACTGACCTCCTGATCTTGTCAGGGTTGAACTGCTCCTCCTGGTTGTTGGTCTTCCGGACCATGGTCTGCTGCCAGGGCCGTGACTCCATCTGCTGTCCTGCCATTTTCATCACCACATCAATTACCCGTTCTTTCTTTCCGCTTGAGGCCCGGGTGCCTGTTGCACCCCGGATTACGGTTTCCGGGGGCTTTACCCGGCCCCGATTCGGTTGCAAGCTGCAGCCTGCCGGGCAACAGTGGGACATCGGATACTTATAAGTTGCGGCCGCCGGCCATTTTCGTCTTCCCGTCGAAGCAATGGATTAACGGCCTCTTCCTGTGCGGCTAAGCGTCGAACGGCTCTTTTTCGTGGGGCATGCCGGCGGCGCCGGTGCAGAGGAGGGGGCGTCAGGTGGTGGGTGGGGGCGGCGCTATCCAGACCCGTGGCCGCCCGGGAAGAAACGTCCCGATTCATGGAATCTCAATTTCAGCTTCCGCTTCGTATACGAACTCCCGCACCCACTTGGGGAGATCCTCAAAGCGCTCTGCCTTGTGAAATTCATCTTGGATCTCGAACCGCTTTTCCAGACTGAGATTTGACCGGGCCCGGGTTGAGATACCGAGAGCCCGCCCCAATCTCCGGGACATGTTGGCATTCGCCTGGGTTGGTTTTCTGGTTTTGGGTGTCATATCTCGTCAATCCTCCGTTATCTTAGAGTTTCATGCCCTTATCCTGGATTACTAGCGCTTTCCGGTTCAGGACGATCATATATTTCTGTGTATCTACCTGAACCGTATCATATCCTTTCATTACGGGAACAGCAGCCCGGTTGGAATGCTTTCCACAACCTTCGCGTGAATAGGCAATTTGCACCGTTCCCTGCATTATCCGGCCCTTACGCACCCTCGGCTTCCCGGATGACCGAGAGCACCTCCCGCTTCTTCTCATCCAGGAGGCTCCTCGTATCCGCTTCGATGTTCAGCCGCACCACCGGCTCGGTGTGGGAGCGGCGGATGTTGAACCACCAGTCGGGATAGGTCGCCGTCAGCCCGTCGAGCCGGTCAAGTTCCGCGTCCCGGTAGCGCGCCGCAAGCACCGCGAGCACCGCCGCCGGTTCGCTCACCGCCAGGTTGATCTCCCCGGTCGAGGGGTAGCGGTCGAGGGGCTCAACAAGTTCGGAGAGCGTCCGGCCGCTCACGGCGAGGATGTTTGCAACCATGACCAGCGTGAGAAGCCCGTTATCGGTAAACCCCATGTCCCGGTAGTAGTAGTGCCCGGAGAGTTCCCCGGCGAAGAGGGCGTCCTCCTCGCGCATCGCGGCCTTGATGAAGGCGTGGCCGACCCTCGAGCGGACGCCCCGGCCCCCGGCCCGCCCGATCGCTTCCCGGACCGCCCGGCTCGACCGGAGATCGTAGAGGATCGCTGCCCCCGGGTTCTCTTCGAGCAGGAACTCCGCAATCAGCCCGGTCACCAGGTCTTCCCGGACGCGCTCGCCCCGCTCGTCGACGAGCCCGCACCGGTCGCCGTCGCCGTCGAACGCCACCCCCATATCCGCGCCCTCGGCCAAGACCCGTTCCTGCAGTTCCCGGGTGGTCTCCGGGTCGAGCGGGTTTGCGTGGTGGTGGGGGAACCGGCCGTCGGGCTCGAGGTACATCGGCACAAGCCGCCACGCAGGGACCCGGTCGAAGAGCCGGGGGACTTCCGGCCCGGCCATCCCGTTCCCGGCGTCCACGACGACCGTGAGGGGTTTGGGCGCCCGGACGAACCCGGCCACCGCCCCGATGTAGGCGTCCAGCATCCCGGTCTCGCGGCACGACCCCCCGGCGCGGGCGACCTCCTCCTCCCCAACCCGGTTCTCCAGGAGCGGCAGGTCGCGGTCGCCGGAGAGGGGGATGGCGTTCTCGCGGGCGAGTTTGAACCCGTTCATCTCCCCGGGAAGGTGGGAGGCCGTCACCATCGCCCCGCCGTCGAACTTCCCGGCGGTGACGGCGTAGTTGAGGAGGGGCGTGCTCGCCATCCCGATATCGGCGACCTCCGCCCCGGCTTCGACCGCTCCCGTGATGAACGCCCGGGAGAGCGGTACCGATGAAAGCCGCATGTCTCGCCCGACGACGATCCGCTCCGCCGCAAGAAGGGCTACAAATGCGTTCCCGATTCTCTTCGCCGTCGCCTCATCGAGCTCGTCCGGGTAGCGCCCCCGGATGTCGTAGGCCCGAAAGATCCCGGTCATTCACGCCTCCCCTCGGAGCGGCGAGATAGCCCGCAGCCGCTCGATGATCCCCGGGAGCACTTCAAGGACGTAGTCGACGTCTTCTTCGGTGTTCGCGTACCCGAGGGTGAGCCGGAGCGAGCCGTGGGCGTGCTCCGGCGCCAGACCGCACGAGGTCAGGACGTGCGAGGGCTCAAGCGACGCCGAGGTGCAGGCGCTCCCCGTCGAGGCGGCAATCCCGAGGGCGTCGAGCATGAGAAGGATCGACTCCCCCTCGACGTAGCGGAATGCGACGTTCACGTTGTTTGCCAGCCGTTCGGTCGGGTGGCCGTTTAAGCGGGTGTCCGGGATCGCATCCAGGATCCCCCGGATCAACCGGTCCCGCATCGCGGCAAGCCGGGGGGCGTTCCGGGGCATCCCGGCGACTGCGAGTTCGATCGCCCGCCCGAGCCCCACGATCCCGGGAACGTTCTCGGTTCCGGCTCGCCGGCCCTGTTCCTGCGCCCCGCCGTCCATGAACGTCCCGATCCGGGTCCTCTTTCTGATATAAAGCGCTCCCGTTCCCTTCGGGCCGCCGAACTTGTGGGCGGAGATGGCGAGGAGGTCGGCACCCATCTCGTCAACGTCCACTGAAAATGCCCCGATCGCCTGGACGGCGTCGGTATGGAACGGGATTTTGTGGTCGTGCGCGACTTCCGCGATCGCTCTGATTGGCTGAATCGTCCCGATCTCGTTGTTCGCGGCCATCACCGAGACGAGGATGGTCGCATCGGTGATCGCCTCCTCGACCGCCACCGGGTCGACCCGCCCAAACTCGTCGACCGGGAGGTAGGTGACCCGGTAGCCCTGCTTCTCGAGGCTCTCGCAGGTATGGAGGACGGCGTGGTGCTCGATCGAGGAGGTGACGATATGGTCGCCCTTTCCCCGGAGGGCCACCCCCTTGATCGCCCAGTTGTCGGCCTCCGTCCCGCCCGATGTGAAGAAGATCTCCTCGGGGCTTGCCCCGATCGCCGCCGCCACGCGTCCCCGCGCCTCCTCGACCGCCTCCTTCGCCTCGCGGGCGAGGGAGTAGAGCGAAGAGGGGTTCCCGAACCGCTCCGAGAAGTAGGGGAGCATCGCCCGGGCGACCTCCGGCCGCACCGGCGTCGTCGCCGCATGGTCCATGTAGACCGACCGCCTCCGCTCCATTCCGGTCACTTCGCCATCGTCGGCTGGAACCCGCGCATCGTCTCGGCCATCTCCCTCAGGCGCTGGTTCACCAGGTAGTTCACCGTCCCCTCCTCGTAGGTGCCGTCCTCGCGCCGGGTGCCTGCCGGAACGCCCGTGAGGACCTCGATCCCCTCGTCGATCGTTCGCACCGGGTAGATCCGGAACTTCCCGGCCTTCGCGGCCTCGACGATCTCCTCTTTCAGCATCAGGTTCTGGACGTTGCTCGCCGGGATCAGCGCCCCCTGGCTCCCGTCGAGCCCTTTGGCCTTGCAGACCTCGAAGAACCCCTCCAGTTTCTCGTTCACCCCGCCGATCGCCTGGACCTCACCCTTCTGGTTCACCGAGCCCGTGACGGCGAGGTACTGCTTCAGCGGAAGCCCCGAGAGCGCCGAGAGGAGGGCGTAGAGCTCGGTGCTCGACGCGGAGTCCCCCTCGATCCCCTCGTAACTCTGCTCGAAGACGAGCCGGGCGGAGAGGGAGAGGGGCTTATCGCGTGCATAGTTGTTGTTGAGGTAACCGTTGATGATCAGGACGCCTTTCGTGTGGATCGGCCCGCCGAGTGCAGCCTCCCGCTCGATGTCCATGATCCCCTCGCGGCCGACCCCGATGCTCGCGGTCACCTTCGAGGGCCGGCCGAAGGCGAAGTCACCGAGCCCGATGACCGAGAGACCGTTTACCTGGCCGACCTTATCGCCCTCGGTATCGATGAGGAAGATCCCCCGCCGGATCGCCTCCTCGATCTTTTTCTGGATCAGGTTCGAGCGGTAGACCTTCTCCTCGATCGCTTTCGTGACGTGTCTTCTCTCGATCTGCTCGGCCCCGTCCTCTGCGGCGTAGAAGTTCGCCTCCCGGATAAGGTCGGCGACCGACGCGAACCGGGTCGAGAGTTTCTCCTTATCCGCAGCGAGTCTCGATCCGTACTCGATCACCCGGGCGATCGCCTCCCGCTCGAGGTGCCGGAGTTCCTCCTCCCGGACGAGGTTGCAGATGAAGTCGGCGTATTTTCCGGCGTTCTCGTCGTCTCGATCCATCACGATGTCGAAGTCGGCCTTGACCTTGAAGAGCTCCTTGAAGTCAGTGTCCATCCGGTAGAGGAGCTGGTAGATCATGGGCGTCCCGATGAGGGCCACCTTGATGTCGAGGGGGATGGGTTCGGGCTTGATCGTCTTTGCCGTGATGAACCCCATCCGTTCTCCCGGCTCCTCGATGACGGCCTCCCCGGTCTTCAGTGCTGTCTTGAGCCCGTCCCAGGAGAGCGGGGCGCGCAGGAGGTCTTCGACGTCGAGGACGAGGTAGCCGCCGTTGGCCCGGTGCAGCGAGCCCGGCCGGATCATCGTGAAGTCGGTCGTGAAGATGCCGAACTGCACCTCTTTCTCGATCTTTCCGAGGAGGTTCTGGTAGGTGGGGTTCTGCTCGAAGACCACCGGCGCGCCTTCTATAGCGGCGTTGTCGACGACGACGTTCACCTCGTACTTTCGAAACGGGATCTCACGCATGAAAGCCTGGAACTGGGGCGGGACGCCCTGCTGCTCGGGAACACCGAGGAATAGCTGAGTGTTCTCGAGGATGTCGTTCTGGACGGCGTCGATATACTCGGGGACTTCCGGGACGCCGGTGTACTTCTCCTTGAGTTCGGCGACGAGGTTGCCTATCGCGTAGAGGGCGATGTCGCGGTTTAAGTCTTTGACCGCCTCGGCCCCCTGCCGCTCGATGTCCTGCACCTGCCGGAGCGTGCTCCGGAGTTCGGCGTTCAAGGCGTCCCGCCGCCGCTGGACCTCCGCCCGCACGTCGTCGGGGAGGGTGATGAACTCCTCCTCGGGGACCGGCCTCCCATTAATGACCGGGATGGTCAGGAGGCCGATGGGGCTCATCTGGATGACGAACCCCGCCTCCTGGGCTTTCTGGTTGATCCGGGCGATGAGGGCCGTCCTGGTCCCCTGGAGCGATTGAAGCGTTTCGTCCCGCCGTTTGGCGTACTCTTCGCTCTGGAATGCCCGGGGAAGCGCCTGCCGCGTCTCCTCGATGAACCGTTTCATCTCCTCCCGAAACGCCGTCCCTCTCCCGGCAGGGAGGGCGATGGCGTTGGGCTCGTACTGGTCCTCGAAGTTATGGACGTAAACCCAGTCGCTCGCCCGGGGCTTGGCTTTCGCGAGTTCATCGAGGAAACTCCGGACGGCTCTCATCCGCCCGGTTCCCTGGGCTCCCGCGGCGTAGACGTTGAACCCGGCTTCGTGGATCTCAAGGCCGAACCGCAGCGCCCGGAGCGCCCGTTCCTGGCCGATGATCTCCTCAAGCGGCCGCATCTCCTCAGTGCTGGCGCACTCCACCTTTCCCGGTTCGTAGACGTTCCGGTACTCTCCGATATCTAAAGGCTGAACCATCAGTCTCACCAAGTCCTGATCGCAGGTACACCGCAGGATGTCGCGTGCCTTAAAAAATGTTCCCGGACTTTTGCTTCTGCCCCCCTGATGGTACGATAGGTGGTTTTACTTTCCTTCGTGCTGAAGTGTAGTACGTTTATGTGCGGCCGGTACGGCGTATAGAGCCGCAAAGCTTGGTGATTTCATGAGAATAGCAATTGCACAGGACGGAAACCGGGTATCCGAACACTTCGGGCACTGCCAGGCATACGCAATATTCGATGTTGAGGAGTCGATCATCTACCGGAGGGACGATCTCCCGAGCCCCGGCCACGAACCCGGGCGACTCCCGGTCTTCCTCGCGGAGCATGGGGTCGACCTGATCATCGCGGGTGGAATGGGGCCGCGGGCCGTTGACCTCTTCCACGAGAATGGTATCAATGTGCTCCTCGGTATCAGTGGAAACGTTGATTATGTCGCACAGGACTATATTGCCGGTCGTCTTTCTCCGGGGAAGAGTTCCTGCCACCACGAAGACGGCGGCGAGTGCGATGGAGCGCACTGAGCATGGTAGCGGTGGTTGACCCGGAGGCATGCACCGGGTGCGAGACATGTGTGGATGCCTGCCCGGCGGCTGCAATCGCCATGGAGGACGGCAGGGCGAAGGTCGACCCCGAGCTCTGTGTGGATTGTGGGACCTGCGTGGACGAGTGCCCGGCTGGGGCCATCTCACTCGAATAATGCGGTAGCACCATCCATAGTATTATGCTCATATGAGCGAAAAAAATCCCTAGAGGAGTGTATCAGAATGATAGTTGGCATCACAGCACGTGCAGCAGGCACGGATGCCCCGGTCGAGCAGCGGTTCGGCCGGGCACCTTACTTCGTCTTCGTCGATACGGAGACGGGGAAAGCGGAATCGATTGAGAACCCCCTCGTCGACGCTGCCGGCGGGGTCGGCCCCCGGGCGGTCCAGATGTTTTCGGAGCACGGCGCGACGGTGGTCATCACCGGTCAGGTCGGCGGGAACGCTGCCCGGGCGCTTGGAATGGGCGGGATCAAGGCCTACGCCTACCGCGGAAGCGGCAGCGTGGCCGAAGCCCTCGCGGAGTATACCGCCGGGAACCTGCAGCCGCTCCCCCTTTGAAGTGGAACCCAGCATGAAAATTGCGATTGCAAGCGGGAAAGGCGGCACCGGGAAGAGCACCGTGGCGGCGAACCTTGCCTGCACGCTCGCCCTCTCCCGCGAGGTGGCGCTCGTCGACTGCGATGTCGAGGAACCGAACCTCCACCTCTTCTTCCCGGACTCTGCCGTGGACGTGCCGGTGACGACCCCGGTCCCGGAGATCGATCCGGCTCTCTGCAATTTCTGCGGTGAGTGCGGGAAGTTCTGCCGATTCGGGGCGCTCTCGGTCCTCAAAGACCGTGTTATCCTCTTCCCGGAGCTCTGCCACTCGTGTGGGGGCTGCTCCCTGGTCTGTCCGCAGGGAGCGATCGAGGAAGTCCCGCGCACCGTCGGCCGGGTCGCGTGCTCCTGCCCTCTCCCGTCCCTCACCTTGGTGAGCGGGGTCTTGAACGAGGGGGAGGTGATGGCTCCGGCGGTCATCCGTGCGGCGAAGATGCTCGCGGAGGGGCATCCCCTCATCCTCTACGATGCCTCTCCCGGGATCGCCTGCCCGGTGATCGAGACCCTGGAGGGGGTCGATGCCTGCATCCTGGTGACGGAGTCGACGCCGTTCGGGCTGCACGATCTCCGCCTTGCGGCCGAGGTGGTGGAGGGGATTGGTATTCCTGCCGGTGTCGTGATCAACCGCAGCGACGGCCAGGACGAGGAGACCCTTGAGTTCTGCCGGGAGCGTGGGCTTCCCGTCCTCATGACCATCCCGTTCTCGCGGGAGATCGCCGCCGTCCAGAACCGTGGGGGGCTTATCTGCCGCGACCTTCCCGGGTGGGAGGAGCGGTTCGCTGATCTCTTTGAAGCGGTCGTGAAGATTGTGGGGGTGAGCCCGTGATCCGGCTTGCGGTCGTGAGCGGCAAGGGCGGCACCGGAAAGACGATGGTGGCGGCGGCGCTTGCGGATATCAGTACTGTGCCACAGGTTCTCGCCGACTGCGACGTGGACGCCGCGAACCTGGAGCTCCTCTTCGATACCCGGCGGCTCACGACGGAGGAGTTCCGGGGGCTCGAGGCGGCCCGGATCGACCTGGAACAGTGCCGCGACTGCGGCATCTGCGCGGACCACTGCCGGTTCGGGGCGATCGTGCGCCGTAACGACGCCTGGGAAGTGGATCCCCTGCACTGCGAGGGTTGCGCTGTCTGCACCTACGTCTGCCCCACGGGGGCGGCCCGGATGGAACCCCGCGTCTGCGGCGAGATCTACACCTCGGCGACCGACCGGGGCAACCTCGCCCATGCCCGGCTCTTCCCGGGCTCGGGGAACTCGGGACTGCTCGTCACCGAGGTGAGAAAGCGGGCGACGAGCCTTGCGGACGGCGCCGATCTGCTGCTCGCCGACGGGCCGCCGGGGATTGGCTGCCCGCTTATTGCGACGATCAGCGGCGTGGATGCGGTTCTCATCGTCACGGAGCCGGGGGTCTCGGCGCTCCACGATCTTGAGCGGCTGGTGACGGTCTGCCGCCGGTTTGACGTCCAGATCTTCGTCGCGATCAACCGGTTTGACCTCGCTGAGGATATCTGCAAGAGGGTCGAGGACTACTGCGAGAAGGAAGGCATCGTGGTGGCAGGTAAGATCCCGTTCGACCCGTCAGTGATCGATGCCGTTCGGAACGGCCGCCCCGTGACCCGGAGCGAGTCCCCGGCGACAGATGCTCTCCGGGCGCTCCGGAAGAGCCTTTTTGCCGAACTCGGGTTCCGGTGAGCCCGCTCTCCCGGGGTTGTCATGGTACCCCGGGACGCTCCGCTCCTGGGGAATTGGGTGTTGCCGGTGACCCGGCAAGAGTGTCTCGTGACTCTCCGGTCTCAACCGGAGACTCACTTTAACTATTCTCGAAAAAGAAGAATGTATTGGTTTAGAACCGGGGTTTTCTGTGCTTCGGGAGGCATTCCTGGCAATACACGGGTCTGCCTTCGGTCGGCTTGAAGGGGACTTCGCACTCCTTCCCACAGTCTGAACAAACGGTCTTCGTCATTTCACGGGGGCCGCCGAAGTTCCTGGGACCGCCGAAATTTCTGTTTCCTCTATTATAATCCATTGGATTGCTCATGCAGATAGAACACTGCTTGTAGAGTTATGATTGGATAGTATATAGTGTAGCTCATCGCCCTCTGAGGGGTGATCAGGATCTTACCCCGGCGACCTGCCGGCCTGCCCGCATGAGATGCAATCCGGGCCCGGAGAGGGTGCAGCAGCATAGTTGCCGGATTGCTCCCCCTTCATACGGGAAGTCCCGGGCTGTGTGGGTGTCGGAACGGGCATGCGCGGTTAGTCTCCGGAAGATTTCTCGCCAGCTGTTGCCGCAAGGAGAGTCTGGAGTTCGGGAATTTGCCGCTTAATGGTAAACCAGACCTGCAATCAGCAGAGCCCCGTCGCGCCTGGACATACACCGCCTCCGCGTCGACAGCCTGCATGAGCCGCGGCCGCCGGGCAACCCCCCAAGAGGGCGAGATCTACGGGGAGACCGAGGATCCTCTCCAGGTCGTCTTTGAGGTCCACGACATCCCAGCCGAGCGGCTCATCGAGCTCGACGGGGATGTCGAGGTCGCTTTCCGTGCCCTGTTCATTTCGAACATACGAGCCGAAGACCCCGATCTCGCGGACGTGATACCGCTCTCGAAGGTAGGGCTTCGCTCTCGAGAGTGCATCGATGATCGACCGCACGGGTCCAGTGGGGGGATATCTTCAGGCCTCTGCGGCACCTCTCCGCCCCTCCTTGAGAGGTATAGGTGAAGGGACTGTTGAACGTTTCTCCGGCCGGTGCCCCCAAGGTTTATGCAGTTGCAGGCGACTCTCTCGTCTGGTGAATGATGATGAATGGTTCGCGGCTGAGGTACAGGGTCGAAGTTTTCGGTGACAACGGCATCGAGCGCTACGGCCCGTTCAACGAGCAGAAGGCGCGGGAGTTCTTCGAGGTCGAGGAGAGCCTCGGCGGGACCGCCCGGATCGCACGGCTAGAAGAGGGGATCCGGGAGACGTGGAAGGTCATCGCCGAATGCGGGGACTGGGACGGCGACGGGCGAGAGTCGTATGGCGTGCAGAGCACAAAGGCGCCGCAGTGAGCGGAAGGCCGCTCACTCCCGCGGCCTCATTCCGGCGGCTGCAAAGACGGTCTCTCTCCCTACGCGTTCCATCATCTCCCCGAACCGCTCGCCCGGCAGTGCGTTCTCCCGGAAGCAGCCGATCAGCCGTCCGACGATCGTGACCGCCTCTTCTTCGGCGACCAGTCTATCAGCCCCGGTGCCGACCCGGAGCACCCTGCCCGACCTCCCGCCGAGGAAGAGGTGCAGTCCCTCCGAAGCGACGCCGATCGCCCCTGTGGGACAGACGGGTATACAGTCGCCGCACCCGATGCAGATCTCCTCCGAGAAGGTGACCCTGCCGTCGGCGACCCGGACCGCTCCCTCCCGGCAGACCTTTTCGCACGCCCCGCAACCTTCGCATTCGTCGGCAAACACGGGGAATCGCCTCCCCATGATCCCGATATCGTTGAGCTGGACTTTTGCGCAGTTGTTGGGGCATCCCGCAATTGAGATCTTCAGTTTCCGGGGGAGGTCGCACGCCCCGTAACGCTCTTCGATCGCGCGGGCGAGCCCCTGGGTGTCGTAACACCCGTGCCGGCAGACGGTACCCTTGCAGGCGACGACCGACCGGAGGGTCGCCCCGGTGCTCCCGGGCTCTATCCCTGCCGCCCGGAGCCTTACTGCAACCTCCCCCGCGTCCTGCCGGTCGATACCGGGGATCTCCACGTTGAGCCGGGTCGTCAGCCCGACCTTACCGTCACCGAACTCCTCTGCGATCCGGGATATCGCCGCCATCTGCGGCGCGCTCATCACGCCGGCGAGGACCTTTCCCCGGACGGCGACTTTTCCCTTTTCCCGGAGGCGGATGACCCCCGGATTTTTGCTCTTCTTTCCGTCGGTCATGTGGTTCCTGCCTTAGGGTATGGGAAGAATTGGTGTTAAACCACCGGCAGGGATCACAACCCGCATATACCCTCCCCCTGATAACTGGGTGTGGACCTCTTCCTGCAGGCATCCTATCTCCTGCTCTGGGCCGGGCTCCTGAAAGGACTCCAGCTGGCTCTCTGGCCCCGCCTCCGCCCCGCGCTCGGGGACTACGCCTACCCCGTGGCATACCCGGCCTCCCTCCTCCTCTTCGCCTTTGCGACCTGGTACTGCGGCCTCCTCCGCATCCCGGTCGCCCTCGCCCTCCTCATCTTCGTCGCCCTCGGAGCGTGGGGCCTCCGGCGGGGCGACTACCGGCTCCCGG
>PGYH01000044.1 GCA_002839575.1 Methanomicrobiales archaeon HGW-Methanomicrobiales-6
GGTGCCGGAGGTAGGCGAAGACGGAGTCCTCGAGCCCGGGGAGACCGTCAACCGGTGCCGGATACGCCCCCTGGACGACGGGGGGGAGCTGGAGGTCGTCCCCTGCGAGGACGAGCCGTCCACCCTGCCTGAGCATCGGGAGCACCATCGCGAGTTCCGCCGGCCTCATCTGCGACGCTTCGTCGACGATCAGGAGATCGAGCGACGGAAGGGACTTTTCGAGTTTTGCGAAACCGTGCACCGTCCCGCCGAGGAGGAGGGCCGGGTAACCGACGACGGTCTCGGCCCGGTCGTAGGGCAGCACCTCGAGGCTCCGCTCCCCGCCGGGTGTCCGGATATCGCTCAGTTTGTAGATCGGAAGGCCGGCAGCAAGGCCGAACTCGTCGACCGAGCCCTGCACCTTGACGAGAAGATTCTCGACGGCCGCGTGGGTGAACGCCGCAACCCCTACCCGGATCCTCTCCCCGTGCGCCCGCCGGGCTTTGACGAGCGAGAGGATCGCCGTCGCGAGGAAATGCGTCTTCCCGGTCCCGGGCGGCCCCCAGACCAGGGTCAGGCGGTTCTCCGTCACGTGGGAAAACGCCCGGGCCTGGCTTTTCGTGAACCCGGCTTCGCGGGCGAGCCGTCCGGCGTCGGCGACGACCTCTCCGGGCTCGGGGATCGGCGCGGCGAACCCCCGCGGGTCGCGGAGGAGGCGGATAAAGGCGTTCTCCGGCTGCTCGTCGAGAGCAAGGAGGCGGTCGACGTAGCGCGGGGCGGTGAAATCGGTGAACCGGGGGTGCAGCACCGCGAGGTCGCCCTCGGCAAAAGGTGCGTGATCGCGGGGGTAGGTCACCTCCAGCACAAGCCCCCTGACCTCTCCGGCCGTCCGGTCGACGATGGTGTCGCGGACCCTCGCAAAGCAGACCCCGCTGTTTCCGGGATTCGGGCTGCTCCGGTAGCGGAGGTCGTCGAACGCCCGCTCCGCCTCCTCGCCCGCCTCGCCGCCCGGCACGAGGAGGTAACTGAACGCCCGCGACTGCTCGAAGAGCGAGAGATCCAGCGGTGTGAGCACCTTCCAGAAGTTCCCCTCGCTCTTTTTGAGGGGGATGCTGACGGCGTCCCGGACCCTTGCCTCCCGCGGCCTGCTCCGCAGTTCCTGCACCCGACGGGCGCCCATGGTCGACTCGTACTCCGCGATGAAGAGAAGGCGCGAGATCTCCGGCGTCGCGGCGTCCCACGAGCTCGGGAACCGGAACTTCTCCGCCCACCGCACGAGTTTCTCCTTCGTCCGTTCGCGGAGTCCGTCGAGGACGCTCCCTGCCGCCAGCAGGCGGCGCGAGACCTCCTGCCGGATCCAGTCTGCAGCCTCCGGCCGGTTCCCGTGCCATGCCATGATGATGGCGTCGCTTTTCATAGCGTTGCCGTGCTCGTTCCAGAAGAGGGAGCTTGGGTCGAGGCGGTACGCAAACCGGGAGGAGGGGATTGCCGCGAGAACCTCGGGCAGGCGGAGCGTGAACGGGACGGGAAGCGCGAGCAGCCGCCGGATCTCCCGTGTCAGGACGACAATCGGGAAGGGGACGGACGCGCTCGGGTGGCTTGATCCGAGAGCGATGCCGGGGTCCTGGTAGTAAAACCGCAGCCTGAGAGCGTCCTCGGCGGTCACGGGATCGTCGAGCGCCTCTTCGAGCAGCCGGGTGAAGAGTTCCTCCTCGTAGGTGTCGTAGACGTAGGTCTGCACCGACTCCTGTTCGGCCCAGTCGCGGCCCCGGTTGTACCCGTCGACGGCCTCGAGTTCCGCGGCGAGCGCCCGGACGAACTCCCGGCGAACCCGGGCACAGTCGCCGGGGTTCGCCGCGACGAAGATTTCTTCGTGCGAGGCCGTCCCGTAGACGGCTTTGCCCCTGCTCCGCCGGAACCCGAGGGCGTATGTCCGGCCGGATACGGGATCCTTCTGGAACGTCAGGATGACGGCGATATCCTCGTAGACGGGGAGTGCGAGCGAGGTCGCGGCGAGCGAAACGACTTCCCCCGTAGAGAGCGCCCGGACGGTCGCCCGCAGACGGTCGCCCTGGCCGGCGAGCGACCCGCAGTTGTCGAGGCAGCCGTCGCTCGCCGGGTCACGAAGAAACGCCTCCAGGTCGGAGAGCGCATTGATCGAGAGCCCGCCGTCCCACGGCGCCTCCCGCAGGTAGCGCCGCCCGATGGGCGAGAGCCCCGGGATCTGCGAGACCGAGGAGGAGGCCTCCGCCTCGGCGCGGCAGTGGGGGTAGAACTCGCAGGACTCGCACCGCGAGGTGAGGTGCCAGGGCACGTCCCCCGGCGGGCCGGCAAGAATGCCCGGGAGGCGGTGGCGGAAGAAGTCCTCGATCACCCGTATGTTGAGGTGCAGGTCGAAGGGTTTCGGTTCGTCCTCCCCGTAAAGCCAGATTCCCGCCCGGTTCCGGTCGACCCGGAGATCGAGCCCGAGCAGGTCCAGGGCGTGCTCGAGGATCAGGGCATACAACGTCGCCTGGATCCGGTGACTGACGCTGAGTTCTTCGCTTGCCTTGATGTCGATGATCTGCAGGCGTCCTTCTTCATCGACCCTGACGAGATCCGGGCGGCAGGGGGAGAAGCGGTGCATCCCGGGATCAAGATCGTAGTTCTGCAGGAAGTGGATTGAGACCGGGATGGTCGTCTGGTAGATTGCCTCGCCCCGGGAGAGCCGGGGGAGGAGGTCGAAACTCTCCTCGATGGAGAACGACCGCCCGGAGATCGGCCCCGCCCCGTCCGGGAGCCGTACCCTGCCCGCGAGTTTCGTCCGGATCACCTCCTCCTCCCACCTGATGCCGGCATCGAGGAGGGCCCGCGTCACCGGACGCGTGTCGATCGCGGCCGCCGGGATGCCGGCTTTGACGCGCTCCTGCTCCGGGGTCGCGTGGTAGCGGAGGTGGCGTTCGCAGTCGTGGTAGAAGAACCGGCCGATGAGCGACGGGCTGAGGTTGAAGCGGGGCATGGACAAACTCTGGGATGACTCTCTTTGCGGTTCTCTGTTTGTGTGGGCGCAGGAAAACAGTTGTTATTCGTGGTTCCTTTTGAGATCTATTTGATATAATCAAACCGGTCTGCGGGCCCACATAAGCGGCCTACCTGATGCAGGAGGCGGATGAGCACCCCTTAATGGAGGAGGTTCTCAATGATGCCGAAGAACATCTCAGCACGAGAAACGGCGTTTTCTGCCTCCAGATCCGAGACGGTACCCGCCATGTCATAGACCACGACATGCCGCCGCCTCCGCATGCGCTCAAGGGGGGCCACTGTTTCAGTGCCGAGGATCTGTTCTGCAAACCGGACAACGGTGATGTGCTGATTGTTCCCCGAAGGGCGGTAACCCTTCGAGAACATAAGCGCCCTTGCGGCCTGCAACATGGCGTTGTAGGCGATTGTATATGCCCAGTCGCGGTTGCCGGCGAGAACGGTGCTCGCGACAGTTATATCCCTCCGTGCCAGACCGATGGCGTTCTCCACCGCCTTCGGATCCAGGGGGAGTTTCCTGATCAGCCCTTGCCGTTCCAGATCCTCAATCGTTATCAATCAGCATCACCCTTGGCTCCCGGAGTACGTTCGTAACAAACGGATCGCTCTCTGCAATCCTTCGCTCCATCTCCTCTTTTCGGAAGTGGACATAATTTATCTCCCTTCCCAGTTCCTCTTCTGTCTTTCGGACAGCGGTCATCAGGAGGATTTCATCAACCTCCCCGACGACGAAGAGGTCGATATCGCTCGCGGCACCGGCCTCTCCACTGGCGAAGGAACCGAAGATGAACACGGAGTCGATCTTCCCGAGCCCGGCAAGGTGCTCCTTTACGACCTTTGCCACCCCTTCCGTCTTGAGGATGATTGCGGTCAACTCTCTATATATAGGAAAAGTCGTGTTTACAGCGTAGTAACGAGCATTACCCCGGCGGGTACTTTTCAGGAGCCCAAAATCCTCAAGGTTTGTGAGTTCCCGCCTGACTGCGTTGAGGTTCTCACCGGTCATTCGCTGGGCTTCCCGCAGGTAGATCTCACGCCCGGGGTTCAGCAGGAAGAGGGTGAGGAGTTTCACCCGTGTTTTTGAAGGGATGAGCCTCTCCAGCATGAATACAAATTGTATACTTGTGTATATATAATGTATACGATCTACCGCGCCCTGTGATGTTACTCCCCTCAACCGGTCGTGTTCGCCGTCACGTTCTCGACGGTCTCGTTTGCCGGCGGAAGGATTACGTCCGGCGGGATCATCACCGCATCGATGGCATGGATGACGCCGTTTGCGGCCGGAATATCTGCCCGGGTCACCCGTGCACCGTTCACCGCCACATTCCCGCCGGCGGCATCAACGCTGACCGGATTGCCCTGAACGGTTGGAACGGTATCGTTTGCGGCGATCTCGGCTGCCGCATATCTCCCCAGAGCCATGTGGTAGAGCAGGGTCTCGGCGAGGTTGCCCTTCGGGTCGTCGAAGAGTTCTTCCGTCACAGTCTCTGAGAGTCGGTTGAAAGCCTCGTCCGTGGGCGCAAAGATGGTGTAGGGCCCCGCTCCGGCGAGCGTTCCCTTGAGTCCGGCGGTATCGAGCGCGTGGATGAACACCGAGAAGTTGCCGTCCCGGGCCAGCACCTCGTCGGCCGTCAGATTCTCGACGGCCGGCGTTTCGTTCGTCCGGTTCTGGTCGCCGTCTCCCGGCAGGTCCGTGCAGCCGCAGATGAGAACCGCCGCTCCGATTGCCAGAACGGTTATCAACAGCGCGTAATTCGTTTGCATGGTCCCTCCCGGAGACTGTATGCTCCGACCCTCCTCTCTCGCTGCCTCTAGATAAAGTATTGGTCCTGCGCCCGGCGATAGGCTCTGGAGCACCCTACTTCCAGAGGTTCAGGGTCGAGACCACGTGACGGACCGGATCGTATACCCTGACGGCATCGTTGCCGGTATCGGCGATGTACCAGAGCCCCGCGAAGTTGACCAGACCGTTCGGCTCGTTCAGCCTCGCATCCCCCGACAGCCCGTCCCGGTCGCCGCGGTCGCCGCTCCCGACCGTGGTGAGAACCCAGTCGGTCTCCGGGTCGAACTGCTTGATCTTATGGTTGTGGGTGTCGGCGATGTAGAGCGACCCCTGCCGGTAGGCGATGCCCATCGGGTGATGGATGCGGGCCATCCTGGCGATGGTGTCGAGGTCGCCGAAGTCCTCCGGCGAGTGTCCGATACGGGTCTCGACCATTCCCCGCTTTATACGGCGAATTGCCGAAGCCCCGCTGTCGACCACGTAGAGCGCTTCGCCGTCGGTGACGATGCCGGTGGGTCCCGCGAAGGCGGCTTTTTCAAGTGGCCCGTCGACCAGGGCCTCCCGGCCCGACCCGGTGTATGGCTCTATCTCGTGGGTGGCGAGATCCATCCGCCAGACCTGGTTCGCCCCGGCCATCGCGATGTAGAGGTAGCCGCCCAGCAGTTCGAGGTCCCACGGCGCGTTCAGCGCGACCTCACTGCCCGGTCCGGCAACGCCTGCCGACGGGGCAGCAAGACCCGTCCCGGCGATCGTCTCAACCTTCCGGTCGGACCAGGAGACCATCCGGATCATATGGTTTGCGGCATCCGCGACGTAGAGGATGCCCTCCTCTTCGTCGAAGACGAGTCCCTGGGGCTGGTAGAACGCGGCTTCATCGAACGGCCCATCGGTGCTCCCGGCAGCCCCGGAGCCGATCGTCTCAACGATCTTTCCGCTCACGTCGGTGACGATTATCCGGTGGTGGCCGGAATCGCTGATAAACAGCCGTATCCCCGCATTGTCCGCCGCAACCTTGCCGGGACGGTACAGGCTTCCTTCCCGTGCCGTCTCCGGAGCGGTCCCGGACTGCAGCCTTCCCTTCTCCAGCAGGCCGCGTTGCTCGAACTCCGTTGTCATGTGGTCGATTCTCGGGTGGAGCCGCCCGTAGAGCCCCTCCCCGGCGGTCTTCCCGACCACGTTTCCTCCCGGGTCGATGAGGACGAAGGTCGGCCAGTCACGGACCCCGAAGGCCTGCCAGAGCAGGCGGTCGCGGTCGATGGCGACGGGGTGATCCGCTCCGGCACGGCGGACAGCCTCCCGGAAATTTCCGGCAACGGATTCGAATCCGGGCGAATGGACCTCGATGATCACCAGGTCCGGGTACGTCTCCTTGAGTTGCCGTATCTCCGGTGCCAGCCGCATGCAGTTTGCGCAGGTGAACGTCACAAAGGAGAGCAGCACTATCCTGCCGGAGAGGTCGCGGACGGAGAGGGGGCGGTCGATGTTGAGCCACTCGAGACCCGGTGGGAAATCAGGCGCGGCCATCGGTTTCATGCGGCACCCTCTGGTGGTTCAGGGTTATGAATGTTGGCGAGGATCCGCCCCGGCTCATCACGCCGGGGGTTCTGCATACGCCACCCGCGGCGCGGCGAGCATCTCTTCACAGAAGGCGATCGCCTCGGGAACCCTGCTCTTCTGGTAGACCACGGGTTTGATGAGAGGTCTCCCCGGAAGGCTGCCGATCAGCGGAAATACCTGCGGCCAGGGCACCTCGTCGGACACCGACGGTGGGTGAAGGTCGCTATGGATGTGAAAGGCCCGCAGGGCGTCGGGCGGGATCTCGCCGAGCGCTCTGGAGAAGTCCTCTCTCGCGGTGGCGTGGAGGTGCCAGGGGTCGAGCGCTATCCCGGCAAGCCCGGCCATCTCGGGATGGATTTTTTTGAGCGCTGTCCAGAACGCCTTTATCTGGCTCCCCGTGGAGACGCCCTGGTCCCTGTGGTGTTCGAGCAGCACCAGGGGTTCCACCTCGAAGGCGTTCCAGTGGGCGGTGATCAGGGTGTGTATCGCCGTGACGATATCGGCATGCGTGTTCCTCCGGCCGCCGGGGTGAATCTCGATGACCTCCGGAGGGATGCCCAGGAAGTCTTCGATCTCAAGAAGCATATCCCCGAAAGTGACTACCCAGTCCGGGTCGCGCCACCGCAGCTTCGCCGTCACCTGCCGGCCGTACAGGTCCTTTCGTGGGATGGCCGGCTCGGTGTGCAGGACATACCTCAGGGAGCCCGGGAGGGCTGTATCCTGTTCGTAAAGGTGTTCGATGGACGCCCGGGTGAGCATGGACCCGATCTCCTGCCCGGTCCGCTCCACCTCCGTTCTGTTCTTGACGAAATCGGCGGGGATCTCGATATACGCGCACCCGAGCGGCTCGGCGAGGCGCCAGCGTTCGAGGAGCCCGCCTCGCCGGGCTACTTCCGTGACGTTCGGGTAGATATAGTCTGCACCTGCCATGGCGATCATCTGGCTACGCCATGACCGGGTGGTACAAAAAGGTTGGGGCGGGAATGTAAGAAGTGTCTATGGGACTTGTGCCTGCGCCGGGAGACCCTGGCATTACTTGTGGTTATCGAGGGTTTGCGGGCAGACGAAGAGGATTGCTATAGGTGTATGGATGTAGGTGCAGTAGGCGCATTCGGGGTCGTAGTGCGTGCAGGAGGCGCACCCCCATTGCTCCTGTTTCGTCCCGCTCTGTTGCATCACCGCCGCAAGACCTCCGTCCCGGTCCGGCGTTTCAGGAGGGAGAATGCTGGTGTCCTTCTCCTGCAGGTCAACTCGTTTCTGTAGGCTCATGACACGTGTAAGGGTTTTACCTGACTGATAGACATTAATTGCGTACATGAATATTCATCGGACTGATGAATACGGGCCCCCGTGACACTCTGGGGGCGGCATCCGTTTCCTGCCCGGTCCTTGCAGGGGAACTGCCCTGAGTGTCTGAAAATAGTTATTTTGGTGGTATCCGGAGTGGCTCAGCGTCCGCCCGGTAGTACTCAAAGACCCGTTCGCCCCAGGCGACCGCCGCCGGGTCGATGCTGACGAGGTCCGATGCGGTGTCATAGATCCCCGTATCGCGCCGGTACAGGCCGAGCGAGAGGCAGGTATCGGTCACCGTCATCCCCAGGCGAAAGGGTGAGGGGGAGACATATATGCCGGAGCGGGTGTACTCGCTCAGTGATGCGAGGATACTCCGGTACGGCTCTTCAATCAGCTTTCCGGCGAGTTCGGGAGAGACGACGAGTTCGACCGGCCTACCGTCCATGACCACCGGCGCGATCACGTCGACGTGGACCGGGCTCATGATCGAGGATACGCCGTGGATCCGCGAGGCTTTCCTGATGATATCTGCAAACGTTGCGTGCACCGCGTAGACGTCCTCTTCGACGTCTCGCACCACCACAGCGTTGTAGAGGTCCGGCAGTTCGCCCAGGAATCTATCGGGTATGCTGTCGAGCTCGTGGTCGACCCAGAACTCCCGGTGCCGGCCGAGCACTCCCATGAGCGTCACCAGCCGCTCGATCTCCGGTTCGACGAGCCTCCCGATGGGGGTGAGCGTGTAATCGCCCCGCACCTGCTCGACGTACTGCAGGGCCTCGAGCTGCCGGATCTTCGGGATGAGAGCCTGCGACGAACTCCCCGTGACATCGCGGAGGGTCGAAAGCGACCTGCTCCCGCTCCCGAGTGCGATCAGGATCTGTGTTAAGAGCCTTGAGCGGAAGATCGCCTGGATCTCCTCGTGGAACTCATCATAGATCTCAAGAGGGGAAGCGCCCGTCATTGTCCTTAACAGTTAAGGATGCCGTTCGGCGCATATGACCCTTTCCATTTGTGCGTTTCCCCGCCGTCGGCCTGTCCTTCCCGATCCGAGCGCATTTATAGCCGGCGCCCGATACCTCTTGAGGCAGCATGTCGTTCATACCCCGATACCTGGTCAGCACCGCACTCTGTGCATGCATCATAGCCTGCTTAATCATCGCAGGTTGCTCCGCCCCCACCGGGCAGCCGGAGATAGGCTCCGATCTCTCCGGCGATCTCGTCGTCCACTTCATCGACGTCGGGCAGGGCGATTCGATCCTGATCGAGTTCCGCGATAAGACCATGCTCATCGACGCCGGCGAGCGCGGGATGGGAGAGCGCGTCATCGCGTATCTCGAGGAGAGGAACGTCGAGCAGCTCGACGTGGTCGTGGCGACTCACGCGCACTCCGATCACATCGGCGGCCTTGCTGACGTCATCTCTGCCTTCCCGGTCGGCCGGTTCGTTGACGCCGCGCAGCCGCACCCTACGGCGACCTATGAGAACCTGCTCGTTCTGGTCGAAGACCTGGAGATACCGTATACGGCAGCGGAGCGCGGGCAGACGGTTGCCCTCGATCCCGACCTCGAGATCCTGATCCTGAACCCGGCCTCACAGCCGCTCGGTGACGTAAACGAGGACTCCGTCATCCTGAAGATGACGTACGGGGAGATATCGTACCTCCTTACGGGCGATGCCGGTGATCCGGCGGAGGAGAGTATGATAGAGGCCGGCCTCGATCTCGACGCCGACGTCCTGAAGGTCGGCCATCATGCGAGCCGGTATGCATCCTCGGCGGAGTTCCTCTCCGCGGTCAGCCCCGCGATCAGCGTCATCCCGGTCGGCGAGGGGAACGACTACGGCCACCCCCACGAGGAGGCGGTCGAACGCCTCGAGGCGACCGGTTCGCGCATCTACCGGACCGACCTTGACGGGACCGTCATCGTCGCCACCGACGGCACGGCGCTCACCGTTGCGGCCGGCGGGGCACCTGCCGCCACCGTGACGGCCGGGGCAACAACCGCGGCCGCAACGGCGACCCCGACGGCAGCCCCGACGACGACGCCCGCCCCGTCTTCCGGCGTGTACATCGCCGGCCTCGACCTCCAGGAGGAGTGGATCGCCGTCGCGAACGCAGATGAGACGGCGGTCAATCTCACCGGCTGGACGATCACCGACGAAGGGACGCGCAACACCTACACCTTCCCGATCTTTACGCTCGATCCGGGCGCAGATGTCACTGTCCACTCTGGGGAGGGCAACGACACCGCGACCGACCTCTACTGGAATCGGGGAAGCCCGGTCTGGAACAACGACGGCGACCTTGCCACGCTCGCCGACGCGAACGGTACGGTCGTCAGCACCATGGAGCGGTGATTATGCAGAATGAATCGGCCTTCCGGGCAAGCCTCGATCGGGTGGAGGAGGGCCTCGCCGTCCTCCTCCTCCGCGAGGACGAGTCGGTCCGCTTCACGATCCCCCGCTCCCTCCTCCCCCCGGATGCCCGGGAGGGCGATACCCTCGAGATCGTGATTCGCCGGGACGTCGCGGCGACAGAGGAGGCGAGACGACGGGTGGCCGAGAGGATCGCGCGGCTGCGGGTGAAGGGCGGAGACTGACTTCCCCGCCGGTCACCCCACTCCTTTATCCCCTTTTGCTCCACACAGAATCACTGATGCCGAATCGGTGCGACGTGGTCGTCGTCGGTGCGGGCCCCGCCGGGAGCACCGCCGCACGTTACGCGGCACAGGAGGGGCTTGACGTCCTCCTGATCGATAAACGGAAGATGATCGGCGTCCCCGTCTGTTGCGGGGAGTTTAACGCGTCACCGGAGGTCCTCGCGAGTGCGCTCCCGAACGCCCCCGGGCTCGATGAACTCTTCCCCGTCGACCCCGCCCTCGTCCGGCAGAGGATCCGGGAGGCCGTCGCCGTCTCCCCCGGCGGCCGGGAGTACGAGTTCGATCTTGGCGGCTACACCGTCGATAGGGATGCGTTCGACCGGCACCTTGCGGATGCGGCCGTCCGTGCGGGTGCCGTGCTCTCGCCGGATACGAAGTTCCTCGGCCGGGAAGGACGGCGGGTCAGGACCAGCCGGGGCGACGTCGAGGCCGGCGTCGTGGTCGCCGCGGACGGCCCGCTCTCCCCGGTCTGCCGCTCGGCCGGGATGGCGAGGAGCGCCGTGCTCGCCCCCGCGATCACCTGCCGGGTCGATGGGGAGTTCGGCGACCGCCTGAGGTTCTTCTTCGGAAACCGCATTGCCCCGGGAGGGTATGCCTGGATCTTCCCAAAACAGGGATGCGCAAACGTCGGGCTCGGTGTGCAGAAGAAAGACACCCCGGTTCCCGTTCTCCTGCGGGCGTTCCTTGCGCAACACGGCTTTACCGCCCGGGACGTCCAGGCCGGGTTCGTGCCTGTCTCGGGCCCCATACGGGAGACCGTCCGCGAGAACGTCCTCGCCGTCGGCGACGCCGCGGGCCACGTCGTCGCGTCCAACGGGGGAGGCATCGCGCCAGCGATGATCTGCGGCAGGCTCGCCGGGATTGCGGCGGAACGCCACCTGCTGCACGGCGAGCCCCTCGCGGCCTACGAGCGGGAGTGGCGCTCGGCGATAGGCCGGGAACTCCTTGCTGCCGCAAGAACGAAGAGGATGGCCGACCGGGTTCTCGGCTCCGATTTCTTGGTCGAACATGCCATGAGTCTGCTCGGCGGCCCCGGTATTCGGAGCATCATTGTGTTTGGCGGCCTCCGGGGGCGCTGACGGGTGCCGGGCTGCGCTTGAGGTTATGCGTTTCTCCGGGAACGGGGACCGAAACTCTTATCTTTCCCGGGTGAACTCTCACACCAATCGGAAGGTGATGAAATTGGTCGATGTGGTCAAACTTGACGGCAGGAGGGAGCCGTTCATGCGGGAGAAGGTGACCGTGAGCGCGCTCAAATCGGGAGCGCCGCCACAAGAGGCCAGAGCGATCGGGGAAGCCATCGAACGGGTCGCCTACGACGGGATACCTTCCGGCGAGATCCGGCGGCGGGTGCTCGAGCAGCTCCGCGACCGGAACCCGGAGTGGGAGGAGAACTGGCTCATGTATGATCGTGCCGTGAAGAAACGCGGGGTAGAGACGACTGCTAGAATTCCCGTCTGCTGACCTCGTCTCTTTTTTCGATCAGGATTTAGTGCCTCGGTTTCCATCGGTTCGGCATGAGGCGGCGCCTTCTCTACCTGCCAAGGATCCGGATACCCCCCGATTGGGGGGAAAGCCGCCGTAACAGGACGGTCGGCCGCCCGCTTCCATCCCCCCGGTGCGAAGGTATATCTACTGATCCGCGCCCATACTAGTCTTGTATTGCCATATTGGGTCCAGAAATCAAAGAATTGGAACGGTCATAACATGGCCGCTTTCGGTTCTGCCATATAACCCGGACCCGTTCGGCAATCAAAATCAGCAGATTGGCACGATGTTCCACCCGCCTTTGAACCGGTTCCCGATTGATTCGGGAGCCCGCGGCGTGGGCACGCCAGCAGGCGATATGTATGCCGACAAGTGATTCAGAAGACGATACACCCTCAAGTAGTAACCAAACAGAAGGAACAAAGATACTCCTCGCCGATCCGAAGACCGCGATCCTCCGGCTCTCCCTGCCGATGATGGTCGCCATGACCCTCATGACCCTCTACAACGTCGTCGACGCGTTCTGGGTCTCAGGTCTCGGTGCAGACGCTCTCGCCGCCGTCGGGTTCTCATTCCCGCTCTTCATCATAACCATCGGGTTAGCGAGCGGGCTCGGCACCGGTGGCGAAGCGGCGCTCTCGCGGATGATCGGCGCCCGCGACCGGGCCGGCGCGAGCAGTGTTGCGATGCACACCATCCTCCTGATGACCGTGCTCGCCGTCGCCGTCACCGTCCCGCTCTTCCTCTTCGCCGGGGACCTCTTCGTCCTCATGGGAGCAGGCGACGCCGTCGGTCTTGCCACCGAGTATGCGCGGATCCTCTTTATGGGGACGTTCGCCCTCCTCTTCGGGGAGGTCGCCTACGCGCTCATGCACGGCGAAGGAGACGCAAAGCGGACCATGTACGCCATGGCGGCAGGAGCCGTCGCAAACATCATCCTCGACCCGATCCTGATCTACACGCTCGATATGGGGATCGCCGGCGCAGCCTGGGCGACCATCCTCGCTGAGGTCATCGCCGCCGTCCCGATGGTCTACTGGCTCTTCGTGAAGCGAGACACCTACATCTCCCTCTGCTTCCGGGAGTTCTCGCCCGACCCCGCAGTCGTACGGAACGTCCTGCAGGTCGGTCTCCCCGCCGCGGCCGAGCAGCTGGCCCTCGCACTGATGGCCCTGGCCTTGAACGGCGTCATCATTCTGATATCGAGCACCGATGCCGTTGCGGTCTACTCGGTCGGGTGGCGGGTCGTGAGCATCGGTTTAACACCGATCCTCGCCATATCGTCGGCGGTGGTCGCGGTGACCGGCGCCACCTACGGGGCCCGGGCGTACAGTAAGATGGAGTCCGCGCTCAGGTTCGCTGCGAGACTCGGGCTCGGCATCGGGCTCGGGCTCGCCGCGGCCACGTTCATCTTTGCTCCCCGGATCGCCGCAATCTTCACGGCATCGGGCGATGCTGCCGGGATCGTCCCGGAGTTGACGACGTACCTCCAGGTCATGAGCCTCGTCTACCCCATGGTCGGGTTCGGGCTCTTCTCGGCGTCGTTCTTCCAGGGAACGGGCCTGGGCGCACGCTCCCTGACCATCACGGTCCTGCAGAACGTCGTTCTTTCGATCCTCTTAGCCTGGGTATTTGCCATCGACCTCGGGCTCGGCCTCTCCGGTGTTTGGTGGGGGGTTGCTGCAGGGAACGCGATCGGCGCGGTGCTCGGGTATGCCTGGGCGCGCCGGTACTCGGCAGGGCTCATCGTCAGGCAGGCGGCTGCAGCGGCGGTGTGAGGATATCAATCCTCATATCCGTCGGCCGTTGTGTGCACCACTTCACGCAGCGTAAACTTTAACGATGCTCCGAGGTCCGGCCTCCCCTCCACCCGATCCTCGACCCAGATCCTGCCTCCGTAACGCTCGATGAGCATCCCGACGATATACAGGCCGAGTCCTTCGCCGCACCCCTGTTCCCTGCCCTGCTTGAAGCGATCGAAAACTGTCTCTTTCATCTCGTCGGGGATTCCGGGGCCGGTATCCTCCACGGTCACCACCACCGTGTGGTCCTCTTCGAGATCATCCTCGACCCGGATCGTTATTTCGCCATCCGGCCCCCCGAACTTGACGGCGTTCCCGATGAGGTTTGTGAAGATCTCGGGCAGCAGGTCGTCGGCCCAGATCTCCGCCGACGCATCCTCAAACGAGACGCCCGCTTCCGGGGTACGGGCGAGCGACGCCCTGATCACGTGGCTGAGGTGGACCGGTTTCAGGTCGGGCGGCTCCTGGTGTATGCGGCGGATGGTCGAGACGTTCTGGAGGATACCGGTGCTCTTCCGAACACATTCCTTGAGTTTCCTTGCATACTGCGCGGCGTCTCCCTTCAGCATATCGAGCAGAAGGTCGCAATAGAGGTTCGCAACGTTCTCCGCGTTCTTGATGTCGTGGGTCATGACGTCCAGGTAGAGGTTCGTCTCGCGGTGGGCCGCTTCCAGCCGCTTGTGGAGCACGCTCCGGAGAACGCCTGAGCCGATCTCCTTCCCGATTGCTTCAAGAAGACGGCATTCCTCGTCCCGAAGCCCCTCCTTCGTTCTGCTCCCGAGGAAGAGCGCACCGACCACGACCGATTCTGCGAGGATCGGGATGCAGGCAAGCGTGGAGACCCCGAGTGACGAGAGGATCTCTTCCTCGATGGTGCCCCCTTCCCCCCCTCGCTCGAGGTAGCGCGGCTGTCCGGCCACGAAGACAAAATTCCAGGGCCAGTGATGGACTTTTATAGCCCTGTTGCGGGCAAGGTAAGTCTTCGGGACAGCGTGGTGGTAGCGCGTGAGTGCCAGTGTCCGCTCCGGGTTTAAGAGGTAGGTCAGTCCCAGGTCGAAGTCGAGCAGCTCCAGTGTCTTTGAGAGCGATGCTTCAAGCAGTTCGTCGAGCGAGAGGGACGACGCGGATACTCCCATGATCTGGTTAAGGACCAGAAGTTGTCTGTTCGAGGAGAGCAGCCCTTCGTCCGTCGGCCTCCGTTCGGTGACGTCGCGCATACACAGCACCCACATCCCTGCGAACGGCTCCTGCCGTATCTTCCGGCTGGAGTAGACGAATCGCCGTTCTTCTCCCCGGGCGTTCTGCACCAGAAGTTCGAGACCGGGTATCTCACTCCCGTCACGCACGGTGGCGAGGAGTCGCCCGGCATCCTCCCTTCTTCCTTGCAGGAGCGGCACCAGGTGCGTATCGAAAACCTGCCCGGCATCCGATCCCAGGATCTCTTCTTCGCGCGCTGAGAGGATATCCATCGCGTACGTGTTTGCCCAGGCCACCTGCATATCCTGGTCGAGCACGATGGTGCCTACTCCGGGCTCGTCAAGGATCTGAAAAGTCTCTCTTGGTCGGGTAAATCTCGAACCTGCTCTACTCATATGAGTTTCTTGCCCCCTTGATGTTTTTATCCTGTAAAAATTATATAAGTGATTCATATCCCGGGTAATAAGTGATTTGCGGTGACAGCCCGGCTTCAGCTGGATTGCCTGCAGTATCTACGGCTGCTCAAACACCCCTATGGACATGTTAAAAGCCACTCCCAGCCTTTTGGATCGTCCTCTCTCGCACTCACCACACCCGCCCTGCCGTGGAGGGGAGCGCGCGCCTTTGTGCCTCACCTCCTGTAGGTCGCTTAAAGAAGCCCTATGCGGGTGAGTATAGGTGAGAGCGACGTCATGTGGCCCTGGATGTAGACTGTCTCGCGCGGGTCGGCGCCCATCGCGAGCGCCAGAAGCTCGGTGATATGAAGTACCGGCACCCCCATGTGGTCGTACACCAGCTCGCATCCCGGGCAGTCGACGACCATCACATCCAGGCGGTGCTGCATAAAGTCCTGGTAAACGAGCCGGTTCAGTGCGGAGAGTTCGCGGGGCCGGCCTTTCTGGTGCCGGTCGAAGAGGTTCTTGACCCCGCCGCAGCAGTACTGCTCCATCACGCTCCGGGTGACCCGCGCCCCGGTGACTGCCGTGAGGTTCTGCAGCCCCGGCGGGATGGCGAGGGTGCCGTTCATCTTCCGGTAATGGCAGCTGACATGCACCCCGACGCGCAGTCCCGAGAGCCGCGTCTCAATGAGCTTTCTCAATTCATCGAGATAGAGGGGGTAGAGGTCGAGGACGTTCGCCACGGAAAACAGCGCTGGATCGCTCACTTCCCGCCTGATCCTGCCCAGCGCCTCGTTCACCGCTGCCCGGTTTTCGTGCCCGGAGAGCAGTTCCAGTGCGGCCACATACGAGTCGCTGCAGGTTGGGCAGATCCCGGTGACGGGGATACCTTCGCCGGGTCCGCACGCGTCCTGGATGACGCTGAGGTTCCGGGCGGTGAGGAGCAGCCGGTCCGCAAAGCCGGCGCCGCCCATGTAGTGCGGGGCACCCCCGCAGCAGG
>PGYH01000045.1:0-17536 GCA_002839575.1 Methanomicrobiales archaeon HGW-Methanomicrobiales-6
TGCTGGTCAATTCCATATAGTCGAGCCGGAGGAGCATGAAGATATGTTTCTGGAAGACGACGCCCGCCATCAGGAGAAGGATGCCGATGATGGCGTTCTGCTGGAGCCCGCTTACCGGGTCGGGGGTGCCGGAGAGGTAGAACGAGAGTCCTCCGGCGAGGATGCCCATAAAACAGGCCACAAGCGTCCGCTTTATCCGATTTCTGTGCTCGACCTGTTTCTCGGCACGAGTCCGCGGCCGTGTCTTTTCAACCTCTGCTGCTACAGCATTATCGCTCATCGTGACACCCAGTGTTATGCCATTCCTGAAAGGGAAGCCCCTCGGGGCGGCGGCCCGGTGGGAGCAAACCGACTTCTGGCCACTTCCCGGAATTGGCGGAATTACTACATTATTGGACGTTCTCCGGTTATAAATGATAGGTAATCTCCTACCCAGTGGAACAGGAGGTCCTGCAGAGCAGGGTCATCTGTGATTGTTCTTCTCGCGGGAGATATATCAGGAGAGGTGAGGGTGTGCAGGGGGCGTCCCGGCTTTTTGAGGTCGCAGACTTGATCACACTCAAATATCGCGCAGTATCTGCTCGATTCTCGAATATCGAGGGGCTTCTATGCTCATGCTGTCGCGCATCCCCGGACACGGATTCCAGTGGATATCGCCACGCACTGCCCCCGCCCCTGCGGGGCGGGAGAGGAGGCCGGAGGCCGGGCGGGGTGCGACGGACGGACGGACGTCCGGAGCTTGAGAAGACCGAAGGTCTTCGAGTGGGGGTTGCAGGTATAGCCTTACAGGGTAGAGACAGGGAGGGGGGATGCTCCCCCCTCCCCGCGAGCCGCCTCCCCCGCGTGGCGATATCCCCATGGTCCACTGTACGGGGCTTTGTCCTTGATTGAGACCGTTCTGTCACGTAAATCGCACTAACGGCGCTCAAATCCCCGGAACGAAGAACCCCCAGGCCTCACTCGATCTTATACCGCAGGAGCGCCGCGGCGCCGCCGATGGCGTCAAGCCGTTCTCCCGGCTCGAACTCGGTGCTCAGCACCACGACCATCGCGTTGACGCGCTCGGCCTGTTCGACGACGCCCGTAGCCTCCTCGTCCCGGAGCAGGGTGTCGGCGACCAGCACCGTCTCCGCCGCCCCGTAGGCAACCGCTCTCTGGACTTCGTCGATGCCGTAGGCGACGGCCCCCTCGGTCGCGATCCGGTGCAGGACCTCGTCCATCAACCTGACCTCCCGGGCAAGGTGGAGGTCGCCAAGCAGCCGGTCAAGGATCCCCTGCCCGATGACCTCCTGTACGGCGCCCCGCCCGATACGCCGGGTCTCGATGACGGCCATCCGTTCCGCGAGGTCGGGCGCACGGGCTTTCACGTACTCCGCGAACTCGTCCTTCACGAACCCCGGGCCCGCAACGACCAGGGGGCCGGTGACTGCGGCGACGATGTCAAGCGTCTTCTCAAAAAGCGCCGACCGGGCGCCGGCTTCGGCACCCTTGCTGCTCCCGATCGTGACGGTCGTCACCCACTCCGGGCCGAACTGACGCAGGCGGTAGACCTGCGCCTCCCCCTCCTCGACGCTCACGACGTGAACCACGCCGTATGCGGAGGCATCGACGGCGCGCCGGATCCGTTCGCAGTCAACAGCCCGCCAGCGTTTGATGACCGATAGTTCGAACCCCGCCTCGACATTGAAGGTGTGGTGCGCGGCAACGTCCACCCCGCTCTCGATGACACCGGCGATCCGGAGACGGTTCGTGTGCTGGTGGAACTCCACCTTCTCGACCCGGATCCCGAGCCGGACCGGCCGCTTCTCGACCTTCTCCGGCCGGAGTTTATCGGTCGCCGCCTCCACGCTCCGGAACGTCGTCGCAAAGACGAGATCCCCCGGCGCGACCAGGTGGGAGAGATGCCAGAGGTCGTCGAGCGTCTCCGGGAAGAGACGTATCTCGCCGAACTGCCTCTTCATCTCCCGGACATCGGCCTTCATGGTTCCATGATGTCGGAGCCTCCCGGCGGGACGAATGCGGCGACCGCTTCAGTGTTCAGGGCGTTCTTGAGCCCTTTCCACTCGTCCTCCGAGAGTTTCTCCCTGAGTGCCCGGACAACCTTCTTTGCGGTGTCGTTTGGCTCGAACTGCCCGGGACGGAGTTCCACACTCACCTTCGTCCGCCCGCTGATGGATTCTGGTGGGCCGCCGATGACGGCGACCTCGGGCGCCATCGCAAGACCGATCGCCACTCCGAGCGGGACGTTTCGGAAGTACTGCCGCTCGCCCCTGACGATGAAAGCGCCTCTCGCCACGTACTCGCCGGACTCGGCCGTCTTGCTCACCTGGTCAGGGCGGGCGGCGTAGACGTCGGCCGTGAAGTGCCCGGCCTTCCAGGCGTTGGAGTAGGACGCGGCGAACCGCACGGCCTCGTCAAGGTGCTCGGTCTTGCCCTTCACGATGACGACGCTCCCGCCGTGGACGTCGGCGTGGACGAAGAGGTCCCCGCCTTCCATGTATTTCTTGACGAGCTCCTCGTTCTGGGAGGCGTCTCTGCCGCCGATGACGAGAACGCCGTCGCTGGTGGTGAACCAGCGGAACCGGTGGTACCAGCGCTTCTTTAAGAGGACAAGGTTCTGTTTTTGCCGGGGCTTCTCGGGGACCATACGCTCCATTGCCGCAAGTGCGCCCGTCTTCTTCTTCTTGAACTTCTTGATCTGGTCGTAGTAGCGGCCGAGGTTCTGCTCGATCGTCTCGTGGACGTAGACCTTCACCCGCTCCCCCGAGAGATCGAGGTCCACCGCCGCCTCAGCGGGGTGGACCGCACGGACCATCTTTGCCGCAGGGTTATCGCCGTTCTCTTTTAAGATCTGCTCGATCTCCTGCCATGACCGGTTTTTGCTCGCATCATCGAGTGTCGCAATAGTCCCGGCAACGGCCGTGTAGTTCTCGTAGATCACCTCCACGATCCGCTGATTGCGCTCGGTCTTCTTCTCAAACCCCTTGATAGCCTCTGCCTGCCGCCGACGGATAATCTCCGCCTGGGAGAGGCGGGGTTTCTCGGCCGCGGCCTTCTCCTTCGCGCCCACGGTCTTCGGGTAGAACGCGTCCAGCGCCTCGCTGAAGGTCGCAAACCGCTCGCGGACCTCCTCGCCGGCAAGCACCACCGGCCAGCACCCGGACGCCGTTATCACCGGCTCCCGGTGCCCTGCAACATCGGCCATCAACTGCTCGAACGCTTCCCGGACCGCCTCCGCGTCCACCTCCGTAGCGGCGGCGCTCTTCTCGACGCCCGCCACCCGGCAGACCTCTTCGGCATATGCGCCGCCGAGCATGCACCCAACGGCGAGCGTCCGGACGATGTCGCGGTCGGACCCGGCAAGCATCGACCTGAACGCCTCCGGCGAGAGGGCTGAGCAGTCGGACCCCTCGAAGGCGTAGACCGCGCCCGGAACCACCTCCCGGGTCTTGAACCGGTGGTGCCAGAGGGGCTTGACGATCGTGTAGCCTTCGTCGCAGAGGACCGCGTTCCCCTCGTCGAAGAGTTCGAAGATGAGGTGGTAGGTCGTATCCCGCTTCCCGATATCGATGCTTATCGTGCGCTCGAGCCCGAGCTGGCGGATGCCGAGCACCTTCCCGCCCTCGAGGTGCTTCCTGAGCAGCATCGCAAAACTCGGCGGGAACTTTGGAGGGACAGGAAACTCGGCGGTGAAGTGGGCGCGCCGTCCCGTCTCAACGAGAAACAGGTACTTCGCCCGGTCTTCACCGTTCAGCCTGATACCAAGGGTTTTCGCGTCGAACTGGTAGATCTTACCGACCCAGAGCGGGAGGCGATCGACGGCCTCCGCTACCAGCGCTCGAAAATCGACCCCGCTCATTCCCTGTAGTGTCGCCATTGATTCAGAATACATTCGGCCCGGTACCTAAAGAAGGGTACGGGCGGATGGCACGGGTTCCTGATCCGGCGGGAATCGGGCGGAGGAACGAGGGTGGGGATAGCGGCGAGTGCGACGGTTCGGAGAACCGGAGCGTGAGCACCGTCAGGTGCGAGGAACGGAGCACGAGAAGAACGAAGTTCTTCGAAGGGGAGCATCCCCATCGCCTGTCGCTACCTTACACCCGGACACCTGTAACCCCCACCCCTCCCGCGCTTCGCGCTCCTCCCCCGCCCCCCCCCGGGGGCGGGGGCAGTGCGTGGCGATACCCCATTGAAAGCCGTGTATAGGTTGTGAATGACCGAAGGGCACAAACCAGAGCATCGGAGGATGACATTCCTCCAGGAAGCGACGGTGTGTTAGAAACGGCTGTCCGTAGGATGCAATGGCCCGGAGGGCCGGAGCTTGAGAAACCAAAAGGGTTTCAAACAGGAGTTCGAGCACCAGAGGTGTGACGGATGGGGCGGCAATCAGGAGCCAGGGGATGGGAATCTGGAGGAGGTGGGGAGGGGGGAGCATCCCCCCTCCCCTGCCCCCTCAAAGAACGAAGTCTTCTCGTGCTCTTGCCCTTCGGCCAGTCGCACTCCTCCAGACGCGACATCCCCACGGTCCAGTGTACGGGGTTTTGCCCTCGCTTCCAGGTGCTCAAACTCCTGCCGGGACGGCAATCGCACTCCCGTGAGTCGATGACGTACGGATAACTCTGGAGGCGATTCAGCCTCTACAGGAGGGATTTAACAAAGTCAAAAAAAAAGCAAAACCGTAAGAGCAGAGGATTACTCCTCTGCCTCTTTCGTCTCTTCGGTCTCGACGGGCTCTTCCGTCTCAACGACCTCAGGCGCCGCCTCCGGTTTGGCCGGGCGCGAGATCGTCTCCTTCATGACGACGTCGTTGACATCGGGATAGTATTCGAAGATCTCGCGGACCAGGGTGCCGCGCCAGACCATCCAGCGCCGGTCGTATGCGATCGCGGGCGGAAGCTCCAGTTCGGCCGTGCCGTCGGCGATGCTGATCCCGATGTCGGTCCTGCCCGAGAAGAGCTTGATAAGACCCTTGATCTGCTCCACCGGGTCCTCGACCTTCTCGAGGATCGTATAGGAGTAGTTCAGGGTTTTGCCGGCAAGCGGGTGGTTGAAGTCGACGACCGCACGCCTTCCGATGACGTCGACGACGACGCCCTCGCGCCCTTCAGCCTCGATCCGGGTTCCACGCTTGGGTTTCTCGCGGAACTGCGTGACCGGGACGGACTTCATGGCCTCTTCGTCGTGTTCCCCGAACGCCTTCTCCGGCGGGACGTCTACCTCTCCCTCGGCGCCGACCTCCTTGCCCATCAGCTCGTCCTCAAGGCCGATGATGATGTGGTGGCTCCCCAGGCGGACGGTGACCGGACCGTACTCCGCCCGCGGGTTGAAGATCCCCTCTTCCTTTGCGTTCTCCTCATCCGTGGTATCGAAGATATTCTCACCGGCGCGGCCGGTGTATCTGAGCCTGATAAAATCTCCTTCCTGAAGTGCCATTCCCATTCACCTTGGATAGCAGATGCATTGCGGTTCCGGCACGCCTTCCGCACCGGCCTGCCCCATGCCTGCACCTTCGTTGTCCCACTTTATTTGGATGGAATGGTATTTATACTGTCTACCGGTCTGTCCCGGCGGGGCGGACGCTCCTGCAGAAGGCCCGGGGGCTGTGAGATACCGGCCTTTAGCCATATGTTCTCCCGGGAGGCACCCCAAACGTTGAAGTATGCTTAAGACCCGAGTGCAGGGAGGATCATGGATGAAATGCAGCAGCAGGCCGGCGGGGTCTCATATGCCCCCTCGCCTCCAGAGGAGTTCTGCGGCAGACAGGAGGAACTCGAGCAGCTCTCGGCCATCCTCTCGCAGGCAGGAGAGCACGGGCAGACGGTGGTGATCTCCGGGCCGCCGGGCATCGGGAAGAGTTCGCTCCTGAATAGGCTCGCATACGAGGTCCAGGAACGCCCCGGCGGGCGGCAGTCCCCCGTCCTCAGGGCGGAGGTCTTCGACCTTCCCGGGATGATCTTCTCTGCGTTCCGGGAGTTGTTGAACGATCTCCGGCGATCTTCAGCATCCGCAAGGTTCGGGAGCATCCTTGACGCCGAAAGCATGAAAGAGGCTATCCGGTACGCCGACGACGTCTTCGAGAAATACGCCGCTCCGGTGGAGCCGGTCGGCCTGCTCCCGAAGGCCGGTGAGGAGATCGTCGGCGTATTCGCCCGATCGCCTGAGGTCGGATACGACCGCGTATACCAGGCGTTCGAGGAACTGCTCAGGGAGCTCGGGAGAGAGATGAGCATGACCGGCCATGTTGCGGCGGTTCTCCTGGACGACGTCCACCTCGCCTCGAGCCACGACCGGCGCCTCCTCCGGGATGTCGTGCGCGACCTCCCCCCCGGTATCCTTCTCGCCTTCACCTGCCGGACGGAGGATGGCGCCGGTTCCGGATACGTGACGATGCAGGAGGAGATCCGGGATCTCGGTATCCGGGAAGTGCAGCTCCATGAGATGCAGCGGCACGAGATCCAGGAGCTCGGGGAGAGGCGGTTTCACGTCTCCATCGACGACGCAGCCGCCGGCCTCCTCGAAGAGAGCTCGGGCGACCCGTTCGGCCTCATGGCCTGCTTCAACGCCCTGCGCAACCGGGGCCTTGCACCGTCCCGGGAAAACATCGCGGACGTCATTGCCGGGGCAAACGACCCGGCGGGACCTGTCTTTGCCGCGCTCCCCGAACCCGTGAAGGCGTGGACGGAGGACCTCTGCGTCTTAAACCCCCCGTTCCCCGTGCCGGTCATGGCCTGCATGCTCGACCTCCAGGGAGCGGACGTGACGCTGATGACGGATAGAATGCAGGAAAACGGGATGTTCCGGAGGCTCCCCGGCGGGGAGTACGCGTTCGCGCACCCCCTCCTGCAGGAGCACTGCAGGCACGACCTTTCTGAAGACGCACGAGCTGCGCTCAACGCCCGTGCTGCAGACTGCTTCGAGCATTCCATACATCGCCTTCCCGGCAGGCTGTACGTCCTCCTCTCGCTTGCCGACCACCTCTTCCACGCACGCGAGTACGAGAAAGCCGTCGACCTGAACCTGGAGATCGGGCTCCGGTTCCACCATCGCGATGACCACGATACCGCCCTGATGCTCACGGAACGGGCGGTCGTCTCCGCGGGGCGGCTCGGGGACGACGCGCTCCTCGCCGTTGCAGAGCGGCAGAGAGACCTTATCCGCCAGAAGGTCTCCGGCCCGGTCCGGCCCGCACAGTGAGGGTTTATCGTCGCTCGCGAGAGATGATCTGACGCGACTGATATGCTCGAAGTAGAAGCAAAGTTTGCGGTCAAAGACCAGGAGGCCGTCAGGGCCGGGCTCAACCGGAAGGGAGTACGGATGGGGAGAAGGCAGCAGGAGCGCGACGTGTACTACAACGCCCCTCACCGCGACTTCGGAGAGACCGACGAGGCATTAAGGGTCAGGTACGACGATGCCGGATTTACCGTGACCTACAAAGGCCCGAAGGTCCGGGTCGGGAACGCAAAGGCCCGCGAGGAGTTCAACCTCACGGTGGCTTCCGGAGAGACCCTTGAAGTGATCCTCTCCCGTCTCGGTTTCCGCCGTGCCGCCACGGTCTCAAAAGTTCGGGAATTTTACGAGATGGGGGACGTGACGGTTACGCTCGACGACGTCGAAGGGCTCGGAACGTTCGTCGAGATCGAGATCCTGACAGAGGACGATAAAGAGGACGCTGCCGACCGGATCACAGTGATTGCAAAAGAATTAGGTGTAGACGGTCCACCGATCTACACCTCGTATCTCGAAATGCTGCTGTCTAAACAGCGATAAGTTCTATATGGATATCTTTTGGCTCCTTCCCGAAACGGATGATAGCCCCGTAGCCTTCTGAGGCGGGTCCGGGGTTGACAACGGTGACGCCGTCGACCTCGGTAATGCCCCGTGCCTCGTGGATGTGGGCACAGCAGACCAGATCGAACCGGGTCATGTGCTTTCTGATGCTCCGGCTGCCGACGTGGTTATCCTCGACGGTATCCAGCGCCTCGTAGGGCGGGGCGTGGCAGAGCAGGACGTTGTGGACATTCTTGTCCATGTGATTGGTTATCCGGGTGAGTTCTTTATCGATATCTTCTTCTGTTAACTCAAACGGCGTGTCGAACGGGGTCTCGTTCGAACCTCCAAGACCCGCGAGCGTAATCTTGCCGAGCGCGATCCACGAGTTGTGCAGACAGACCGCATCCGAGCGTTCAAGCACGTCGATGATCTCGCGGGGATCGCAGTTGCCGGGGATTGCGAAACACGGTACTTCAAAGTTGGAGAGTACCGAATCTACAGGCTCAAGTGGACCGAAATTGGTGATGTCGCCTGCAATAATGACTGCATCGTAGTCGTAGCTGAGAAAAGCGTCAAGCTTTCCGTAGTTACCGTGCAGATCTGCTAGGAGTAGCACATCCGTCATGCACTATAGATGAGAAGTGCGTCTAAAAAACCTTATCTCATGATCCATCCACGAGCCGGTTATTCTGCCGTCGAGCGCCAGTTTCCCAAGAACCTTTTCTGCCTCCACAAGGAGCGGGCGGGGCCGGCTGTTTGCGAGCGGGGTCCCGGGCAGCGGCATAAAGTAGTGGATGTGCGCCTTCCCACCCCGGGTAACCAGTTTCACGAGATCGAGCGTCGCGCGCTGGTCATCGTCGCTCTCGAACGGCAGCCCGAGGATGAAATCGACGATCGGCACAAGCCCCTGCTCCCGGCAGAGGTCAAACGCACGGATGACATCCTCGACGGTGTGCCCCCGGTGCAGGCGGTGGAGCACCGCGTCGCTCCCTGACTGGGCCCCGAAGTGCAGGCGGGTGTTGGCGCAGTGGTCGAGGACGAGTTCGACGGACTGCCGCGAGATGCACTCCGGGCGCACCTCGCCGGGGAAGGTGCCGAAGTAGACCCGACCGTCTAGGCTCCGGAGGAGCCGTTCAACTTTGTCAAGCCGGAGATGAACGCCGTCCGAGCCGTAAGAGAACGCGTTCGGGGTGACGAACCGGATATCCCGGTAGCGCGAGGCGTAATGGACGATCTCATCTATGGAACGGTGGCGCATGCACCGCCCGAAGAGGCGCGGCGTCTGGCAGTAGCCGCAGGAGAACGGGCATCCACGGGTGATCTCGACGAACCCCTTGATCTGCGTGAAGGGCGGGTGACCGTCGAGGAGGACCGTGTGGCGGGCGGGCGTGTAGCCGGCGGCGGTGGCGACGCCGGGAGGGGGGTCTCTCCCCTCCTCGATGGCGGAGAGAAGCGCCGGGAGGGTGTACTCCCCCTCCCCGACGACGACGTAGTCGGCATACTCCGCCACCTCGCGGTAGCAGGCGGAGGCATGGGGCCCTCCGACGATCGTTATGCAGTCGGCCTCCGCGATCTCGTCACGGTACATGCGCTCGTTGATTGAGTTTATGCTGTAGATGGTGACGTCGGGGTGCGGTTCGCCGGTGACCTCAAGATGGTAGCCGTAGCCCTCGCACGCCGCAGAGAGGGCGGCGAGAGTGTTGTTCGCCTGGGGAATGGCACGCCAGTTAACGTTCATGGGTGTAACAAAGCTCTTTGCTTGCAGCCCGGTTTCCCGAGCCGGGCCGGCAGGAACAGTCCCGATGCAAACTCTTCGACGCAGCCGAAAAATGCCCGGCTGCGCAGAATATTCGATATATCGTCTTTACAAAGAACAAGATTAATCTGACGCTACCGACGAACTATGAGTAAGTACATGAAAATCACCGATTTCATGCGGATCTTTTCAAGTGAGCGCCGGATCGAGGTTCTGGATGCACTTTTGCGGCAGGAGTCCAAAGATGAGATCAAGAGGCATATCCCCTCCTCAACCTACGCGTTTACCGTCAATTACCTCAAGAAGGTAGGGTTCGTCAGGGAGGCTGACGGCGAAGTCTCGCTGACCGATAGGGGGCATACCAACCTCATCATCTTTGAGCGGTTCAAGGAGAGCATCAGTGCCCTTCATATGCTCTATGAGGCTTTTCCGGACCATGCCATCGTATTTCCAAATGAGTTTGCTCTCCGCCTCTGCGAGATCGGCGACGCCCGGGTTATCGCCTCGGAGCCATCCGACATCCTAAAACCGCACCGCATATTCACCGACTACCTGAAGAACACCCGGGAGATCTACGGCGTCTCTCCGATTCTGTTCCCTGATTATCCTGAGTTCTTCAGGAGCCTGGCAGAGAGCGTCGATACGATCTCCATCGTGGTCACGCAGGAAGTCTTCGACATCATCTCGACCTATCCGCTCGATAACTATGATAATCTTGAGATCTACCTCACCTCAGAAGCTCCCGGGATCGCTGCCACCGTCACGGACACCTTCCTCTCGATTGGATTCTTCTACAAGTCGGGAAGTTATGATTTCACCCGTGACCTCATCGCAACATCTCCAGCAGCAATAAAGTTTGGAAAGGACCTTATCCAGCACTACAGGACGCAATCGCGCAGAATTGTATAGCCGGTATAGAGTATCCATTCTCCGTCGACGAGGGCGTTCCGAAACATCTCAAACCGGTTGCAGTAGGCGACGATATAGAAGGCGCTGTGTATCGAACTGATAAGCAGAACATCGATGCCGGTGATAATGCCTGTAAAGTACGCTCCAAAGACCGCCGCGTGCGCGGCGAGGCTGAGACCGAGCAGCAGGGCGGTGACCTGCGTCCGGGAGAGGGCTGTCGGGATCGTCAGGATACCCGCCGATCGGTCCTTATCAACATCACGGACATCATAGATGACCGTATTGACAAAGCTTTTACAGAAGAAGAAGAGACAGACCAGCATGACCGGCAGACTGAAGGTGCCGAGGAATATCAGGATACCAAGCGACCAGGTGAGAGCGACGATGCAATTTTTCATCCCCCTGCTCCCCTTCAGCCTGTATCCCCCGATCCCTTTCGCATACAGGTATGCGACGAGGAACGGCACGAGAAGGGCAGGGTTCGGGTAGAAGACGAATGCGCCGACTGTGGCGATGAGTGCCGTCACCAGGAGTGTCTTCCTGAACCGGCTTCCCCGTTTCTCATCCTCTTTATTCTCCACGCCGCGATCGAATGCGTAGGCTGCGTATGCAATGAGTGCCGCGGCGGCAAATTCGGTGATCGGCACATGATCCCCGAGGAAACCATACGCGAATTGTAGTTTGAGGGCTCCTGAGAGCGTAACCACAAGTATCGAGACAATAAGATCTTGCGCTTGCATACTGTACACGATCGAGGAGAGGGAAATATTACATTCTGACGGAAACTGTACAGTACCACTGTAGAGATCCAATAACACTGTTTTTTTGCAAAATACCTGCATATATTCTGAGAAACCGTAAGAAAGCCATTTATACAGGTTATTTTTAATGTATACATCGGGGCTCAGGTGCCTTATTCCAGGGCGACGAGTATGAGTTGTCACAGAACCGGTAAGCAGAAGTCAGAACAAGAGCAGGTGGTCGCGGCACTGCTTTATCGCGGAAACTGCCACGCGCAGGATGATTCCCACACTACGGTATCTACCCGGAACCTTCTGGCGCTGCTGGTTGACTGTCAGGAGGATGGAATCGTGCTGATCGGCCCGGATCAGACCGTTGCCGGGATGAACAAAGCCATGGAGGATCTCTTCGGAATAAGTGGATATGAGACGATCGGCATGAACGCCGTTGAGTTCATCTCCTTTTGCATCACCCCGAATCTGCTGGACGGCGAACGTCTAAAAGAAGATTTCATCGTATCCTGCTTCTTTTGCGAAAATATTCCGGCAAGACAATACTGCATGTCCCGCGCTCCAGCGAACAAGGCCCGGGTGGAGTACTCGAGCACCGTAATCCCTGCCGGGCCGGGCCGGGGTGCGCGCCTGGATACCTACCGCCTCAACCAGGTCTCAAACAGGTCGGAGGCGAGCCTTCAGGAGCACCGGCAGCGATATGATTTCCTGATGGGTTTCTCTTCCGACCTGATCATATCCCTCGATCGCGGCCTTACGATAACATCGATAAGCTCCTCGGTGAAGGGGCTCCTTGGGCATAATCAGGATGATCTTGCAGGAAAACACCTCTCTTCCATAATGGACCGGGATTCTGTTGCAGAATTCCAGAAAGCTTGCTTCCTGAATTGCGTCTCCAGAGGATCGGCAGGGGGCTCCCGTCTGGCCGGAGGGGTACGCGGGATGGAAGCGGTTCTCATGGATGCGCAGAATCAACCGGTTACCGTAATCTTTGGTTTCTCACCCGTCGATGACGGTGAGGGCAACCTCACCGGGATCATCGCGGTTGCGCATAAAAAAACCGATGAACACCTTTGGCGGGAAGCCTGTTCACAGCTCGACCGGAACACTGAGCAGATCGCATGCCTTGGCGATCGCATCAGGAACCCGCTCGCCGTCATCGTCGGTCTTGCCGACCTGCAGGGCGGCGAGGTCGCCCGGAAGATCTCCGAACAGGCGCTGATCATCGATGAAATCGTTACTGAACTGGACCGGGAGTACGTCGCATCGCTGAGCGTCAGGCAGTACCTGCGCAAGCACTATCACCTCGGAGACGGCGCTCAATAGGAGAGCACGCATACCCGGTCCGGTTCGGCCGACGGTACGTCGTGCCGGCCCGATTCGCCTACGGATACGTCAACTACCCCCGACTGAAGTCAGGGGTCTCCTCGACCCACGATCCTGAAACACTTTTATATTCGCCCACACCCCGGGCACACTGGAACGGGTGCGTGTATGCCGTATTATGCAAGCAATGAAGACCTGCCCCAAATGGTGAGGGATCTCCTTCCCGATCACGGCCAGGAGATCTACCGTGAAGCGTTCAACAGCGCCTGGGAGCAGTATGCCGACCCCTCGGAGCGGCGAGAGCCCCGGGAGTCGCGCGAGGAGGTTGCCCACAAGGTCGCCTGGGCAGCGGTGGAGCGGGTCTACGAGAAGGGGCCGGGCGGTGAGTGGAGAAGGAAGGAAGAAGCGAAGCAGTAGGCCCTGCTCCGGGCAATGCCGCTTCCGGCTGCATATCCCGGAGGGCGATCCCCCGCATAATCGGATTATTATATTGTCACAAGAATTAAATACTGCCCGGCCAGTATTGACTCTCTTGCCGTGGGACAGGACGTTCCACAATCCTGGAGATGTGATGCATATGAGAGGAGCTGCTACAGAGGTAAGGGCACAGAACATTATACGGGGAAAAGATATTGCGGATTATCAGGTCAGGAACCCGCAGGGTGAAGACCTCGGGACCATCAAGGACGTCGTGATCGATACCAGCGAAGGTTGTATCGCCTACGCCGCCCTCTCGTTCGGGGGGTTCATGGGGCTCGGCGACAAGCTCTTCGCCATCCCCTGGGAGGCTCTGCGGTACAACGCGGCCGACGACTCTTTTGTCCTGGACGTGCCCAAAGAGCGGCTGGAGAATGCGCCGGGCTTTGACAAAGACAACTGGCCGACGACCGCCGAACGCGAGTGGCTCACCGGGATGTACAGCCACTACGGCTACACGCCCTACTGGGAGCGCCGCATGGAGCGGTGAGACGTCCGGGAGAGCAGGAATCGAATCGACCGCCGGTCCGTGCAAAGAGGCCGGGGCCGGCGACAACTTTTAGGGAGACCGGGACCGGAGGATGCCCGCAGGGGTTCGGAGCCCCGGCAGCCGGGCCGCACCCTGCGGTAACGGGGAAGATCTTTTGCCGGGATGCCGCGGCGAACACTATATATGCCAGGGCACGCATGCACGAGGCACCGCAATTCAGCGGGGAACGGCCAAAAGACTGCAGAAGGCTGGACGAGGCGGTGCAACCGCTCGTGTACCCGGCACAGGAACTCCGCCGTTCTCCGCTGCTCCGGGGGTATGCAGGTATGCAGAACGTGCTAGCAAGACGGAAGAAGACCGTCCGGGAGATTGACGTGAGGGGTAAGCGGGTGCTCGTCCGTGCCGATTTCAACGTACCGCTCGACGAGGACGGCGCCATTGCCGATGATACCCGCATCCGGGCAAGCCTGCCGACAATACGCTACCTCTGCGATCGGGATGCGCGGGTCATCCTCTGCTCCCACCTGGGCCGGCCGCAGGGCGGGGTCGTGGAGCGGTTGCGCCTCACCCTCGTGGCAAACCGGCTCACCGCACTGCTCGACCAGCCGGTCGTCGCGCTCCGGGACTGCGTCGGGCCGGAGGTGGAGAGCGCGGTCGCGGCGATGGACGACGGGGATGTCGTTCTCCTCGAGAACCTCCGATTCCACCCGGAGGAGAAGAAAGACGACCCGACCTTTGCGGAGGAACTCGCCAGCCTTGCGGAGATCTACGTCAACGACGCCTTCGGAGCCTCCCACAGGGCCCATGCGTCGGTTGTGGGCGTCCCGGAGCACCTGCCGGCGGTGGCCGGGCTCCTGCTGGAGAGGGAGATCGGCGCGTTTACGCGTATCCTGGAAGCTCCCGAACGGCCGTTCGCCGCCGTGATCGGTGGGGCCAAGGTGAGCGACAAACTTGAGGTCCTCGAGAACATCATCCCCCGGGTGGACGCCCTCATAATCGGGGGAGGCATGGCGGCGACGTTCCTTGCGAGCCAGGGGTACGGGACCGGCGCGTCACACGTCGAGACCGACAGCCTGGACGCCGTCAGGGAGATCTCCGCGAAGGCGATGGCGCGCGGTGTCCGCCTCCTCCTGCCCCGGGACGTCGTCGTCGCGGAGAGACTGGAGGCAGGCATCCCGATACGGACCGTGCCTGCGACAGAGGTCCCGGACGGCCTGGTCATCGCGGATATCGGGCCGGGGGCTGCCGACGATTTCTCTCACGAAATTGCAGGCTCGCGGACCGTCGTCTGGAACGGCCCGATGGGCGTCTTCGAGATCCCGGAGTTTGCAGAAGGGACGCGCCGGGTCGCCGCAGCCCTCGCCAACCTCCGTGGCACCACGATCGTCGGCGGCGGTTCGACCACGGATGCGGTGGTGCGGTTCGGGCTTGCCGACCAGATGACCCACGTCTCGACGGGTGGCGGTGCCGCGCTGACGATACTTGCCGGAAAGCCGCTCCCGGGCGTCATAGCGCTCGATGATGCGGGGACGCCATGAGGCGTATCGGTATCCTGACGAGCGGCGGCGACGCCCCGGGGATGAACGCCTGCATCAGGGCGGCGGTGCGGACCGCGCTCACGCACGATCTTGCCGTCGTCGGGATACGCCGGGGGTATACCGGGCTCATCGCCGGCGATACGGTGCCGCTCGACCGGAAAGCGATCCGAAACACCATCCACCTGGGGGGAACCATCCTCGAGACCTCCCGGAGCCCGGACTTCTATACCAGGGAGGGGAGGCTTCGGGCGGCGGCGGCCATCGAGCGGATGGGACTCGACGGCATCGTCCTGATCGGGGGCGAGGGGACGTTCCACGGTGCAAGCCTGCTTGCGGCCGATACAGATACGGCGGCACTCGTGGGGGTGCCGGGGAGCATCGACAACGACGTCTACGGGACCGACTACTGCATCGGGTTCGATACGGCAGCGAACTGTGCGGTCGAGGCGATCGACCGCATCCGCGACACGGCCCGGTCACACGAGCGCCTCTTCTTCATCGAGGTGATGGGGCGCACAGCCGGGTTCCTGGCGCTCGAGAGCGGCATCGCCGGCGGCGCCGAGGAGCTGGTCATCCCGGAAGAAGAGGTCTCGATCGCCCGGATCAGCGAGCGCATACGGGAAGGGTTCACCATCGGGAAGAAGAGTGCGATCGTGGTGGTGGCGGAGGGAAAGACGCCGGGCATCTCCTTTGAGATCGCCCGGGAGGTCAGCGAGCGCCTCAACTTCGAGTCCCGCGTCGTCGTCCTCGGGCATCTCCAGCGCGGCGGCCCCCCGACGCTGCGCGACCGGGTGCTCGGGAGCCTCCTCGGTTTCGCCGCCGTCGAAGCGCTGATTGAGGGCCGGAGCGGGTGCATGGTGGGAGAGGTCGGTGGAGACCTCACGTGCACCCCGCTCGAAGAGACCTGGCAGAAGAAGAAGCCGCTCGATGAGGACTTGCGGCGGATATTCCCATTCCTCTCGGAGTAGGCGGGAAGTTCCCTCCGTTGGCTCCCACGCCCGCCAGTGCAAGCTCCATCCCTGGATGAACGTGACAGCGATCGCCGTCCCGCCTGCGGCAGTGATCTCGTCGATCACGTTCTGCAGTTTCTCTTTCCGCCGTGCAATGGCAATGGCCTTGGCGCCCTCCTTTGCAAGGCACCGGGTGATCGCCGCACCCGGCCCGGAGCTCACTCTGGTGACGATGGCAACCCTGTTTTCCAGTTTCGTGGTAACATACGCTATGTTTGGCGGAAAGAGATCCCTTGAGGTTCCGACCTTATTTATCCATGATGGCGACCATTCTGCCTTTAACGCCGCCTTGTTTTAACTTCTCCAGACCCTCACCAATCTCCTCGAATCCGATCTCGGTGACGTCCGGCTTGAGGTCACCTGACGCCATCATCTTATAGATGCTGGCGATATCGTCGACGTTGCCGCCCTGGCTGCCGACAATTGTAACCTCTTTCGTGATCAGGGGCATCGTGTTGAGGGTGGTCTCCAGTTTCGCCATGCCGACCAGGACGATGCGGCCGTTGACGCCAACCGCTTCCAGGGCGTCTGCGGTTGTCTGGCCAGCGCCGGCAAAGTCGACGATGACATCCAGATCGTGGTGTTCGGCGACCTCGCCGATCGTCGGGTATGCAGCCTTGCACCCGAGTTTCATGGCCTCTTCCCGTGCTGCGGGGTTCCTGGAAGCCGCGTAAACGTTGGCGCCCTTGAGGACCGCGACCCGGGTGCCGATCTGGCCCAGGCCACCGATGCCGATGATACCCATGTTTATACCCGGCCCGGCACCGCCCGCGACGGCCACCGCATGGTGGGACGTCATTCCTGCGTCGGTAGCGGCGGCAGCGTAGGCAAAAGAAACGTTATCGGGAACCGGGACCAGCATCTCGGCCGGAGCGGTCGATTTCGTGGCGTACCCGCCGTCCCGGCCGTATCCCCCGCCGTATCCATCTTTGGTGGGCATGGGGCAGACGCCGACTCGATCTCCCACGTTGTATCCGGTGACGCCCTCGCCGACCTCGGTGATGACGCCGGCATACTCGTGGCCGATGATGAGCGGGTACTTCATCAGCGCCAGCCACTTCTCATCTTCCAGTGCGCCGACGTCCGAATGGCAGAGCCCGCAGGCCTTTACATCGAGTGCGACGTAACCCGGTTTTGCAACAGGGTCGGGTTTTTCAATCAGTCTCAACGGTTTATGTGTGTAGGTAAATTCCCATCCTCTCATGATACTACTCTCCTCGTTTCAGATACTCCATCCTGTCCGGATGTGCAGTCTCGCATGAGCCAGCACCCTGAACAGTCATGATTCCCACCCGGTTGTCAGCCCATCCCGTGACGGTTCCCCGGCGCCCGGGTTCGAGCGAAGATGCTGGCCGTCCCTGCCGTTGCCGGGGCGCGGGGTCCAGCCCGTGCGCCCGCCCGGCAGGGCGTGTTCGTCTCCTCTACTTTACCACGCAGACCAGCCGGCATCCGCCGGGACGACTGCGCCGTTGACCAGGCTTGCCTCGTCCGACGCGAGGAAGAGGGCC
>PGYH01000045.1:17861-36297 GCA_002839575.1 Methanomicrobiales archaeon HGW-Methanomicrobiales-6
GCTCCCACGTCTTATCGTCGAGGTCTCCGACCGGAGCCACCCTGTCCAGGCTGCCCGCGTTGTTGACGACGATATCAAGCTTGCCGAACGTATCAACGGCGGTCTTCACGGCATTCTTGACGTCCTCTTCCTTTGAGACGTCGCCGGAGACGGCGATGGCCGTCCCGCCTTTCTTGGTGACCTCGTCGATCACGCCCTGGAGTTTCTCCTTCCTCCGTGCAATGGCAATGACGTTCGCGCCTTCCTCTGCAAAGCGCTTCGTGATCGCCGCACCCATCCCGGAGCTCGCTCCGGTCACAATCGCTACTTTTCCTTCAAGTCTTCCCATGATGATTTCTCCGTCGTTTAGCTGGCCCGCGCCTACCTGGTCTCACAGGCCTTGATCCGGTCGAGACCGGTGATCCGGATACCGCCGAACTGGCACCTGTTCTTGATGTTGAGGCCGATCAGGAGCGGCGTGATCTTCTCGATGATGCAGGCCCGTTCGAGCTTGCCGCAGTCGATGACTTTGACACCGGGGATCTTCTCGATCAGCGGGGCCACCAGGTCCTTGGCCGCCTGGTCGTTGCCGCAGATAAGACAGTCGCAGTCGATCGGTTCGCCGAGCTGCATGAACCAGGTCTGGGAGATGTTGTTGAACGCACAGATCACCTTCGCGTCCGCCAGGATCGACTGAGACCGCTCTGCAGCGGACCCCTCCGGAAGATCGATGTACTTCGTCGCCGACCCGCCGATGCAGGACTCCAGCGGGCCGGTCGCGTCGAGCAGGGGCTTTCCGGCTGCACCCTCCTTGATGGAGAGCAGGGTGTCCTTCTGGGCAGCAAGCGGCACCGTGAGGACCAGGACGTCGGCTGCCTTCGCCGCGTCGGGGTTCGCCATGGCCCGGACGTTCCTGGCGTCCGGGAGCAACTCCTTCACCTTGTCCACCGCCGCCTGGGCCTTCTCAATCGTCCTCGAGCCGATGATGACATCTTCGCCCGCCTCGACAAACCGGGTCGCGATCCCGAGACCCTGTCCACCGGTTCCACCAATAACTCCAATCGTTGTCATATCATTCACCTCAATTTGTTTACCAATTTGTCAGATTCGTGTTCACTGCGCTATACGTTACATACAGGTATATCCGCCGTCCACAACCGTGGTCGTGCCCGTGGTGTAACTTGCCTCGTCGCTTGCGAGGTAGACGGCTGCTGCGTTCAGTTCACCATCCCGCCCGTTCCGGTTCATCGGAACCATGGCCTTCACGTAGGCCTTCCACTCCGGTGACTCGAGCGCGCTCTTTGTCAGCGGCGTCGGGAAGAACCCGGGGCAGATCGCGTTCACCGTGATGTTGTACTGTGCCAGTTCGACCGCCATCTGGCGAGTCACGTTGACCACGCCGCCCTTCGCCGCCTGGTAGCCGACCGTCGACGCCGTGGCGCCGACGAGGCCGTACATCGAGGCCGTGTTGATGATCCGGCCATAGTTGTTCTTGACCATCACTCTGGCGAACTCGCGGGCCACCTTGAAGACGGCCGTGAGGTCTACGGCGATCGTCGATTCCCAGCCATCGTCGGGGTACTCCAGGAACGGTGCCATGTGAGCATTTCCCGCGTTGTTGAGCAGGATGTCCACTTTTCCGTATTCGGCGACGATCTCCCGGACCGCGTTCTTGATCGACTCGGTGCTCGTGACATCGCACTGCACCGCCAGGCACCGGACGCCGAGGGCGCGGATCTCCTCCGCGACCTCGTCCAGTTTCTCCTTTCTCCGGGCCATGATGGCGAGATCCGCACCCTGGCCCGCCAGAGCTTTTGCCATCTGCACGCCGATACCCGATGATGCTCCTGTTACGGCCGCAACCCGCCCATGTAAATCAAACATCGCCATAACTAACTCTCTCCGTTGGTTTCTCATTACTCCAGAATCACTGCAGGCTTGATCAGGTTCTTTGGCTTCTCGTGCATCAGGAGCAGGGCTTCCTCGATGTCCTCGAAGTTCGTGAACCGGTGTGTGACCAGTTTGCCCGGATCGATCCGGCCGTACCTGACGAGGGCGGCCAGCCGCTCCATCCGTGCCCTGCCGCCGGGGCATAGTCCTCCTCTGATAGTCTTGTCGCCGAGCCCCCCTCCCCACGCACCGAGCGGGATCGGGATCGACTCAGCATGCTCCATGACGTTCACATTCCCGACCGTGCCGCCGGGCTGCAGGACCTCAACCGCCTGGCCGATGGTGCTGACGTCGCCGCCGGCCGTGATCGCGGCGTCCACGCCTTTGCCGTCGGTCAGGCCCATGATCTGCGCAACGGTGTCGCCGTTATGGTAGTCGATGATCTCGGTCGCCCCGTATTCCCTGGCAACCTTCACCGCATTCGGCCGGCTTCCCACAGCGAGGATCCGTGCAGCCCCGAGCAGGTGCGCGCCGGCTACGGCCATCAGCCCGACCGGCCCTATGCCGAAGACGGCGACCGTGGAACCCAGCTGAACGTTGGCCAGTTCGGCACCATAGAAACCCGTGGTCATCATGTCGCCGATCATGAGGGCCTGTTCCAGGCTCACTCCATCGGGAATCGGCGTGAGTTGAGCATCAGCGTCATTGACGTGGAAATACTCTGCAAACACACCGTCCTTTGCCATGCAGAAGGGCATGCCGGAGCACATCCCGTCACAGTGCTGGGCGAACCCCCGTTGCGATGGGGTGCGCAGGTAGTTTGGCGTGATCGCAGGAACGATGACCCGGTCACCGGGCTTGAAATCGCCGACTTCGCTTCCCACCTCGTCGACGATGCCGACTGCTTCATGACCTACAACACGATCGGTGGGCATGTAATCGCCGATATCGCCCCAGATCATGTGCACCTCAGATGTGCATGGAGCAAGTGCCAGCGGCCTGAGAATAGCGTCGCGCGGGCCGGCAACGGGTCTGTCTTTCTCAACCCATCCAATTTTGTCTTTACCTATTCTTGCTAACCCTTTCATTCAGTCACCTGAATATAATGGAAAGAAGAGTGCGGCACCCCTTATAGGTTCGTTTTACCGATAATCACTAAGGTGCAGAATTTATATGATATGAGACGATCGAGGGGGATTGTCTCGCCAACGAGTTCCGCCCGGGGCCCCGACCACCACACTATGCCGGTGCCGCGCGGTTCGCTCGATCAGCGGGCCCCATAACATTGATTATCAGTAATCTCAGGACTCGACGGCGGGCCGTTCCCGTCGCGGACCTCCTTGGAGACGTCGATCATAATAGAGGCGAGCTCGCCCGAGGGGAGTTTGAAGAGGTAATGCCAGATCCAGACGTCGTCTCCCTCCCGATACTGGAGCGGCGGGAGGAAGACCGGGCGTTCCCGGGCGAAGCCCTGTTGGACGGCCTTCAACAACCCGGGGTCGGCGAGAGCAGGGAAGACGTCCCAGACGTTCCGGCCTATCAGTTCTTCCTTCTTGAGCCCGAGGATCTTCTCGGCCGCCCGGTTGATGTCGTTGAAGACGAACCCCTCACCGCCGCGGATAACCCCATAAACGATCACGCCGCTGCAGGCGTTCTCGAAGAGCGAGCGGTACCGCGTCTCCCGAAAGGTCAGATCTTTGCGTTCCCGCCGGTCGCTCGTGATATCCTTGAAGAGGATGGCGAACTCGTCCGACGGGCCGCCGTTCTCCCGCGGAATCGGGGTGAAGACCACGTTGAGGTACGCCACGCCAGACTTGGTGCTCGGGATCTGCTCCAGTTTCATGCGGTCGAAGTCACAGGCGAGCTCGATCTCGGCCACCTGCCCTGCCCGGATCAGCGATTCCAGCGTTCCCGGAGAGCAGGCCAGGGTGAAGATGCTCGCGGAACTCAGCTGCTCGATGACGCGCAGCCCGAGGATCCGGAGCGAGGCGGGGTTGGCGTTCAGGATAGACCCATCAGCAGCGAAGATGACGATCCCGCTCGGGACTGTCTGAAAGAGGGTCGTAATCTTCCGTTCCGAGTTCTTCAGGGCGATCTCAGTCTTCCTCAACGCGGTGATCTCCCGGAGGGTGACCAGGATCTCCGGGCTCTCGGTCTGCGAGACGATCGGCGCGAAGTTGACAAGATAGATCCGATCCGTTCGCTCATCGATCAGTTGTATCTCGTCGAGATAGGTCTCCGACCGGTGAATCCGCTCGATGTTCCGCCGAACCGAGCTATCAGAGAATACCGGCAGATCGAGGTCGAAGATCGGAACACCGGCCAGGTTGTGACCCGGCCGGATACCGAGGGTGGCGATGAAACTCGCGTTCACCATGCAGATCCGGAGGTCGGTGCCCAGGATCACGAGCGCGTTCGGGGAGTGCTCGAAGATCTCACGCAGGGGCAGGCGCTGCGACCGCCGGTAGAGTTTCTTCTGGCCGAACCGTTCCATGCAGACGTCGCCGTTCGCGGCAAGGAGTTCGAGGTATTTGGCGGCGGAGATGCGAGTGATGCCGAGCTCCTGAGCGACTGCCGTCACGGACAGCCCTGTCGTCGCGTGCTCTTCGAGCAGGTCGAGGATCCGGCCGAACTGCTCCTGGTATCCGGTCGCAACGTCCGTCATTCGTGGGAGATCGTCTCCTTCTCCACGCTCAAATACTTTTTGCCGGGCGTGCTGTGTTGCGGAGGGAGATCGCTAGCTGCCGGTACTCCAGGTCTGCGCCTTTTGATCCTCGGCTAAGAAAGGGGGTGCTTCGAGTAAAACCCACACGTTCAGTCTGCCGGCAGGGGCGTGGCCCGGCGCCATGAGGCTGGTTGGGGTGCGCCGAACGGCGCGTTTTCCCGCCGGGGAAGGGGGAGCGGGAGGCAAAACGAACGCTCCCTGGCCCGGCACCTTAGCGACGAAGGCGCTCTTACCTTGCCTTATCATCGATAACGCATTCTCATCAGGTCTCGCTGAGCGTCTGAGTTCGATGCGTCGGATTCTTGTGGGCATAGCTCGCGGGGTCACGGATATGACTATGGATACACCACCACGCTGTGATGCCGGAGGCAGATCGATCATCACATATAAGACTGCTGGAAATAGGGTGATTGTGGCGCGCTCGAACACGTGAGCACCATCGAGAAGAACACCCCACTCCTGATCGGGCTCAACGTCAGGAGCCAATTCAAATTCGGTGGCGCCTGGATCACCGACCTCAATAAAGGCCAGGAGCGCGTCTGCCAGTACCGTCATTCGAACAGAATGCCACGGAGGAACCATTATGGGAAGAATGGAAAACAAAGTCTGTGTTATCACCGGATCCACCAGCGGTATCGGTGAAGCCTGCGCGAAGGACATGGCAGCCGAGGGCGGCAAGGTCGTCGTCTCTGGCCGGAACGAGAAAGAGGGCGCGAGAATCGTGAACGAGATAAAAGAAGCGGGTGGAGAGGCAATCTTCATCCGGGCAGACGTTGTCAACGAAGACGATGTCAAGAATCTCGTCGCGAAGACCGTAGAGGCCTTCGGGAGACTGGACGTCTTCGTCGCCAATTCCGGCGTCGGCAGCCTGGGTGACCCTCACGAAGTGGAAACTGACGAATGGGACAGGGTTCTCGACATAAATCTGAAGGGAGTCTTCCTCTGTGATAAGTATGCTGTCCAGCAGATGCTGAAACAGGGTCACGGAGGAGCCATCGTGAATACCGGGTCCATTCATAGTTTTGTCGCCAAGCAGGGTGTCACGGCATACGCCGCTGCCAAAGGGGGCGTCGCCATGCTGACCCGGACGGTCGGCACCAGCTACGCGGCGCAGGGAATCCGCGCGAATTTCATTGCACCCGGGTATATAGACACGCCTCTCCTCGCGGCACTTCCGCCGGAAGCCTACGAGGAACTGAAAAAACTGCACCCGATCGGGCGCCTGGGCCGGCCGATGGAGGTCGCGAAGGCCGTCACGTTCCTGGCGAGCGATGACGCTTCGAACATAACCGGAACCAGCCTGCTCGTTGACGGCGGCTACACTGCGGTATAGTCACCCGTTGCATCGGACTGAGCATTCGGGTAAATCGTTGAGACCCGGGGTGCCTCTTCTCGCTCGTACACGGGCGAGAAGACGGCGTTGATCGGGATGAACTCGATGGTTAACCGGTTTACCAGCACGCCGCTGGTGGTGCAGGATTGGGGGCCGGCGGATCTGCTATGCACACCGGCCCGCGCCGGCCATCACAACCGCGCCACTGGCCGGGCTCGAATCGTCCGAGGCCAGGTAGAGGGTGAGACTGGTAACCTGCTCAAGCGGATGGGCACCCTTTTTTCTGATCCCGGTTCGTCATGATGGCCACCGTTGGGGTCTTGATGCATATGACTTCCCCATCGTAATGCAGAGACCCGGCCTCTGGCAAGATTGTGATTCCGCTCCTCCCGAAGGCACAGAAAGAGATCGCGTCCGGAGATGGAGATGATAGAAATAGGTTCGCCGGAAAAGAGGGGAAAGCACATTACAGAATGCTGTTACTCTGAGAGATAGACTGCCCTCCCGGGCATTATGCGGCATCCGCTATCCCAATGATGACCAGATAGGCCGAGGGGTCCCTCGTGAGAGCCCCTCTGTGGTTTCAGGCAGGTGCGCCGTATCAGCAGGCCCGGCCCTTGTTGGCCTACTTGGTGTCGCAGGCCTTGATCCGGTCAAGGCCGGTGATCCGGATCCCGCCGAACTGGCACTTGTTCTTGATGTTGAGGCCGATGAGAAGCGGCGTGATCTTCTCGATAATGCAGGCCCGCTCGAGCTTGCCGCAGTCGATGACTTTGACGCCGGGGATCTTCTCGATCAGCGGGGCCACCAGGTCCTTGGCCGCCTGGTCGTTGCCGCAGATGAGGCAGTCGCAGTCGATCGGTTCGCCGAGCTGCATGAACCAGGTCTGGGAGATGTTGTTGAACGCACAGATCACCTTTGCGTCCGGCAGGATCGACTGGGACCGCTCTGCGGCGGACCCCTCGGGGAGGTCGATGTACTTCGTCGCCGACCCGCCGATGCAGGACTCCAGCGGCCCGGTCGCGTCGAGCAGGGGCTTTCCGGCTGCACCCTCCTTGATGGAGAGCAGGGTGTCCTTCTGGGCCGCGAGCGGCACCGTGAGGACCAGGACGTCGGCTGCTTTCGCCGCGTCGGGGTTCGCAGCCGCCCGGATGTTCCTGGCGCCCGGGAGCAACTCCTTCACCTTGTCCACCGCCGCCTGGGCCTTCTCAACCGTCCGCGAGCCGATGATGACGTCTTCTCCTGCCTCTACAAACCGGGTCGCGATCCCGAGACCCTGGCCCCCGGTTCCACCAATTACTCCAATCGTTGTCATATCATTCACCTCAATCGGTTTACGTTGTTATACTCACTCTCACCGCTCCTTCAACGAGATACGGTGCATCCGCCATCGACAACCATGGTTGTCCCCGGTGTAACTCGCTTCATCGCTTGCGAGGTACACGGCGGCGTGTTCAACACACGTTCCTCCCATACCGTCCCGGCGGGACCATGGGTTTGATGCTTGTTGATGCTTTCACCATCTGTCTCGGAGGACCCCAAAACGATCTGCGCAGCATGGGCAGGCCTAGAGCAAAGCGCTCGCATGCAGGGCTTTGTTCGGGGCCAGAGCACGGCATTCACCCGGTGGCCGCACCGGACGATGTCCCTGCTCCTGCCTGAGCGGCAGTCGTATGCCGCATCTGGGATACACCTGCTATTTTGGCGGTGCATGAGCAACCAGAGGTGCGGGTTAATGGCTACCAGGAGGCAGGATTTCGAGAGACCCGGATTGCTTTGAGTGGCAAGAACGGAGGGGGATACCCCTCCCGGCAGAGGGTTTCAGGACGACCTCTCAATGAGTTACTCTCACTTACCAATTATAAGTGTTTTTCCTTCCACGGATAGAGCGAGAATCGTCGTCAATCCTGCAGAAAATGATTGAATTAACGTTTTTGATGGAGCCGTCCGTCCTGTGTCGGCTTGCATCGGGTCCGGCATACCGGGCGGATTAGTAGCGCCTGCTGCACAGGATACCCGATGGTAAGAGTTGTCGTTTCTGCAGGTGATGAAGGTCCGCCTGCTGACGGTAGAAATACACTGTGCGGCCCGTCAAGTGAACGGGAACGTAGATTCCAGATGTTTCACGGCATCAGGCGAGCACTCACTTCCGCCGATGAGGTATAGTCTGGAGTGTCAATTGCGTATATTCGGAGTCTCCCGAAAGGGGAATAACCTGCGATCATCAGGGCTGCACCAGATGCGCGGCTCCTGGAGACATGGCAGGCGGGCACCTCGCCATGACCTGACGCCGACTTCCCGGGCCTGTGCCCCCTGCTCCAGCGGTTGATGATCGGCCGGCAGCGCCCTCTCACGAGGGGACTTTCCAGAAAAAGTCAGATTGACTGTTCCCAGCCCTGGCCCATGTCGATGAGGGGGCGCACTTCTGTGACTTCGAACGTCACCGAGGCGTGGATCATCGCCGCCGCATCCTCGCCGGCGGCCTGGGCAACCTGTCTTCGATAGGTCTCCAGCGTCTCTCCGGAGGTCGCATACTCCTTCATCTTCAGGTAGACCCGGAGTCCTTTCCAGTCCATGATCGTCTCTCCACTCTCCACGATCGTGTAGACGGCGTTCGGGTTCTCCTGCAGGTATTCAAACGTGCGGTTCTGTCCGAGCCCCATGACGACGGTCTTCTCGTCGACCATCATCGGCGAACCGAAGATTGCCGCATCGACTTTTCCCTCTTTGTTTGCGGTGCTGAGAAGGCCGATCCTCGGCTGTTTGTTGAAGTAGTCCATCAGTTTTGATGCCATGATTCTTTCCTCCAATCATATCCAGCCTTATCGCCTCTCCTTAAAATAGTATGGGTGACGGCGTCCCCAGGAAGGAGAGTTGCGGGAGCTGCGGCCTCAGATCGCCAGGAACTCCTCCGGTGCAAGGCTGGTGGCGAGCATCACCGTATTGATCTCCCGGTTTTGCATCCAGGTGCCGGCTTTCCGGTGCTCCGGGTCCATCCAGAAGCGCTCGATCTCATCGGCGAGCGGGACATACCGCATGAGAGCGTCCGCCCGCCGGGAGAGGGCCGGGTTCTCCCGGACCCGTTCCGCGAGGGGGCCGACCCCCCGGATCCCGATCGAGAGCCCGAGCTCCCGGAAGGCGAGACGGTAGTCCGCGGGGTAGCGGAGCGTCCCGCCCCCGGCAAAGCGTGCGAGGCCTGATTGGGCCGCCTCGAGGACGGAAGCCAGCAGGCCACCGGAGATGGACGCGAGCTGCGCTATCCTTCCAGCGTCGAAGAGAAGGCCGCCGATGCCGAGGGGGTCGTCCGTGGCAAGGTTCCCACCCCGGCAGATGCGGGCCATATCGGCGATCTCGACCGAGAGAATGGTCCCCCCTGCCGCCGCCTGGAGCTCGCTGTAGGTGACGAACCCGTCGAGTGGGTCGTGCTGGCCCATGGCAGGGACGAGCGGCCGGGAGAGATCGATGCTCATCTTCCAGTACATCCTCTTGCCGCCGGAGGAGGGGGTGTAGGTGAACGCGGCATGGGCGATCCCTGCAAGCTCCACCGCCCACCAGGTATAGATCGGATCTCCGGTGACCCGGCTCACCCGGTTGAGCGCGTGCATCCACTTCGTCAAATAGTGATAATACTGCCCGTCCCGGTCCCACTCCAGCCGCTCGTCGAACGGCTCATCAGGCCTTCGTTCGGGAAGAGGTTTTCCGATCCGGAGGCCGCCCCGGGTCGGGTGCGCCTCGCCCTCCTCCTCGGAAAGACCGCTGATCCAGCCGGTCCGCGGGTCGTCGTCGCGGTGCCGGCCGAGGGTGTGGTGGACCTGGTCGACGAGGCGGAGAGCGAGGTCGCGGCAGGTCGCATCGCCGGTCCGGCGGAAGAGTTCGAGATGGTTGCAGACCGCATAAGCATCCGTCCAGAGGTAGCGCCGCGGGTGGTCGTGAGGCGGGTCAAGCCCGGTCAGGCCGGCGAACTCAGCCATGAGGTCCCGGACGATTGTGGCATTTGTGTCCCCGGTCATCCCGGGAAACAGGATGCTGCACCGGGTTCTTAACTGTTGTCCAGGCGGCTACTTACGGCGGAAGGGCACACCGGATAGGTATGGCAGATTTTGCAGGCGGATATGCCGGAGTCGGAGCGGCGCTCGGGATGATCGCGGGACTGGTGCTTGCCGGGCTGCCCGGCGTGGTTGCGGGAACCGCAGTCGGTGCGATCATCGGGTGGTATATCGGGAAAAGGGCACGCGGGTAGCACTGGCAGGCCCAGGGCGTGGCAGCGACCGTAAAAAAAAAGGTTCACCGGCCTCCGGCTCACCGTGCGGGGCCGGGAACCATCCTCCCTCCCGACTCGGGCCGGGGAGGCTTGATCCCGAACTCCGGCAGGATGACGTCGTGCGCGAGATTGATGAACTCCTGCTGTTCCGGGCCGACCTGGTGCAGCAGGACGCTGTCATAGCCCATATCGACGAATTTGCCCACTTTCTCGATGATCTTCTGCGGGTCGGGGCCGCAGAGGACGTTCTTTGCAACATCGTCCGGCGTCACCATCTGCTGCAACTGCTCGAAGTGCGTCGGGGTGGGAACGATCCAGTTCAGCTCCCCTTTGTTCGCGGCCATGGGGAACCACTCGTAGGCCGTGCGCTTCGCCTCGTCAACGCTTCGGCCATAGCAGACCACGGTCTCGATCATGCACGATTTTCCCTCGCCGCCTGAAGCGCGGAACGTCTCGATGACCTCCTCGGGCTTCTGCTCGAAGTGGATGAGCGCGTCGCCGATCTCGCCGGCAACCTCCGCCGACATCGGCCCTTCCGCAGAGATGCGGATCTGCGGGAGCTCGCTCGGCAGTTCATAGATCTGCGCGTTATCGACGGTGTAGTAGATGCCGTAGTAGTCCTGCATGCCCCCTTTCCAGAGCGTCCGGATGATGTTCACTGCTTCGCGGAGCATATCGAGCCGCACCGGCTCGGACGTCGGAAAAACTCCCCCGACGACGTGCTCATTCAGACTCTCGCCCGTCCCGAGCCCGAGCTCGAACCTCCCCGGCATCATCGTGGCGGCGGTTGCGGCAGCCTGCGCGACGATCGCCGGGTGGTAACGTATCAGCGGGCAGGTCACGCCGGTGGAGACCTTGACCCGCGAGGTGGCCTGCGACACCCCGCCGATGGTGCACCAGGCAAACCCGGCGCGCCCGTGGTTCGAGATCCACGGGAGGTAGTGATCGCTGATGCTCAAAAACGAGAACCCGGCATCCTCGGGTGAAGAGTTTGTAGCCAATCTCGACCATTTTTCTCTCTCCTCTCGGATTCCCCCACACGTTGGTGCCGGGGTATAGGCGGCGGGAGAGATCGTCACCGGCCTTAAGCGTTGTGTCGATTGGAAAAATGAGGTTTCAAGGGGTCTTTCAGTAGCCCGTTGCGTAGTAGTAGTCGTCCTCCTCCCGGACGCGGACCGGGACGCGGAAGAGGTCGCCGACGGCCTCATCGGTCAGGACTTCCGCCTTCTTGCCGTCCATCCGGACGGCGCCGTCCCGCATCAGGACGACCCGGGAGATCTCGGGGATGATGTCGTGGAGGTTGTGGGTCACCAGGATGATCCCGGTGCCCGACCGGGCGATCTTCCGGAGGGTCTTACGGAAGGTATGGAGCGCGTGCAGATCAAGGCTGTTCGTGGGCTCGTCGAGGACGAGGGTGCCGGGGTCGTGGACAAGCGCCCGCCCGATCAGGAGCCTGCGTGCCTCGCCCGAGGAGATCTCCGTCATCGGGCGGTCGGCGAGGTGCGCGACCTCGAGGAACTCGAGGATCTCATCGGTCTTGTGCTCCATCGCGTCCGTCACCTTGTGGGAGAGGAAGAGCCCGATGCTCGAGAAGAACCCCGAAAGCACGACCTCGCGGCCCGATATGCCGCGGGTGAAGGTCTGCTGGAGGTCGCCGGAGACAAGCCCGATGTGCGACCGGAGATCGAAGGCGTCCCACCGGTTCTGCCCCCGGAACCGGAACGTGACGTCCGGGCCCGGCGAGGAGGGGTAGTACTCGCGGGTGATCGCCCGGATGAGCGACGACTTCCCGGCACCGTTCGGGCCGAGGATGGCGATATGCTCTCCCTCGCGGATCGTGAGCGATACCGCATCAAGGAGTCTGTGGCCGTCCCGGACGACGCTGACGTTCCGGAACTCGATGAGCGGCGCAGGAGATGGTCGAGCGCCGCCGGCGCTGTCGGTCATGCCGGCTGCTCCGTCGGCTGGGGTCTGCGATACGGGGGGCTCATTGAATCTTACCGTTCTGTATGTTGGACGGTTCTCCTCAAAAGGTATGCCCCGTCATCGTGGGGAACCGAGCAGCGCTGCAACCCTCTCCAGGTCGTCCGCATAGATCTGGAGGAACCCGGCGGGCTCCAGCCTCACCCAGACGCGGCCGGGATACCGCAGACTGACCAGGCCACGATAGAGCAACTCCAGCATGAACACCATCCAGCCGACCGCCAGGAGAACCAGAAAGCCCAGATCGGGGTCGACGATCGGGCCGCCCGGGTAGCGCATCAACCAGTTTCCTACGCCGGCAAAGAATATCGCTGCAGTCATGAGTACCAGGAGCAGCGCGGACGCCCAGCGGGGTATAGAGAGGTAGGGTCGTTTCACCTCGACCGACCTTACCGTATCCATTCCAAAGGCGAGCGGCCGGGCACGCGATCTCCGGACGATGACGGAGGTCCCGGAGAATTCTATCATGGTTCGGTAGGGATCGAAGTAGATGCGCCATGCGGCCCAAGCCAGAAGGGAAACAGCCATGAAGGTAAAGATGAGCCCTGGCCACAGGGAGGGGATGAGGACGGATACCACGAAGAGGAAGAGGAAACCGAGGACGGCGAACGGCATCAGCACAAAGAAGCGGGGGCTGGTGTACTCCACGAACACGTCCTCCACCACCTCCCGGCTGCCGTCCGCCGCCGCCCCGAGCCCGATCTCATCGCCCGGCGCGGCGTACCGCCGCCGGACGGTGCCGGCCGCGGCCGCGTTCGGGCACCAGCCGAGTTTCTTCCTGAGATACTCCATGAAGACCGTCATCAGGAACCCCCCAGAACCCGGGCTACCCGTTCGGGGTCGTCTGTGTAGACGTGGAGGAACCCGCCAGACTCCAGCCTCACCTTGAGGTAACCGGGATACCGCAGACTGAGAAGGGCGTGGTAGAGCTTCGCTAGCAAATACACCACAAAGCCGGCTGAAAAGAGAAGATGAAACGAGAAATCGGGGTCGATGACCTGGCCACCTAAAAACTGCGTCAACCCCCTCCCTGCGAGGCCGAAGAATATCCCCGCAACCAGGAGAAGAAAGAGTAACGCGAACGCCCAGCGGGGAATGGGAAGGTTTGTCTCTTTCACCTCGACCGACCTGATGGCATCCTTTCCGAAGACGAGTGGTCGCGAATGTGGTCTCCGGACGACGATGGCATCCCCGAAGGACTCTACTACTGTCTGTTTCGTATCGAGATAGAGACGCACCGCGGCATACGTCGTGAAGGTGAGGGCGAGGAGGATATAGAACCCGGAACGCAACTGGGGGATCAGGAAGCCTACTACGAGGAGCCCGAAGAACCCGCCGAGGGCAAGGAGCATCAGCGGTAAGAGGCGGGGACTGACGTAATCCACAAGGGCACCCTCCACCACCTCCCGGTTGCCGCCCGCCGCCGCCCCGAGCCCGATATCGCCGGCCGGCTCGGCATATCGCCGGCGGACGGGCCTGACGGCGCCGGCGTTCGGGCACCAGCCGAGCTTCTTCCGGATATACTCCATGAAGACCGTCATCCCGCTACCCCCAGCATTCGGGCCATCCGTTCGGGGTCATCGGTGTAGATAGCAGCAAGTTTCTTCTCCGCGGTTGTTATCGTCAGGGCTCGCGGGTAACGTGTCCGCACGTAGGTGCGGTAGAAGAGCACGGGGAAGAAGATCGCGGCGGCAAGCCCGAAGATGAACCGCATGGAGGATGGATCTGAAAATCCAGCGTATATACTCCCGGCCGCCGATATGAGAAGCGCCGCCAGCGCTATCACGAGGAGCCAGAGGGGGACAGGGAGCTTGTTCTCCCCCACCTCCGCCTTCACGACGGCGCCCTTCGGGATGACGATCGGCCGGAAAAGCGGCCGTCTGATGGTGATGGCGTCGTGGGCGATATCGATACGGGCTCTTCGTACGGTCCCATACAACTCCAGAGCAGAATATCCTAGTATGATAGCCAGCAAAAGAAGGCCCCCTGCCGGAAACATAACGAAGGTTGTCGGAACCGTAACGAGGGGCGCCGGAGCCATGGCAAAGAGGCATCCGATGAAACAGGCGCCGGCAACCAGCAGCAGGAAGAGCCTTCCCGAGGTGCCGATCGGGCCGTAGTCCACCAGTGCACCCCCAACCACTTCCCGACCGCCCTCTCCCGCCGTCCCGGTCTCAACCTCATCGTCCGGCACTGCATACCGGCGCCGGACGGTGCCGGCCGCTGCCGCGTTCGGGCACCAGCCCATCCATCTCCGTATCGTCTCGGAGAACTTCATCATACGCGTTCACCCTCTGTTGCCGTATCCACGGTATACACCGACCCCCACTCCGCGATCATGATCGCCTTGTACCGGCGCTCCCAGAGGATCGTGAGGCCGTACCAGATCCAGCAGATGAGACACATGCCCAGCACGATCCCGAGAATCCGGTCGAACATCCCGCCCAGAACAAAATACGCCATACCGGTGGCGAGGAGAACGGAGGCCACCGGCACCCTCAGGTACTGGACAATGCGCTGTCTCCGGGTCATGTTGTCCCTGTGGAACTCGCCGGCGGCAACCCGCGCATACCGGGAGCGGTAACTGAGCAGAGAGCCGAGGAGCGCTCCTACCCCGACGGCAAGACCCGTCCACATGGCAAGGTGCCCTGAAGCATCCTCGAACAGGATAACGAGCGCCGCTGTCGCCGCCGAGAAGGCTACCGCCGTTATCAGCAACTGGTTATGGTAGCGCTTCCACCACCCGGGCTCGACCCGGAGGGGGCCATCCTGCCCCCCCGCCGCCGCGGCCGTCGCCGGCCGCACCGTGAGATCCGGCCGCATCGACGCCTGCATGGGGCACCAGCCCAGGTACGCCCGGATCGTCTCCATGAGCGGCATCATACCATCTCCCGGAGTTTCGCAAAGAGTTCGTCGGCCAACCGTGTCGGATCGTCGGTCTTTTCAAGCGTGATCCCCAGTTCGTCCGCGTAGCCCCAGAGGAGCTCGATGCACCGGGCGTACCGGGGACATGCGCCGCAGTCGCCCTCGTGCTCGTACCAGACCTGCACCCCGTGGTCTGCCGAGACGAAGACGATCGCAGCCGCATTGAAGGGGACGGAACGCCCGAAGAGGACGCCAATCTCTGCATTCAGGCGCTCGACCTCGATCTGGTTCGCCTGCGCCATCTCGAGAAGCGTCTCTTCGACCTTGCGGTCCATGGCAAGCAGCGCCTTCGAGACCGCCTGGCGGGATATGCGGAAGCGGTCCGCGATCTGGATGTTTACAAGACCGCCGCGGCGGAGTTTCCAGAACGCAAACTGCCTGTCGTTCAGGGGGAGAGGCATGTGTCAACAGTCGAAGGTTGACAATATATATCTTTCGATCTTTCCCGCCGATCCGGCTCGTGTGCGGTTCCCCGCAGCCGGATAGTGCCCTGGCCACACCGCACTTCCCTGACCGGATGGTGACAGACCGCCGGCTGTATGTGCCTCGATCGGGAGACGGATCAGAATATTAATCCCCGCCGACCCAGAACAGAGCCGTATGGACACAGCACTGCGCGACGCCTACATCCGGCTCCACGAGAACTACTTCCCGGGGACGGAACTCCCGATCGCCTTCGAGGTCGGGGGTCCGACCGACGGGATGGAGAAGGGCCCCGCCCCGAAGGGCTGGAGGTGCTTCGTCTGCGACCTTGTAAAGGTCCGGAACGGCAAAAGCCTCGCCTTCTCAGAAGACTCGATCGGGTGCCGCGGGGGGAGGTTCTACCTCGGCTACGACGCCGAACGGTTCCCCGACTTCCGCTACTTCCTCTCCTACGGAAAACCCGGTGAGATGGAGGGGGAGCGCTACAAGCAGACGCCGGAGATCGTGGACGAACTCGACCGGGGGACCACCCGGATTCCGACGAAGGGCAAGGAGATCGTCTTCAAGCGCTGGGACAACCTCACGGAGGCCGACAACCCGGACGCCGTCGTCTTCTTTGCGCGGCCGGAAGTGCTCTCCGGCCTCTTCACGCTCGCAAACTTCGACCAGAGCGACCCGAACGGCGTCATCTGCCCGTTCGGCGCCGGGTGCAGCTCGGTCTTTTACTTCCCCTGGCTCGAGCAGCAGAACGAGAATCCACGAGCGGTCCTCGGAATGTTCGACCCCTCGGCACGCCCCTGCGTCCCGCCGGACGTCCTGACGATGGCCTTTCCCATGAAGAAGTTTACCCGGGTGGTCGGCTACATGGAGGAGAGTTTCCTCATCACGGGCTCCTGGGAGAAGGTGATGAAGAAGATCGAGCGGAGCGACAGACTGCATTCACCTAAAAAATGACCGGGTAGTGGAGATCACCCGAGCGTCCGGTCGAAAATGCTGCGCATTTTCTCCAGCTCCTGCTGGGCGCTTGTCGGAAACACCAGTCGCCGGTCGAAAATGCTGCGCATTTTCTCCAGCTCCTGCTGGGCGCTTACGCGCCCACCAGTCGCTTATTAAAGAACCCCACCATCTCCTGATACGCGCTCTCCGCGACGGACGTCTCCACCAGCTCCCCGTCCTCGCCGATCATGAACCCGTGCGGCTCGCCCTGGTAGACCTTGAGCTCGAAGTACTTCCCGGCCTCATCGAGATCGGTCGCGTAGCGGTAGATATCGGCCACCGGGCTCGCCTGATCGGCCGTGCCGTGGATGATCAGCATCGGGCCGGTGATGTTGTCGATGAACTCTGCCGGCGGAGTCCCGTTCGCCTGCCCGCCGGAGTAGGGGAAGCCGTACCACGCGACACCTGCACTGAACTCCTCGATCCGGGGCAGGAAGAGCATCGTGTAGCGTCCGCCCGCGCAGAACCCCGTCAGGCCGATGCTGCTCTCGTTGACCTCCGGCCGGGTTTCGAGGTACGCGACCGTATCCCTGACCAGCGCCTCCGTCACGTTGTCCGCCGGCGCCTCCTCGAAGGTCTGCCACTCAGGGGCGATGACGACGAACCCCTCTGTCGCCAGGCGGTCGGCCATGACCCGGTAGCCCTCCTCCAGGCCGTTGAAGGAGTGGATCAGCACCACAGCCGGATACGACCCGCCGTCATCGGGCATCGTAATGTAGGCCGGATAACTCTGGCCGCCGCTCTGGATGTTCACCGTCGTTCCGTTCCGCACCCCGGCAGTCCCGACATCCGCGGCGCCCGCACTGCCGACGAGGAGGAGCAGGGATACGACCGCTGCAAGCAGGATCACACTTCTCATGAATCTCCCTCCATCCAGGGGTGCACTCCCCATCCTGCTCACGTCATATAACAGTGTCGCCCGGCCGGTATACCGGACAAAAAAAAGATGATCAGATGAGTTCCCGGATATCTGCAAACGTCGCATTCTTCGGGACCCGGACAGTGTTGCCGGTGTAGTTCAGCCCGCCGGTCGCGCGGAGTTCATCCAGTTCGTAGACCCGCGGCCCGTACTGGTACCCGGTTCGTTCAGCCACCACGCCGGGTACCCGGGCTCCTCGACCGCCTCCGTCGCCGGGTCGGTGATGAGGCCGTTCGAATACGTGACGATCAGCGTGCCCGTGAGGGCGTGCCATTCATCGATGATCTCATCGCCCCGCGTGACCGTGACGTTCGTGAGGAGACGTGCCGCCCCTTCATTGTCGCCGGCGGCGATGAGTTCGGCCGCCTCTCTGTCGGTCTTCTGCACGAGGGCTATCGATTCGGCCTCGAGCTCGCCCTGTTTTGCGGTGATTTCGTCGATCATCGCGTCGTAGCGAAGCATGGCCCAGTTCGTTACAAGGTCGAACGTCCAGTAGGCGCTGTCAGGGTCGTACTGCAGCCGGTCGCCGGTCGTGTATGCGACGGATACGTTCGTCGAGCCCGCGTAGATCGGCGCATAGACCGTCTCGTACGCGACCGCCGGACCGAACCAGAGCACGCCTCCCACCGGATCGGGGAGGGACGACCGCGCCTGGGCGACGTAACTGTAACTGCAGAAGACCGCCGAGACCGGACGCGGGTTCGCCCCGGCACGGACCTCCATGTACGACGCGTTCTGGAAATCGGTGTGGGCGTCGTCGGACCCTAAGTAGCGGTACGGGTTCCCGAACGGCCCTGCGGCCTCACCGGTCGAGAGGTCGAACCCGGTCCCCTCGTAGTGGTCCCGGAAGAGCGAAAACGCCCCGGTGAGGTTGACTTTCTCGTCGGGCGTGATGGTGAACGGGTACGCCTTCGTGTACGAATTCTCGACGTACGGGCTCAGGTTGAGCGACGGGGCGAGCCGGTCCTGGATGCGCCAGACCCGCATCAGCGAGTAGTAGGG
>PGYH01000046.1 GCA_002839575.1 Methanomicrobiales archaeon HGW-Methanomicrobiales-6
CTCGCGATCACCATGAGGGCAAGGATACCAAACATGCTCTTCATGTGGTGGACGATGCTTCTTGGCGTAAATAAACTTTACCCCGGTTCTGAAGACGAAAATGGAGAGCGGAAACCCACCTCCGAACAGCTACGCCAGCCCATCCCGGGATCCCGCATCTTCTCCTGACCCTTGGGCCTGAAGCCCTCATAGAGCATTCGGAAAGCCGCTATAGCGGCCGCTACGCTCACATTGAGGTTCCCAGGTCAGCACCCCCGGTCCAGGTCGGGCCGCCCCGGATCGATGGTGAACGGAGTGGCAATCTCGCCCCGGAGCGTTTCGATGAGTCCGGTGGAGAGGGCGCCGCACCGGCAGGGCTGCCATCAAGAACCTGTTCCGTCACCGTGGCCCTCCGGGGCTGTATCAATCGCTCCCGGCACTCGCGCAGGCTGCTGTGAAAGGCCGGCAGATAGACGTGAGAGCCGCTGCTTGCCGTCGGCAGGCAAAAAAAGGGTTGGGTTGGATTACTTCCGCATCATGAAGAAGTATCCGGCCGCTACGATGATGACGACAACCGCGAAGATCGAGAGGATCATCGTCATGGGCAGCCCTTCGCCGGGCTGCTCACCGGGCGGCGTTGTGGTCTGCGTCGCCGGGGCCGTGGTCGCGGTCTCGGTTGGGGTGACCGGCGTCGTCACGGGCTCGGTGAAGAGTGCGAAGGTGCTGAAGTGAGTCACCGTTGCTGTCACGGTCTTCGAGCCCGGCGAGACGGTTACCGGGAGGTCCTCCCAGAGATCGGTCTCCGGGTTGTACCACTTCACCGTCAGCTGGTTGCCCGGGAGGTAGAGAGTCTCCCAGACATCGTCGGGGATATCGAACGTCAGGGTGATACCCGGTTCGAAGGTGGCACCTACAGGTCCAGCCTCATAGGCGTAGCCGGCGAACTGGAAGACTGCTCCGGTCGGAGCCGCCGGGACATCGCTGCCCGTGAGGGGTTTGAGGCTGATGCTGGAGAGCGGGTTGCCGTCTGCGTCGAGTGCCTTCGTGCCGATCGGGATGAGCAGGTTCCCGACGTTGTCCTCGGCGTTAACCCTGATGGATTTGAGGACGGTTCCTGCGCTGCTGGTCAGCAAGGTGCCTGTCGTGGTGTAAGAGACAGGGGCTTTGCTGCTGCCGCCGCCACCGCCGCCACCGTGGTGGGGAGGAGCGGTGGGCGTGGGCGTCACGTGCGGAGTGATGGTAAGCGTATGCTGCCCATAGGCCTGCATCGTGCCGTTGGCGCTCTGCCCTACCATGTAGACCTGGTAGGTGTCGGGTTCAAGGCCTGTCGTCGAGATCGTGGCCTGGTTGGTGTTCGCCACTACATACTTCCCGCTGCTCGGGCTGACGTAGACATTACCAGCGAGCTTCTGGGTTGCGGCGATACCGTTGTAGGTGAGGTTCAGGCGGAGCGAATCCTTACCGAGCGTCGACATGTCGATAAGTGCGTTGCCGTCATAGGCGACGTTGCGGAGAACAACCACGCCGAGACGTTCACAGGGTGTATCATACCTGAACTGCGCGGTAAAGGTCGCGTTCTGCTGCACACTCGTGGGGGTGATCGCGCCCTGGTCAGGGCTCTCCATTACCATAATCGGCATCGCGCCGAGGAGACCGATCCGGTCGCCGTCCATGGCGATTGCAGCAAGGGCGTAGTCGCCGGGAGCGGGCGTAATTGCCGTCAGGCCCTGCGTGCTCAGCCGGTAGCCGGTGTGCAGGTCCACCTGGTTATCTGGGTGGCGCAGCGTTGCCGAGATGTTGCCCGCGTTAGTGATGTTGTTTCCTGAGTGTTCGGGTATGGAGATTGTGCCGTCGTCATCCACCGTGACCTTCGCCCAGCCGCCATCGATGAAGATGTAGGCAGCCTTCTTGATAAGTTCGGTGTAGTTGACCGAGTGCATGCCGCCTCTTCCGCCGCGGATCAGCTCATCAATGTACGACTCGTTTGCCTCACCGAGGACGAGGGTGGCATTGTGGACGTGCGGCACCTTCACCAGGAAGTCGAGGTCCGTGTTCGGATCGAGAACCCAGGCATTCTGGTAGGTCTCGCTTCCGGAAATGGTTTTGTTAGCGTTCTTGTCCACGACCACATAGGTGTCGGGGGTGACCCAGCCGACGTTTGTAACATTCTTTTGCAACTGGTTCAGGGTAGGGAGGGTTACAGTGCACCCGTAGAGGGTGATGGAACTTACCGCAGTCCTGCTGACATCCTTCACCGCAGTGTAGGTCGTGTCGAGGCCGGAGACCTCGCCCACCTTCGTCGAGTTCACCCAGATCATGTAGTCGTAGTAGAGGTGGAATGCGCGGCTGTCGTCGTAGTTGCCCGCACGGTCGTAGGCGCGGAACGCAAGGTCGCGGTTTCCGTCATCAATAAGTTTCGTGTCGGTTCCGGAGATGCTGTCGCTGGACCAGAGTTCCTGCCCGGTCGCGACATCCACGAGAGCGACATCGTCGAAGCTCGGGTCGGCGGCGACGTCCCATGCCAGATGGAGATCCTCACCCGCCTCGATGTAGCCGTCACCGTCGCTGTCGGTGATCGTGAAGGAGTTGATCACCGGCGCGGTGGTGTCAAGCGTGAAGGTCCAGTTGAGGCACTGCTCATCGCCGAAGTTGTCGGTTCCGCTGACGTTCACCCAGTACTCGCCGTCGACAAGAGCGCTGGGCACGGTGCCAACCGCGTAGCCGGTGGAGGTGTCAAGGACCAGTGATGTCGGCACGTAGGTCAGGGACCCGAGGTACATCGTGACTGTTCCTGTCTGTATCTGAGACATGAACGCCCTGGCCTCGGCCGGGGTAGCGTTGATGTAACCGGTCGGCTCGGGATTCGAGAAACCGACATCCACGACGTTGATGACCTGTGACGAGGTGTTGGTGTTCCCTGCGTCATCGGTCGCGGTGACCGTCAGGGTGACGCCGTCCTCAATCGGCCAGGTGACCTGTTCGCTGAAGGTACAGGTCGGGGCCAATCCGTTGAGCGTGAGATCGTACGTGACCGCTGCATGGGTCGTGTTCTTCAGGGTTGCCTGCGCGGTGCCCATCCCACCGACATCGTAGATCGTCCCGGCGATGTTGAACGTGGGCGAGACAGTCACCGGCGTGGTGATATTGATCACCGGGAGCACTTCATCCTTGGTGGCGAAGGTGGCGTTGTGGACAGCCGTAACACTCAGATAGTCATCAGGCGGGAGGTTTACACTACTAACGACAGAGGGAACAAGTCCAACTGTCATTACGCTTCCATCGTTCACCCTTGCCCTAAAGGTGATGTCCCATAGCCAGGTCTCAGTAGGAATTCCCACATCATTCGCAAGCTGAGGAGAGAACCCACTTGAGAGATCTCTTGGTGTTACTCCAGAGCCTGCCTCAGGATTCCTGACAAACGTTGTAGCTTCGGCAATGGACTCATTATAGAATACAGATAACTCCAAGCCTCCTACAGCGGGATCGTACGAGCCATTGAGGAAGATGAACACGTGACCATCTTCCCCTCCTCTGATCTGTAAAGCGTCAGTTGCAGCAAGTGTCCCGCTACCGGCAGCACTCGCTGTACCGACACAGAGAGCAATGAATAACGGCAGAATTATGCACGCTATCCTGAACTTCGTCGGTTTCATGAATTCTCCTCTCTTTTTAGCTATTATTATTCCTTTCCATTTAATATGACTACAGCAAGGACCGCAAAGAGTGTAATTAAGACGGGTAATGCCGCCTTTGGTGTACTCTCTGGCAGATCCTGCGATTCAGGGGTTTCCCCGAACTGTGTCGGTGATTCCTCTTGCAACGTAGTCGATGTTGTGACTGTCACGGTCATTGTCGGCTCATTCTCTGCTGTCTGCCCCGTTTCTCCCGGCGCGGGGGTCACCGTCGTCTGGGGCGTTCCGGCCGGTGTGGAGACAGGAGTCACGCTCCCGGGCGTAGGCGTGCCAGGGGTTCCCGGAGCAGGAGTCCCGGGAGTAGGGATTGTCCCACCAAATGTCGGGTTGGTGAAGGCAATGGGGTCCCCACGTGCATTCCCGAGTTCCCTGACGGCGATCGCGATGGGACCCGTCCCTTCAACCTGTACGGATGCAACAGGAACATCTCCCGTCAGCCCATCAGCCGATATCCCTGCAATGACAGTCATCCCTGCGTCGTTCTGGATGTTACTCGCCACCAGAAAGCCTGAAAGACCTTCGACCGAGGTGACCGAGACGTCGGGACCGTACGAGAGAACAACGTCAAAGCCTCCAAGGCCGATGCTGTCGTCTACGCCCGCGACGATGAGCTGCCCGTCGGCGAGGCGCACTTCCGCTGCCTGTACCGCTGTGAACAATACGCACAGAACCGCTACAAGAATGAGTGTGCGTGAAAAAATGGGTTTCATAAGTTGCCCCTCTCTTATAGGACAGGGTCGTAGTATTCGTCTACGTTGCCCGCAATCTGATGGAGGATATATAATGCGTCATTTACGTTGATTACGTGATCATCGCGATCATAGACGTTAGGATAATCGTAGGTTTCAAATCCTTCGATGTTCCCTGCAACAAAGTGCAAAACGTAAAGAGCGTCATTTACGTTGATTTTACCATCTTTGTAAGCATCACCCAACAATCCACCTTCAAACTCGATCTCAACCGTGTTGCTGCCGACCGGCGCGTTATAGATGACCAGGGTGGCATTCGTGGTTGAGTAGGTCCTCATGGTGGGGTCGTACTCGAACGTGCCGTTGATGAACTCATACGCCGTCTCCACACCGTTCACCTTCACTACCGGTTCGCTCATCAGGTACCTCATCGGGAACTCGAGCGCAATGCCGAGTTCGCCGCCGTTCCCGAGAACCGTCACGTTGTAGGTGGTGTTCTCGCTCCGGGCCGCGTTGAGCGGCTCGGGCTCCACCCATGCCACGCCGGCGATGCTGCCTGCGCCTCCCTCAGAGAAGACCAGGGTCGGGTCAATGAGGGACGACGGGAGCGTTATGTTGTAGAGCGCCGTCGCGTCGGGCATGACCCGCGCCGTGGTGCGGATCGAGGGATAGCCTCCAGTCCCGTTCACGACAAGCGTGTAGGTGCCGTTGAGGATGCCGGTGAAGTCGTGGCTCGATTCGCCCTGGACCGTCTCCGTCCCGAGGGTGATGCTCTCGGCATCGACGGACGCGCCGGTCTCATCGACGACGTTGACAGAGACGTTCCCCCTGCCCATGACCGTGAAGGTCTTGTTGACCAGGTAGACGTTGGCGTCATCGTAGAGCGGCCGGATACGGAGATCCAGATCCAGCGTCCCGTGGTCTTCAGGGGTTATCTTGAACTTGTAGGTCATCGTTGTGTCCGTCACCCACTCGAGGGACTGGATGAAGACCGAGGGGTGTTCGTTGCCCGTCGTGCCGTTCAGGTACTCAAATGCACCATCCATGCCATTCTCGGTGATCCCGGTAGCGTTGTCAAAAGTGAACCCGGCAATCGGGATCTCAATCATCGGGGAGGTGATGCCTCTCTCGTCCGGATCGCCCGTGAACTGGGCCATGATCGTTACCTCGGCCTTCTCGCCAGCGACCATCTGGTCCGAGTCAATCTCAACAAGGTACCTGGAGCCTCCATCTCCAGCCGGGTCGTCGCTCAGGACCCCGATATCGGTCGAGACGTGCAGGGGCCCGGCCTCTTCCTCGTAACCGAATGACTGGATCAGCCGGCTTCCCTGGATCGTCCCGTCGACCTCTCTGACCGGGGCCGACTGCGAGTGGTCGACGCTGACAAGGATCGGGCCGGCGCCATCGGTTATCTCCGCAGTGAGCGTGTGCTCTCTCACTTCACCGTTGCCACCCGAACCGTCGATGTAACGAACGTGGGTCCCACCTGCCATCAGGGTGTCCATCTGATCTCTTGTCAGCGGGTACTCGACCCACGGGTGTGTTGTATTCACCGGGAAGGGGCCTACTGCCACTACCGTGTCGGTACCTTCGTCAATCACGATATCAACTGTACCCTCAACAGCCAGCGTCGGCTGGCACTGGATCAGCGCATCGATGGCAACCTGGGAGGCCCAGGTGTATCCCCATCCTCCACCCTTCTCGTACTGATTGATGAGCCAGTTGACCCCGCCCTGGATAGTCCCATTATCGGCAGGGATCCCAGTTGCGTTCAGCGCGAGGATGGCGTAAGCAGTCGCTTCGGTCTTCCTCCCACCATCATACCAGCCATAGTAATGACTCGCAGGCCAGGAACCGTCATCCTTGCCTTCCTTGTTCTGGTTCTGGATCAGCCACGTCGCCAGAGCCGTCTTGGTAGCGTTTATCTCGTTGCTGCTGACATCATCAGACGGCATCGCGAAGGCTTCAAGCCCCCAGAGCGCGAGTGCCCTCGCCATCGCCTGATCTTCGCCTGTCGGCCAGGACTGCTGCTCCTCTTTCTCGATGAAGTACCGCGTGGCGTTCCGCATGTTGTCTTCCATGTAGCCGCGGTGTGTGTCGTCCAGTTCCACTGTCTGGTTGATCATGTCGTGGATGAGCATGACGAACGCGGTGTTCGACTCGGGAACCCACGCGTGACAGACGGGAGCGCTCCATGTCCAGGTGCCGCTGCTCGGGTCGTCCGGGTGTTCGTGGAACCACTTGATCAGGCTCTCGAAGTTCACCTTGTCGCGTTCAAATGTGCTGCCGTTTGTGATATTTCCTTCAAGGAACCGGTTTAAGTCCTCACCAGGCATATTGATCCGGGCGAGGGTGTAGCCCGCGTAGGAGCTCGATGACGACTCCGAGGGCTCGCCGCCCCAGAGGCTCCAGCCGCCGGCACTGCTTTCATAATACTCTCCGGTGTTCTGGCCTACCTCGCCGCCCACAACGAGTTTCTTAACACCGTTATAGACCGAGGAGTTTGCATTCTCCCGGATGTCATCCCAGTCCGCGGGCTTGTCCGCGCGATCGATGTAGTAGTTCTTCACGTTCAGCGACGCCAGCATCTTGCTCGTCGTCTGCTCGACGCATCCGTATGGATAGCCGATGAGGTAATCGAGACCGGAAAGGGTGCGTCCGCGGGCGCCGGACTGGACAATGATCTTTGTTGCGTTGTCGTAGGTGTTGTTGGTGTGGAGGGTGTTGAAGGTCAGTTCGCCGGGCTGGCCGCTGTTTACAGACGTGGCGTTGACGGACGAGACCTTTATCGAGGGGATCCAGATAAGGATCGCCGTTCCGTTCAGGGAGTCGGACTCCCCGTTCGCGGCGATATCGAACTTGATGTCACCTGCAGCGATCTGGCCGGGCGTGTTCGACTGTATCCGGACGCTCATGTAGTTCCATTCAGAGGCATACGCGTACCGGGTCTGATTTCTGCCGCCCTCGACCGTGACATGGTCCGGGGCGGTGACGTTGAACCAGATGGTGCCCGTATGGCTTGCATTCACGTAGGTACCCATGGAGAACGATGAACCGGCGGCTGCCCTGCCGTCCCAGGGACCGTAGACATAGCCGTCGGTGAACTCGAGGGTATACTCCTGTGCAGTAACGGTCGTTGTATAATCGGCCGTCCCGGAGACGGGCTTATCGCTTGTTACGTTGACCCGCACGGTGTAGGGCCCGGCCATTTCCGGGGTCCTTTCCGGGGTCCATACAAGTCCCTGCTGGAACCTGCCCCAGGCAGGGATGATCTCGCCAGGGTAACTCCAGGATTTAGCCGTAATGCCGTCCCCATCGACAATGCTGACATTGATATCAAGCGGGGACGTCGTGAAACCCCGGCGGTTCACGACAGATGCGGTGATGTGACTCTCCTGGCCGGTGATCACCTGGTTCGATGGCACGGCAACCCGGGCATCGATGACGTTGCTCTTCTCGGTCGTGACGACGGCGTTCATGATTCCCGATACCGTGATGTTTTCACCAGACGTGGAATTCAGGAATCCGTAGTTGTTGACGTTGAGGGTAACCGGCGTCGAAGCGCCCGTGTTGTCAACCGCCTCCAGGCGCACCGTGAAGAGGGGGGCGCTGCCCGATACGCCATCGAGAGTGGCGTTCACCGCTGCAACGCGGATGCGTCCGCTCTGGGAGTAGACGGAGCTGTTATGCAGGCCCGAGAAGAATGGGCCAAGAGTGACGTTTCCTGCCTCAGTGTCAAGGGTGACCACCGAGGGGTTCCAGCGCAGGTCGATATCGAACCCGCCCAGGTTGCTAACATCCTGCACCCAGACGGTCAGTTCTACGGTCTCCCCACTGGCGCAGGTGCTTTCCGCCGGGTCCACAGAGAGCGTGGCAGCAGAGCAGACGCCGCAGAGGAGGGTGAGGAGCAGGATGCTCCATACCATATGTCTCATTTCTTTTTCCTCCTTTATTCCTCACACGATCCTGAAGTACTCGTCCCTCAGATCGGCGCAATACTGGGCGATGAACATCGCATCGCCGACCTCTACGGCGTTGTTCCTGGTGACGTCGGTCACGAGGAACTTCGTCCGCTCATCGGGCTTCGACTTATCGGGCTTCGACTTACGGCCGACGACTTCCTGGAGAACCGTCAGGGTATCGGCCTGGTTGACCTCACCGTCAGAGTTCGCGTCACCGTAGAGCAGAAGATATGCGTCGCCGTTCACGACATCGGCCGGGATCACGAGGGGGTTCTCGTCCCAGAGCTGTGCATCCAGGTTCAGGGCTGTCTCGTCGTCGGTAACGCCGACGACATTGAACCGGACGGTCGCGACGGTGACGTTCCCGTCAACACCGGATACGGTTGCGCCGTTGAACTGGACGCTTCCGCTCGCGATGTTCTTCGCCGTCAGGGGCAGGGCTCCGGGGATGACGTCCTGCGCCTCAAGGACAGAGCCGTTGAAAGTGAGCTCCATCTGGTAGGCCGCAAGGCCGGAGACCTGATTGACGGTTATCGGGAGGTCGTAGGTCGTGCCGGGCACGAGCACAAGGTCTCTGGGCAGCTCGATCTTGGTCGCCGGGTTGGCATACGAACCGACCGTGGCGTTTGCGCGGTTGTTTGCAAACGTCGTCTCGTAGTCGGTCGCACCCGCCCGGTTGACCTCGGTATCGATCGTGTACTCGCCGGCGACAAGTGTCTGGTTCTGCCAGATCATCGTCGACGCACCGGGCTCGAGCGCCGGAACCGCGATCGTCGCTTCCGGCTTGCCGGTGATGCTGTAGTAGAGGTTCGCCGCGTTGCTCCCGACCTCACCGTGATTCGTCACCCGAACACCGATCGTGGTGGTGCTCGCCGGCGTGGTATACCTCGGTGCGAGGATCTCCACGGCCAGGTCCGGGGCGGTGATCCTGACAGGATACACGAGATAGTTGTTCTGGTAGTTCAGTTCCTCGACCGTCCGGTTCGAGTTGACCTCTACCCCGACGTTGACGTCGACCGGCAGCCGGTAGTCGCTCGTGTTAATCCCGAACTCACGCGCGTTGCGCGATACCGTCGTGGTGAGGACATCCGTCTTCTCACCCTGAGCGAGACTCTTCATGAAGTAGGTGCTCTCGCTGTGGGGCCCGACCTCAGCCGTGCAGGCCATCTTGTTGGTTGGGTCATAGACGTAGTCCGCCGTCCCGATGTTACTGATGAGGAGGGCGACGTTGGAGATCGTGATGGTGTCGTCCCGCTCGAGTTTCACAACCTGCGGCGCGGATACGTCCGGCACGAAGTCGGGGAGGAGCGCGGTTGTCACGCCCATATAGCCGTAGTCTTCCTGTACCAGTTCGCCGTTGTGGTAGCAGAGCACCATGTAGGGGAGATCCGACTCGTGAACGAGGGCTTCCCGCAGTGCCTGCTGGCCGGCGGTCGGTGCGGTGAACGTCAGGGTTGCCTTACCGGAGTTGTCGGTGTAGCCGGTCGCGATCACCGTGTAGGGGTCAGGGTAGTAGTCGGCCGCGAGGAGGATGTTGGCATCCCTCGGATCGTCGTAGTATGAAGACCATTCCCAGTCCCCTGCCGCTCCCAGTGCAAGCACGACGCGTGCATTGGAGATCGGGGTTCCGTCATCGGCCGATGCGTTGAAGACGACCGGAACCGACGCCCCGGCAAGGACTGAGTCCGGCATCTCGTAGGAAACCGACCTCTCCGGGTTGCGGAACGTGGTGTAGATGTACTTGTCAATGCTCTGGGTATTCGGGTTCAGGAGACCATAGTAAGCCTCGTAGTTCCCGTCCGTTGCAGGGGTTACCCGCTGGGTTCCCGTGCCGGTGAACTCCACAACGGCAGCCGCTTCGGTCCCGGCATATTCCCAGATCGACGTTTCGGAGAATTTGTTGACGGTGAAGGCGCCCACCTCATGGATGGATTCGTCGGCAGGGCCGTAGCTCCTGGCGATAACGTCGTAGGCATCGCCGTCCCGGGTAACACTGGCACTGCGCGTCTCAGTATCAGGGTAAAGCGTCCCGATATACGCCGGTGCAGAGAGAGTGTTTCCTATCATACCGGGGTTGACGGGGCCATCTGTGTACATGTCAAGCGGGTTGTACCCCTCCCACACATCCATGTAACCGGAGACTCCGGCGGTGAGAACGAGGTAGTCCAGCCGCGTTTTTCCGGCCGTCTCGACAGTGAAAGTGTAGATCCCGGCCGCATCGGTCACGCCGCTCTGAACGCCGTTTTCCGTGTAGAGGTAGACGGTCTGTCCGGGCGTCAAAACGGATACTCCCATGATGGGGTCATAGGTGTAGACGTATGCGGTGATGGTCGCCTCATCGCCGGGGACCGACGCGTAGGCGTCCGGGTCCCAGGTCGCCGGCCAGTCATAGGAACCATAGATGGAGGTCAGGTTCCCGTCGTAGACGTCCTCGTATACCGGGGGAGTGCTCCGGTGCATGAACCAGGGCTCAAGCGTCCCGTAGACGAAAACCGGGGTCTCCTGCATGTATTCGCGATAGTCGGTAGCGAACCGGACGACTGCAATGTAGCCCTCCTCCGGCATCGTGAAGTTGTAGGTCGCGAGGCCGTTCGTGAGGCTGGCGGTACCCGAGTAGGTCCCCGGCTTCATCCCGTCGATCTCGGCGAGGAACGCCTGCATGTCGCCCTCCTCAGGGGCAGAGAGCGCCCGGGCGCCTGCCGACGAGAGCGAGAGGATCTCGGTCTCGGTCAGCGTGGTGACATAGACGTCAAACTCCTGGCTTATGGTCTTCGCTCCATGGTGCGGGAAGGCCATGATACCGAGGTTGACATTCTCTCCCGGCGGGCAGATGGCGCGCTCCGGGAGCGGGATGACCTCCTGGTACATATACCCCTCTTCGCCAACGTAGATGCTTCCCGCGTCCGTGTCGTTGATCTTCATGTAGTAGTAAGTCTCATCGGCAGGTTGAGTGGCAAGGTCAAGCGAGTAAGATATGACACCGCCCACCGGGACAAGCACCGTGTCGACGACACGAATTCCACTGGAATTCCTGACCACGAAGGTGACGCTCTCGTCATAGGCCGAGCCGTCGGCGGTGAGAAGCGGATACTTGATCTCGACGGTCGCGTTGTAACCCACCGAGTAGTATGCCGACTCAAAGATGGGGACGGTCGGATCTGGGGTCGGGGTCGGTGAGACTGGATTCTTGTATACATCGTCCTGTAACTCGAGCGTGCCGTGGGTTATCCCGACATACACCCGCATGTTGTTAGGGACATCGGATATGTCTGCTTCATAGTAGACATGCCCGTGTGCATCGGTCGTGCGTGTCAGGTTCTCAATGTAAACACGGGAATCGTTAGCGGTATACCATATGCTGATCCCGATATCCTCTCTCGCAAGGGGCTCTCCCGCGGTGGTGTTCCAGAGGACCGCCATGACCGGGAGCGTATCACCCGTTATGTAGTCCGAGGTGAGTGTTCCGCCGATGAGCTCGTGCTGGATCCCGTCCCACGGCTCGGCCCCGTTAAGGCCGCCGGTGGTGTTCACCGCTTCGTAGGCGTTGATCCTGCCTGCACCGTAGGCGTAGTTCGGCTGCATCACCGGCAGGATGGCCCCGTCTTCACCGATGTGGACCGCGGTCTCCATCAGGGTGGCCTTGACGTCGGCAGGCGTAAGCGAGCTGTTGCCCGAGAGCATCAGCGCCGCCGCCCCGGCTACGGCCGGGCAGGCCATCGATGTGCCCTGCATGGAGGCGTACTGGTTGCCGGGGTATGCCGAGATGACCCCGACACCGGGCGCCATGACATCGGGCTTGATGTACGGCGCTGCCCGGTTGACCGGCCCCATGCTGCTGAAGGAGGCGCGGTAGTCCATCAGGTAGTCGGTGGCACCGACGGTGATGGCGTCTTCTGCGGTTCCCGGGGTGCCGATGGTGGCGGTGCCGAAGCCGCCGTTGTTCCCGGCGGAGATTACGACGACGGTGCCTCCGGCGACCATGGTGTTGACGGTGGTATCAAGGATGGTCTCACCGTTGGACTGATAGTACTCAGCGAGCCCGGCCTCCTGGATCTCGACCTCGGTCTCGCCCGTGTTGGTCACGTTGAGTACCCAGTCGCCGTCCCAGTTATCGGCGTTCGAGGCATGAGGTGCCTTGAAGTAGTAGCAGTTCGTCTCCTGGTCGAAACCGAGCCAGTCGATCTCGGCGCCGGTCGCGACGTTGCCGTTAGCATCCGTGATGGCGATGGTGAGGTTCTCCAGGGGGTCAGCGAAGTATGAGCTGGCCGCAGTGGCGTAGTAATACGGCTCCTCGACCCTGACCGATCCGATCACGAACTGGGGCTCATAGAGGACATCGGAACTCCCGTACATCTCCGACGAGACACCGAGCCAGACATTCCAGCTCTCGCCCGGCATGAGGTAGAAGTCGGTATCAGCCACGCCGCGGGAGGGATAGGCCCCAAGGCTCATCGAGACGACATCGGCGTCGTTATCGATCGCCCACTGGACACCGTCGAAGATGGTGCTGAACGAACCGGAACCTGCTTCGTTGAGGACTTTCGCCCCGATCAGGTTCGCGCCGGGCGCGACACCCAGGGCCACTTCGTATTCATCGCCGCTGTAGTAGCCGTCGACCGTGACCGTGCCGCCTGCTGCCGTACCGGCGCAGTGGGTGCCGTGGCCGTAGTCGTCGTAGGGAGTCTCATTGTGCCATTCAACGAAGTCGGCAAATGCGACGACGCGGTCGCCGAACGCGGGGTGGTCGCCGTCGATACCGGTGTCGACAATGGCGACCGTCACGCCTTCACCGGTATTTCCATGCTTCCAGACGGACGGGGCCTCGATGTAGTCCACGCTCCAGACGGTGGCGTATCCGCTCTCCGGCTGCGATATGTAGTCGGGGTTGATCGTCGATGCGACCTCCACGACCGGGTCGTTGAGCGTGACGGTCAGGTCCGGCTCAATGTGGTCGACCCCCGGAATCGCAGCAAGTTTATCGAGCGTTGCCGGATCGGCCTCAATCCAGACAGCGTTTGCTATCCAGTAAGACCGGGCGGTCTTCGCGGCCGCAGAGTCGACCGACCTGACTGTTTGCAGCACCTGCGCCTGGCGGCTCAAAGCATTGGCCTTGAGCTCTCCAAACGATGTGAGATGCTTTGGCTGTTCATCCATGACCAGGAACACCGGAACCCGTTCCCCCGCCTGGACGGAGGGGGGGTCCCGCACGATCTGGTCGTCACCCGGCAGGGCACTTACCGTGCCCGCCAGGAAGAATACAAGGAGCAGAACGATTAATCCTGCTTCTGACTTCGACAGTTTCATCTTGATCACCCGAAAACGATCAATGGGAGATAAAGCATTTATTCAACATATAATTGTTTGGTTTTAATCTCCATCATTACAGATAAGAAATAAAAAATATTCGAAATCTCGGCCGCGATTCAGGCTATTATCCACCGGAAAGATACCTTTCAAAGAGAAAGACATATATAGAAACTACAGTTCTCCCGCAAATGATATGCCACGAAATATGGCGACCTCAATCATTTTGGCTATTTATTTCAGGACAATTTCTTAAAAAAAACAATAATTTGGTGTTTTTAGACCACCCCCACACTCACACCCGCGCGGAGGGCTGGAGCCGGCCGGCCTCCGGTCTGTCCCGAAAAAGAGGTTAAACCAGGTCACAACAGAGCAAACCAGATGTCCCGGAGGCCGACGTTGTACTGGGCGATGAAGAGGGCGTCCCCGACGTCGATCACGCCGTTTGTGTGGACATCGGTCTTACGGAACTCTTCGGTGCCGGGGCCAGGCATATCCTTCAAACCCACGACCTCCTGGAGGACGAGGAGGGTGTCGGCCTGGTCGACCTCGCCATCGTCGTTCGCGTCGCCGAAGAGGACCGGGGTGGCTCTGATATACCCCGGTCTCGTGGCGGTCAAGAGCCCTCCATCCACCGAGAGCGTGACGGTGTAGTTGCCGGGGAGGGTGTAGGTATGCACCGGATGCTGCTCTATAGAAGTGCCGCCGTCGCCGAACGACCAGTACCAGGACGATGGATTCTCCGTCGTGATGTCGGTGAACCGAACGGTGAGGGGAACCGGCCCGGCGGTCACATCCGCAGAAAAGGCCACCCCGGACATGACCACGAGATCGAAGCGGGTGGAAGTGCCGGGTGTGTAGACCGCCGTCCCGGCGGACATTCCATTCACGAGGAAGACAATCGCTTTTCCGGCATCGCCCTCCTCCCCACCAACGATCAGCCGCTCATTAAAGAGGGCCTCACCGCCGTAGACCCCGGCGGTCTCGAGGGTAAGCGACCCGCAATCGCGGTCGTCGATCCGGGCCGTGATGACGGTCCCGGCCGGTGCCGGGCTCCCGTCGACGGTGACCGAGCCCCAGAACTCCGCCGGGAGGAGAGGGACGGCGGACACGGGCCCGGCAAGGGCGAAGAGAAGGAGTATAACGAGGATCCGCCTCACCCACATCACGCTCCGATGGCACAGAGGGTGCCCGGCCCGGTCATGTAGAGCCAGTAGCCCCGGCCGGGGTAGACGGACCGGTTATCGGCATACTCCCCGCTCCCGTCGTTAACGATTGCCGTTTCAAAGACCTGGGTCCCGGCATCGAACCCGATCAGAGTCGTCCATTGCCCGTCTACGGAGAGGAGGGCATCCCGTGCCGCAGGAGGGGTCGTGCCGGTGATCCCGACGGCGTTCCACCCTGCGACGAGGGTGCGCTCCGACGGCGGGAGCGGAAGCTCTGTCGAGAGGGTGAGCGGGACCGTCGCAGGCCCGGCAGAGTAGATCCAGATCCCTTCGAGAGGGGCGATCCGGTCGGTCTCCTGGAGGGGTATCCAGGTTCCGCTGGCGGTGTCGTAGCGGAGGGCCGAGTGCCTGTCGGTATCGACGCCGGCAAATATCGCCGCGGTGTCGTTCCCGGCCGCAAGCGGCCGCGGGATCGAGATGAAGTTCCAGCCCGGGGAGAGGGTGAGGCAGGGGCCGTCTACGCCGGGAGTGAACAGGAGGCAGTACCCGCTCTTCGGCACGACCTCTCCTTTAGCGTTGCGTTCAAGAAGACCAAGAAGCACCGGGCTCTCCGCTTTCCCCTCCGGCACGATGCCGTCAAGGGAGATCCGGAGACGG
>PGYH01000047.1 GCA_002839575.1 Methanomicrobiales archaeon HGW-Methanomicrobiales-6
TTGCCCAAATGATGGATATGGCTGAGAGCGCAAACAGAGTATACGCGATCAAGACGACCGCAAAGCAGGAGCGGACGGTTGCCGACAACATCGAGAAGGTGACCCGCGAGCAGAAAGACATCCACGTGATGGCCGTCATGGTTCCCGAGGAACTGAAGGGCTACGTCCTCGTGGAGAGCCCTGATTCCATCGCCCGGATAGAGCAGCTGGTGGAGTTGATCCCACATGCGCGCGCGGTGGTGCAGGGCTCGACAGCTCTCTCTGAGGTGGAGCATTTCCTGGTGCCGAAACCGGTTGTCAGCGGCATTACCGAGGGTACTATCGTCGAGATCATCGCCGGCCCATTCAAGGGCGAGAAGGCAGTCGTCAAGCGCATCGATTCCGGAAAGGAAGAGATCACGGTCGAACTCTACGAGAGTATGGTTCCCATTCCGATCACGGTCCGCGGCGATTCCGTCCGTGTTGTGGAGCGCTCGGAAGACGCCAGTTGAGAAATACACGTTTATCTTCTTTTTTGTTCGGCAAGAACGTTAGAACCGCCGCCGATGTGCTTCTCATCGGCTGAGCGCATGTATGTGTGTGGTGCCCGTGCGACACCCGGGCACCATCCTTTAAATCCTCTTACGTCGACCTTAGATAACCCAGGCAACTATTCCCCTGAGGAATAATAAGCTGGTGAACTTGTATGGCAGAAACGGTCGAGGTATTGGTACCCGGCGGCAAGGCAACAGCAGGTCCGCCTCTGGGCCCTGCGCTCGGACCTCTCGGTATCAACGTGAAGGCTGTCGTCGACGAGATTAACAAGAAAACCGCTGAATTCAACGGCATGCAGGTGCCGGTGACAGTCACGGTCGACGATAAGAAGAACTTCACGATTGAGGTGGGTATTCCGCCCACGACGGCGCTCGTCATGAAAGAGGCCGGTATCGGGAAGGGTTCGGCAGAGCCGGGTGCTTTGGTGGCAGGAGATCTGCCGCTGGAGGCCGCCGTTCGTATTGCCCGTATGAAGTTTGATGGCATGCTCTCGTACGATCTGAAGTCCGCGGTCAAAGAGGTCCTCGGAACGTGCGTGAGCGTCGGTGTCACCGTCGAGGGGAAGAAGCCCCGCGAGATGATCCAGGCCATCAATGACGGGGAGTACGACGGCGTACTCGTCGCATAGATGTCAGACAACCATAGAAGATCATGAGGTCGTGTACTATGGAGGCAAAGGATGGTTGACAAAACCATTATACAGGAAGCCGTGAAGACGGCCCTCTCAAAGGCTCCGGAACGGAAGTTCAAGGAGAGCGTGGATATCACCGTCAACCTCAGGAATATCGATATGTCCCAGCCCAAGAATCGTATTGATGAGACGATTCATCTCCCGAACGGTTTTGACAACGTCAAGATCGCAGTTCTCGGGAAGGGCGACATTGTCACCCAGGCAAAAGAGGTGAATGTGGACCTGATCATCGGACCTGAGGAGATCGAGCGGCTCGGGGGCGAACCCCGGGAAGCGCGTAAGGTGGCGGAAGAGTACCGGTTCTTCCTTGCCGAGACGGCAATGATGCCTCTCGTCGGCCGCTATCTCGGTGTCCGGCTCGGTCCGCGTGGACGGATGCCGATGCCGGTTCCGCAGGGAATGGATATCCGGCCCATCGTTCAGCGCCTGAGAAGTTCCGTAAAGATCCGGACGAAGGACAAGAAGGTCTTCCACACGAAGGTCGGAACCTCCGGCATGGAGCATGAGCAGATCGCCGAGAACATCGACGCCGTCCTTCACAGGGTCGAGTCCGTCCTGGAGAGCGGAACGATGAACATCCACTCGGTCTACGTGAAGACGACCATGGGGCCAGCAGTGAGGGTGATCTAGATGGCACTCTATACGCACCATCTGCCCCGGTGGAAGCGGGAAGAAGTAGAAGAGATCAAGCACGGTATCGAGGAGCACACGCTCGTCGGTGTCGTGGATATGTACGGCATTCCCGCCTCACAGGTCCAGCAGATCCGGCGGAACCTCCGCGGCACGGCGAGGGTGAAGATGGCCCGCAACACACTGATCGAGCACGCCTTGAACGAGCTCGGCGGTAGCGTCGCGTCCTTAAACGACCACGCCGAAGGTCAGAGCGCCCTGATCTTCACGAACGAGAACCCGTTCAAACTCTTCAAGCTGCTTGAGAAGACCAAGACGAAGATGGCGGCGAAACCCGGCGAGACTGCGCCGGAGGATATCGTCATCCCGAAGGGTCCGACCAGCTTCAAGCCGGGCCCGATCGTGGGCGAGCTTCAGCAGGTGGGCATTCCCGCAGCCATTGAGGGTGGAAAGGTCAAGATCCGTGAGACGAAGACGGTCGTGAAGAAGGGCGAGGTCATCAACAAGAAGGTTGCCGAAGCTCTCGTGAAACTCGGTGTCAAGCCGATGGATGTCGGCCTCATCCTGCAGGCCGCATACTACCGGGAGACCATCTTCACGCCGGACCTGCTCGCTATCGATGAGGACGCCTACGCGAACAACATCGTGCTCGCGGCCCAGCAGGCGTTCAACCTCTCGGTTAACGCTGTCATCCCGACCAGGCTCACCGTCGCGGCCATCATCGGCAAGGCGGTGCGCGAAGCCCGGAACGTGGGTGTCGAGGCGAGCATCTACGAGAAGGATATTGTCGATTTGATCATCGGGCGGGCACAGCGCGAGATGCTGGCCGTCGCGCTCGCGGCACAGGGCCGTGGGTTCGAGCTCGATGAGGCGACCCTGAAAGCCGCATCGGCTGCGACCGCTGCGGCACCCGCGGCAGCAGCCCCGGCGGCAGCCGAGGAAAAGCCCGAGGAAGAAGAGACGGAAGAGGAGAAGAAGGAAGAGGATGAAGAGGGCGGCATGGCCGGTCTCGGCGCTCTCTTCGGCTAATATCATTTCAAAAAGAGGTGAATGAACTATGGAGTATATCTACGCTGCACTGCTCCTGCACAACGCAGGCAAGGATGTAACTGAAGAGAATGTGACTGCTGTCCTGAACGCGGCCGGTGTCGAGGCCCAGGACGCCCGCGTGAAGGCGCTCGTCGCCGCACTCGAGGACGTGAACATCGAGGAGGCCATCAGCAAGGCCGCCGTCGCGCCCGTCGCCGCTGCCCCCGCAGCCGCTGCCCCTGCAGCCGCCGCACCGGCAGCCGAGGAAGAGCCCGAGGAAGAGTCCAAGAAGGAAGAGGAAGAAGAGAGCGGCATGGCCGGTCTCGGTGCCCTCTTCGGCTAAACCTTTTTTTTCTTTCGCCGGCGGTTTGCCGGTGTTTCACGGACCCCGTCACGATGGTTTCTCTCTTGCGAGGGAGTTCTTTTGATCGGCGTCTCGGAGCTCCTGGACTCAGTACTTCGCTAACGTTTTTCGAAGAAGTCCCCGGAGGCCAAATAACTGACTTCCTTCACATCTGCCGGCCTTCGGGCTCTGTTCTTACGAGACATCGCATTTCACACCTCTGGTGCTCGAACTCCGGTGTCCGGGTGCTGCCAACTCCTCTTTGCGTCTTCGTTGCGGCCGCAAGGTTCCCTGCCGGGGACTCTGGTTAGCGGAGTACCGGGACTATGAAGAGTGATGTATCTGGAAAAAGGGGTGAGCCTTCCGAGCCGTCAGAGTATCTCGAACCAGACGTCCCGGAGGCCGACGTTGTGCTGGGCGATGAAGAGGGCGTCGCTGACCTCGATCACGCCGTTTGCGTGGACATCGGTCTTCCTGAACCGGTCGGGGTCGGTCTCGGGGTCGGGCTTCTCCAGGAAGCCCAGGCCCACGATCTCCTGGAGGACGACGAGGGTGTCGGCCTGGTTGACCGTCCCGTCCTCGTTTGCGTCCCCGAAGAGGACTGGAGTGACCTTGATGTAACCGGGTTTCGTGCAGGTCTCTTTGCCGCCGTTTATGGAGAGTGTGACCGTGTAGTTGCCGGGGAGGGTGTAGGTGTGGATCGGGTTCTGGTCGGTGGAGGTCGCGCCGTCACCGAAGGTCCAGAGCCAGGAGGTTGGATTATTCGATGAGGTGTCGGTGAACCGGACGGTGAGCGGGGCCACCCCGGCGGTTGTATCGGCGGTGAAGGATGCGTTTGACGGCATCGATACCGGGACTGCCCGCTGATGGAGGCTGGTAATGACATGGTCGTTTAGGGTGCATGACCACGCACAGGGGGTGGCCGAGGAGAACACGACATTGTTGACGTTCTTCGGGAGGAGATTCGCAGGAAGGGTCACTGTGGTTCCCTCGGGCGCAACTGCCGACGCCGAGTTCTTGACCTCCCAGACCGCGCAGGCCGGGGTATACGTCACCGGCCGGAGGGGGTCGACTTCCACGGCACAGGAGAGGGTATACTGCCGGCCGGTTTCAATTGCAGATCGGTTGATCGTAAACTGGACACCTGCATACCCCTCACCGAGACTGCGGAGGGGGAGGTCGGTCGAGATCGAGCCCGGGGCGATTGCAGGCCGGACGTCGTCGGTCCCGGTGCATTCGATCCTGCCCCAGAGGTTGTCGAGGTTGTCAACGGTATCGAAGGTCATCTGCAGGGTGACCTGCTGCACACCCGCTTCGGTGAACGTTGTCCGGTTGCAGGACCGCTCCAGCGTCACGCCGGAAGTCCTGGGTGCAAACACCGAAGTCGTTGCCGCGGTCGAGAGCGTCATACCAGGACTAATCTCGGTTGACGGGGGGAAGGTCCAGGTCACCCGGGTCCCGTCGATCTCCGCAGCGGGCTCGGTACTGATAATCTCCGGTGCGTCGAGGACGAATGAGAGGTTGCCGAGGATGCTCTCCCGGTTGTCCGAGGGATTGTACACCCCTGTGAGGTACGCCAGCCGGCAGGGGGATGTGCCGCTTGCGATGGTGTCGTTCGCCGTGCCCCGGTTGTAGTTGACGTTGAAGATGAGTTCGGCGCGGGGGAGCGGCTGCTGCACCAGGATATAGTGCTCTTTTGTCATCGTGTCGATCGCGTTGCCGTCCGATACTGTGAGTGCAACGGAGTAGTTGCCGGGAGAGGTATAGGTGTGGACCGGGTCCTGATCGGTCGAGGTGTTGCCGTCCCCAAAGGACCACGACCACGCCGTCGGGTCTCCGGTCGAGGTGTCGGTGAACTGCACGGTGAGTGGCATGGTGCCGGCAGTGACGTTCGCGGTGAAGTTTGCCTGTGGGGCCGAGTCAATGACTTCGAAGTTCAGCGTGGCGTAGATATCATCGACACCCGGCGAGTCGAGGGCGTTGATGAGCGCAGTTACGGCGTCGGAGGCCTGCAGGTCGGTGAGTGTCACGTTGGCGATGCCTTCTCCGTAGATCACTCCGGTAGCGGGGTCGGCCATGACCCCGAAGTTATCATCAACCGGGTGCTGGACGACCACATAGTACTGCCCCTCCTGAAGCATGTCTGTCCCGTATAAGACGTAATCGAAGGTGCCATCGGCCTCAACGCTGGCGATCCATACTCCCAGCGCCCCATTATAATCTCCGTAATAGTCCGGGCCGAAGATCCAGATCTGCACGTTGGGCGGCGCTCCCCCTGCGATTCCGGTGATCCGGCACTCGTCTCCCGGGGCAACGGTGGCGCTGGAAACCTCGGCGGTGATGGTGGGTGCCTGGAACCGGACGGTGGTTGTGGCGTACACGGCATCGGAGAGATGGGCTCCGTCCCGGGGGGAGGAGACAGCGTAGATGGTGTACGTCTCCTCTTCGAGAAGTCCGCCACGCACATATTGAGTGTTCCATAGGTACTCCCACGAATCGTCGATCTCGACATACCTGATGGTAAATGTCGACGGGTTATCGTTGACCACGGGCATTGAAAGGTCTGTGAGGTTTACTCCGGTTGCGTTCAGCCCCGGCCCTGTCAGGAAGAGGTAGGTCGTCGCACTATCGTTGTTCATTCCCCATAGTGTGATCTCGTCACCGATTGTGGCGTTTCCGTACCCGGGTGCTGTGATGCTGATCGTTCCGTGTTCGACGGTGATGTAATCGGTTATAGATATCTCATCGCTGCCGGCGCTGTTGCTCACCGTCAGGCTTACCGTGTAGGTGCCCGCTGCGGTGTAGATGTGGATCGGGTTCTGGTCAGTGGAGGTGGCACCGTCGCCGAAGGACCAGAGCCAGGAAGTCGGGTCGCCGGTGGAGAGGTCCGTGAACTGGACGACCAGCGGGACGGGGCCAGAGGTGACGTTCGCGGCAAAGTCTGCGGTTGGTAGTTCGACGATGCCGAACTTCGCGACGAAGGCATCGCTACTCCCTCCACTATAGGTGCTCTGGTATGCCCGCAGGACAGGGAAGTCATTAGATCCCGTATACCCCGCGACCCATACTCCGCCGGCGTCGTCACCCGCAAGCGCTTTTCCATAATCAGTATCCTCTCCACCCAGGTAGGTCGATAAGAGGAGAGCGCCCTCCGACGAGAAGTGGGAGACGAAGGCATCGTAATAATCTCCTCCTCCGTAGGTGCTCTGGAACGCATCATCCGTGATCGGGAAGGCGGTAGATTTTGTACACCCCGTGACCCATACCCCTCCATCGCCGTCACCCGCAAGGGTATATCGATGATCATCTTCTCTCCCTGCGCCTCCATCACAATCATCCCCCTCTCCGCCCAGGTAGGTCGATGAGAGGAGAGCGCCCTCCTGCGAGAAGTGGGAGACGAAGCGATCGCCATAAGATGACCCTCCCCCGTAGATACTCTGGTGTGCGTTCAGGGTCGGGAAATTATCAGAGCGTGTATCTCCTGTGACCCATACCCCTCCGGCGCCGTCAATCGCAAGGGCATATCCGGAATCACGTTCGTCTCCACCCAGGTATGTCGAGTAGAGGAGAGTGCCGTTCGACGAGAAGTGAGAGACGAAAGCATCATAACTCCCCTCATTGTCCCACTGGTATGCGTTCAGGACCGGGAAGCCACTGTTGGGGTTATCCGGCACATGCACTGACTGTGTCTCTCCAGTGACCCAGACACCTCCATCGCCATCACCCGCGAGGGCGGATCCGTCATCTTGATTCATTCCGCCCAGGCAGGTCGATGAGAGGAGAGTGCCGTTCGATGCGAAGTGGGAGACGAAGACATCCCACCCCCCTCTGTTGCCTCTCTCGAATGCACCACCCGTGACCGGGAAGCCGCCATACTGGTTGCCCCCCATGACCCAGACTCCGCCGGTGCCGTCACCCGCAAGGGCCGATCCATAGTCATAATTCTCCCCGCCCAGGTAGGTCGATAAGAGGAGATCGCCGTCAAACGAGAAGCGGGCTACGAAGGCATCGCCAGAACCTCCTCCATAGGTGCTCTGGTATGCATCCTCCGTTACCGGGAGGTCGGTTGAGGTCGTCAGTCCCGTGACCCAGACCCCTCCTTCGCCGTCACCCACAAGGGCATTGTCGGTTTCAGTTTCCCCTCCGCCCAGGTAGGTCGAGGAGAGGAGAGTACCGTCCGACGAGAAGTGGGAGATGAAGGTATCTCCACCACCTCCATAGTCGCTCTGGGATGGGTTCAGGACCGGGAAATCGGTTGAGACCGTCTGTCCCATGACCCAGACCCCACCGACGCCGTCACCCGCAAGGACATGTCCGTACTCGGTGATCGTTCCACCGAGGCAGGTCGATGAGAGGAGAGCGCCGGTCGACGAGAAGTGGGAGACGAAAGCAATCTGACTCCATTTCCCATTGGAGTCGTCCAGGACCGGGAAATCGGGAGAGGCCGTATATCCCGTAACCCATACCCCTCCTTCGCCGTCACCCGCAAGGGCATACCCCATATCCCAATACTCTCCGCCCAGATAACTCGAGTAGACCAGTTCGGGGTCGATGATCAACTCATGCCCGGCGTCGTACTCCGCCACCGCGATACGAACCGATCCGTCATCGGCGATGTACTCCGCGGCCCGGTCGACTCTCTTCCCGCCGATCACCTGCCAGCAGACGAGAGGGCTCTCAAGCAGCTCCCCTGCCGGCGACGCGAACCGCAGCACGCCGTCCCCATCCACGTGAGGCATGCTCTCTCCCTCGTAGAGCAGTTCAATCTGCGAGGGGTCCGCGCCGGGCGAGATGCGGAACTCACGTTTCAGCCTGCCGTTCTCCTCGGCATACACGAGATCGATCCCGGGATACAGGCCTTCGTATATAACCCGGGAGTACACCGGGATGCCGCTCAGCCACTCCGACGAGTCGTTCCCGACGTAATAGTTCACGACCCCCTGACGCTGACCGCTTGCCGTCAGCTGCGTGTCCGGGGATGCACCGGCAAACGACTGCCGTATAACGTCTACCGGGGCATTGTCCGGGCTTCCCGGGGTATGGACCAGCACAAGTCCGTTTCTCGTAAAGAAGACCGTCGTTCCCTGGTGCTGCAGGACATACTCCACCCCGGGGTCGCACTGGCCGACATTCGGGATGAAACCCAAACTGAGAAGTCGATAGTTTGCTCCATCATCAACCTCAAGAAAATCCGGGGGCGCACCACCCGTTTCTGTATCCACCGCCGCTGCCGCCGGCAGCAACGCTGCCAGTACAATAAGAACCACGAGAGAGAGTATCCGCTTCATCACGACCACGCACCCGCGACACCGATCCTGCCGGCGAGCTCCTGCCTGCCCGGGAGTCGAGAAGGGGAAGCGAAGCAGGGGTCTCGGGGTGCCCGGATGCCGGGATGGCCGCGACGGTCGATGAACGCCTCTCGATCGGGGAAGTCATTCCCTCGTGATGCCGGATCGGCGATCTGGCTATGCACGATACTAATCTTTAAGTAGAGAAAAACTTTTCTCTGTTATAACTTCAGTGATAAACCCGTTTTATCAAAACTGCTCTCAATAAAGGGCTTTTCGCTCGAAGGGAGTTGCTGGGGAGCCCCACCGGACAGCGGGCGGGCTTCTCTCCCCCGCTCCCGCCCGCGCGCGCTGCCTGCGGAAACGTGGCCTGATCGGGAACGCACCGCTTCCCGGCACTACTCGAAAAATGAAAAGAGGCTTTACCCGGGCAGTCACCCGGCGGAGCGCCCTACTCCTCCACGCTCCCCCCGTACACCACCTGTCCAAAACTGATGCACCCATCACCGAGCGGATACTCCCGGTTGATAAGCAGTTCAAGCCCCGCAGCCCGGACCTCCCCGATGATCGTCTCCCGGATCGCCCTATTATACACCACCCCGCCAGAGAGCGCCACCCGGGGGATCCCCCGCTCCTCCGCCGCGGCAACAGCCATCGCAGCGACGCCTCTCGCCAGGTTATACTGGAACGACGCGGCGATATCATTCATCCGTTCCCCGGCGGCTAACCGCCGGTAGGCCTCCACAAGGAGCGAGCGGGTCGAGAGGACCTCGCAGCCGTCATCACCACGCAGGAAGTCGAGGTCCCAGGCCGACGGCCGCCCCGCGTATGCCGCCGACTCGAGTTTCATCGCCGGCTCCCCATCGTAGGTCCGCTCCCGGCAGATCCCGAGGAGAGCCGAGGCGGCATCCAGCACTCGGCCGGTGCTCGAGGTCGCGGCGACGTTCAGGCCCCGCTCCACCTGCCGGGCGAGGACTGAGAGTTCCATCTCACTCCATCCCCGCGATGCGAGCAGATCCCGAATCCCCGACGTCGGCAGGATGCCGTAAAGCATCCGCTCCGGGAACCGGGTGGCGAGGTCACCACCCGGCATCGGGACGACCTCGAGGTGGGCCACCCGGTCGAGGTGGGGGACCTCTCCCGCAAACACCTCGCCTCCCCAGATTGTCCCGTCGTCGCCGTAGCCCACGCCGTCGATCGCGATCCCGACGCACTCCTCCCGGGTCGTGGCCGCGATGTGCGCCCGGTGGTGCTGGACGGCGAGAAGTTCCGCTCCGGCCGCTTCGGCAACCTCCCTCGCGTAGCGGGTCGAGAGGAACTGCGGGTGGAGATCGTGGACGATCCGGTCGTATTGTGCCCCAACGAGCCCCCCGATCTTCTCCGCCGTCTCCTGCAGATAGGCGAGGGTCTGGGGGTTCCTGACGTTTCCGACGTGGGGCGAGGTGATGCAGAAGCCGTTACGGTAAACGGAGACATTCGCGTTCAGTTCCGGGCCGACCCCGAGGATGCACGCATCCCCGAGATCGATCGCCGCCCGTTTCGGGGCGAGGCCACGCGAGAGTCTGATGATGTAGCCGTCCCGGAGAACAGAGTCATCGCACCGGTTGACGATCCGGCGGTCATGGGTGAGGATGTAGTCGACCTGCTCCGAGAGCCGGCCGAGGGCAACCGATAGATCCGTGATCATCGGGTAGCCCGGCAGGTTCGCGCTCGTCATCACGATGAGCCGATGGGCGAGGTGCGCGAAGAGGAGGTGGTGCAGCCCGGTGTAGGGGAGCATGCACCCGATGGTGTGGAGGGTCGAGATCGCAGGGTGGGATGCAGGGTCCTGCTTTGCAAGCACCACAATCGGACGTTCCCGGGAAAGGAGGATCTCCCGCTCTTCGTCTGACACAATCGCGATCCGCTCCACCTCCTCCGGGGTTGCCATCACCGCGAGCGGCTGCTCCGTCCGGCCGAGACGGCGTTTCAGCTCAGGGGCCGCCTCCTCAGTGCAGGCGATATGAAACCCTCCTATCCCCCGGATGGCGACGATCGAACCGGCATCCAGAAGGGCCGCCGCTTCCCGGATGGGGTCCCCCGTCACTGGCGCCCCGTCGGCCCGGAGCAGAGTGAGGTGCGGTCCGCAGTCTGCACACGCGATCGTCTGGGCGTGGTGGCGCCGGCACGAAGGGTCGGTATACTCGCTATCGCAGGTGGAGCACATCGGGAACTCCATCATCGACGTCCGCTCCCGGTCGTAGGGGATGGCGGTGATGATGCTGTATCGCGGACCGCAGTTGACGCAGGATGTCGCCCAGTAACCCTCGTACCGCCCGCCCGGCGTAAAAATGTCCGCGATACAGTCGTCACAGGTGGCGACGTCGGTCGGAATGAATCCCGAGAGGCTCCCTGAACCGCTCTCGAGAATGCTAAACGTATCGGGTGGGTTGCCGCGCAGATTCTGGACATCTACGGAATCTATTTGAGATAGCGGCGTACCTTCCGAAACAGCCTTCAAAAAATTCTCGAAGTGGTCCCCGAATGCATGGATCTCCACTTCGCTCCCGAGGTTTTTGACGGTCCCGGTTATTCCGAATTCCCGCGCCTTTGCATAGACAAAGGGACGAAATCCGACCCCCTGGACGATGCCCCGGATGATAATTATGCCACGTGTACGCATTGAGATTTCAGCAAAAATTTATGGAGTTATACCACCATATAACAATAGGGTATCGCAGTGACGGGACATATTAAAATTCTTAACGATCCAGTAGAACTGGTTCCTCTTCTTATAACGTTCAATAATGCTGACTATAAAAGGATCTACGAACTCCTCAACAAGGCCTGGCTGACCGAGGAGGATCTCGAGGCGTATGCCGGGTCCTTGACAGTGACCGAGTGCCTCTCTATCCTCAAGAAGGGAAACCTGATCGAAGAGCAGTGGCGGATGCCCAGGCCCGGAGAGAAGCCTACGAAGGAATACCGGGCGACATACAGCAAATTCAGGGCTAATTTTCAGTGTTCCATGGGCGATATCGGGGACCTGCTGCATATCGCCATCTCGAACGACGAGGGTCTCCGCACCATCGTGGATTCGGTCCAGCAGGAGATTGTGACCGGGACAACCTCTATCGGCGATATATCCCGCAAATACGGTGTCAGTCCGATCTTCATCAAGGGACTGGCGAAACGGATCCCCGGTCTCGACGTGAAAGGGCAGGGAATGGTGTTGCTTGACCGACTTCACTGACGATCCCCTTTACGTCATCCTGCGCAGCAAGAGGGAGGCCACCCGGTTCCAGATTCTCGTAGAGATCGCCGAACACCAGCCGGCTGTCCGCCAGCAGGAGATCGCCGGGAAACTCGGCGTGACGCCCCAGGCGGTCTCCGAGTACATCCGGGAGCTGGTGGATGAGGGGCTGGTCACCGCTCACGGTCGCGGCCGGTACGAGGTGACGAAGAACGGGATCGAGTGGGTTCTGCGGCACGCCGAGGCGCTCGAGTCTTACGCCCGTCATATTAACCGGGACATCATCCAGCAGGTTGCAGTCTGGACGGCCATCGCCCAGGATGTGATCGGGAAGGGGGATACGGTCGGCGTCTTCATGCAGAACGGGTGGCTCTATGCGACGAAAGAAGAGCAGAGCGCCACCGGCCTCGCGACCATGGACGCGGTGCCCGGAGAGGATCTCGGCGTCGCCCAGTTGAACGGCATCATCCAGCACGAGGAGGGGCTCATTCACGTCTGCAAGGTGCCGCGGGTGGAGCGGGGCGGGTCCCGGCAGGTCTCGACGGAACTCCTCCGGGAGGCCGTCCGGGACGCGGAGATGGTGGGCGCCGTCGGGCTTGAGTCCTACGTGGCCCTCAGAAAGGCGGATATCGAGCCGGATATGTTTTTCGGCTCCCGGGAAGGCGTTGTCGAGGCGGCGTTCCACGGCCGGGAGTGCGCAATTCTTATTGTCGATGAGGAGTTTACCGATTTCCTCAAGCGTCTGGAGACGGTGGGGCTCACCTACACGATCCACGACCTGATTTCACCATGAAGGTTATCGTCCAGCCTCAGAAGGGCACGTACAAACTGCTGTTTGTCGAAGGCGGCCGTGTCGAAGGCTCGGGATTCGTCGACCTGGCAGGGACTCCGAAGGGCCGGCGGCCCAAGAACTTCAAGATGCGCCGCCGGGGCAAACAACTTAAGCCCACCCCGACCCGGGACCTGATTGCCCTGTTGCGCCGCTCTTCAGTACTTCTTGCGGCGAAGAGCCCGGAGTTTGAGTCGTTTCTTGCCGACCTCCAGATCCCGTCGTCACGTATCAACATCTGCCGGTTCTGCCAGCTCGAGGACCGGTTCGTACCCGTTGACAGGGCGACCGGCGTCCGGTATGGCGGGGAGTGGATCTGCATGGAGTGCGCAAAGCGCGAAATGCGGCGGGAACTCGGCTACCTGGGGAAGTTCGGCGGCTCGGTGCTCGTCCACCTGGAAAAACTTCTTGCCCAGGTCCGGGACCTCGACCGGGTGCTGGCATCGGTGGGGCCCGACCACCCCGACCGGAAGCGGACGCTCTTTGACCGGCTCGAGGCGCACGAAGTTCAGAAAACCACCCATATCACCGATCTGCCGCTGCCTCCTGCGTTCGCGAAGGCCGCCGGGGTCGAATACCTGATGCCCGTCCAGCAGCTCGCTGTCCAGGACGGGCTCCTCGAGGGGCAGCACCTCCTGGTCGTCTCGGCCACCGCGAGCGGCAAGACCTTCATCGGGGAGATGGCCGGGATGAAGAATTTCCTCGAGGGCCGGGGGAGGATGCTCTTCCTGGTTCCGCTGGTCGCCCTCGCGAATCAGAAATACCAGCGGTTCCGCGATCGCTACGGTCACCTTGTCCGGGTCACCCTGCAGACCGGGGTGAGCCGCCTCAACCTCCCCGAGACCCGGTCAGCGGGAGACCGGGACGTCAACGCGCCCGTCGTGGTGGGGACCTACGAGGGGATCGACCACGCTCTGCGGACCGGGCGGTCCTTGAAGGACATCGGGACTGTCGTCATCGACGAGGTCCAGATGCTTGAGGACCCGGAACGAGGCCACCGTCTCGACGGGCTGATCGCCCGGCTCAAGCATGTCGCTCCCGAGGCGCAGTTCCTCTACCTCTCGGCTACGATCGGCCTTCCCGGGCTGCTTGCGGAGAAACTTCGGGCGAACCTTGTCCGCTATGCGGACCGGCCGGTCCCGCTCGAGCGCCACCTCATCTTTGTGGAGCGGAGCAAGAAGATCGGGTTCATCAAGCAGATGGTCGCTGAGGAGTACAAGGTGCGTTCGTCGAAGGGTTACCGGGGCCAGACGATTGTCTTCACGAACTCCCGCGCCCGGTGCCATGTCATCGCCGATGCCCTCGGCAAGAAGGCCGGCCCCTACCACGCGGGGCTGTCCGCCCAGGAACGCCGGGACGTTGAGCGGCGGTTCGCGAACGGAGAGATCTCGGCCGTCGTGACCACGGCGGCGCTCGCCGCAGGCGTCGATTTCCCGGCATCCCAGGTGATCTTCGACGCCCTGGCGATGGGCATTCAGTGGCTCACCGTCCAGGAGTTCCACCAGATGATGGGCCGGGCTGGTCGTCCGGACTTCCACGACCTCGGCCGGGTGGTCATCATGGCCGAACCCGGGGGTTCGTACTCGCGGACATCCGGGATGACCGAGGAGGAGGTCGCCGTCGGCCTCCTGCGGGGCGAGATGGAGGAGGTCGCCCCCGAGTACGACATGGAGCAGAGCACGGAGGAGTTCGTCGCGAACGCCGTGGTCTCGAACGGCGACGAGCAGCAGATTATCAGGATGAACCGCACGATGGTCGGGACGCTGGAACCCGCCCTGCCAACGCTCCTCGACTACGGGCTGGTCCGGCGGCGGGCGGGGCGCATCGACCTCACTGATATGGCCCGGGTGATGGCCGAGCACTTCATCGGCGCCGAGCGCCTGATCGAGATCAAGGATCTCGTCTGCCGCATGGACGATGCGGCTGAGATCGTCGCGGAACTCGAGTGCGTCGAGGAGAAGACGCCGTAGGGATTTTTTCTTCAGGGTTTCCGGGGAACTCGCCTGGAACCCCCCCTCCAAAAAGCCACATTTATTTGTGTTCTTCAAGATTCCTTGTCCCCTGGTTTTACGTTTCGAAACGTTGCAAATCCCGTGCACGGATTTCCACTGGCTATCGCCACGCACTGCCCCCGCCCCGAGGTGCGAATGAGGAGGCCGGAGGCCGGGCGGGGTGGGGGCGAAGAGGACGGGTCCTCAATTAGAAGAACTAAAGCACCTGCGATGGGCGTCGGAGACAGGGGAGGGGGGATGCTCCCCCCTCCCCGTCAGCCCCACCCCCACGTGGCGATAGCCACCACGGTCCACTGTATTGGGACTCTCTTGTCTCAACAGTTCTGTCGGTGGTCAATAGCACTGCAGTATTCTCAACCATCACTGTAGGTTCACTGGCCCCTCATACCCCACGGTTGTTGTCCAAACCCCTTCACCGATAGCGCTCCAGGTACTCCCGCACCTTCTCCGACTCGACCCACCCTTCATCGAGCTGTCTGAGGATCACCTTGATCTGC